>JAUXGL010000157.1 GCA_030622135.1 Deltaproteobacteria bacterium
ACGAGAGGACCACAAGTAAATTATCTCACTAGTATAGTGGCACCGCGTATATTGAGTTCCTTTGGGAAGTCAATATGTTATGTCGAAACGTAGGGGCACCAGTGGGAGATTGGGGCCCAAGTCCTTCTTGACAGACCAGATCCTTATGGTGTAGGAAGGGCAGTCTTTTGAAAGAAGAAGACGTAAGGAGGATTTGAAGTGGCCAATCATCAGTCGGCGGAAAAACGAAACCGCCAGAACGAGAAGAGAAAAACGCGCAATGCCGCCATTCGCTCCAAGGTTCATACCCAGGAGCGCAAGTTGGAAGAAACCATAAAGAACAAAAAAGACAAGGCGGCGATACCCGACATGCTTTCCAAGACCGTCTCCGCAATAGCCACGGCCCGGTCCAAGGGCGTGTTCCACAAGCGGACCGCCTCGAGGAAAATCGCTCGCTTGAGCCGCAGGGTCCAGAAGACTATCGAAAAATAGTGAAGCTCGCCCGACTTCGCCAAGGCTACGTCGGGCTATTCAGCGGAAAATGAATTTTTAGACCGTCTTCGATCCGCAGAGAGAAATCACCAGTTTCTCCAGAGCCAGGTTGTCCGGCAGCCTTCCCCGCTTGAGTTGCAGATCGCATTTCGATAAAGCCAACAGGTGATTCGAGAGCACCTCCGGGGTGAAGCGCCTGAGTTGCAGTATGCACTTCTTGACCACGAAAGGGTGTAATCCCAGATTCGCTCGGATGCGTTCGACGTTCTCCCCTTTCCGGTCGAGGGCCTGGACTCTCGATAGGTTACGGAAGTGCCTGCCCAGGTGACCGATTATGACCAGCGGGCTTTCTCCGTCGCGGAGCACGTAGTTGAGTACCCGCAGGGCCCGGTCCGTGGCTCCCTCCGCTACCGCGTCGGTCAGGGCAAAGAACGACTGGCTGCGGGTATCCGCCACCACCTCGGCTACGTCTTTCGCCTGGACTTCCCCCGGCTTGCCGATATAGAGAGCCAGTTTCTCCACGCCCTGGAACAGGGCGGTCAGATCCTCACCCACCGCCTCCACCAGGGCGTAGAGGCCGTCCCGGCTTGCCCGCAGCCCGTGCTCCGAAAGCACTCCCTCCGCCAACCGGGGCAAATCTCGCGGCTTCGGTCGGGGGCAATCCACGTATATGCCCCGGCCCTTCTCCACCGCCTTCTTTAATTTGAGGGCCGCCCCGGCCGCCTTGGACAAGCGCGGGTTCTTGCTCCCGGCCCCGGCCCCGCGAACCACCAGCACCAGCGTAGTGGTTACTACCGGTTTCTCCAGGTAGCTCCGCAGCTTCTTCATTTCCGCGGGCCTAAGTGCCTGGGCCTCCCGCAACACCACCAGCCGGCGACCGCCGAACAATGAAGCCGTCCGGGCCGCCGCTTCCACTTCCGCGGCCGATGCGGTCTTTCCGTCCAGACGGGTCAGAGAAAAGTCCTCGGACCGCACCTCGGCCAACACCCGGTCGGTGATCAACGTAAGCGCCCGGTCCACCAGCACGCTCTCCTCCCCCGCCACCAGGTACAAGGACGCCGGCTGGGCCTTCTTTAGGGATTTCGCCAACTGCTGCGTGTCCACGAGACCACCCGAGATGGCACGATCTTCGTACCTGAGTCAAGTTTCACCAAAGCCACCAACGCCGCCCCAGGCACGTCTCGTGCCGCGTTTTATGCAGCGTTAGAAACCTCTCGATATCCTCTCGATCCCCTCCGCGGCCATCCGCTCCCATACCCGCTCTAAAGCCAACTGCCGGTTCGCCTCGGTTCCACGGATGTCCGGCGCCGAAAGATAGCTTTCCCGGTCGCTAAGCTTCAACTCCAGGTCGTCCTCAGAAGGCGAACGCAGCACCAGTTCCACCCGCACCACCACCTCCTGCTCCCGTGCACGAAAGCGACCCCCGGACACGGCCACGCCGCGGGGGATGGCCCGGATAGACACCACCCTGGCATTCATGATCGCCGGAGCCTCCAAAGCCACATCAAGCCCCGCGTCCGCCGCCCGCCGGCGCAGAGCGGTAGTGAGATTCGCGGAGGCATACACATCCGTGGTCAGGTTTTCCGCCTGAGGAATACAGAGCCGGTTGCCGCCGCCGGGAAGCCGCCCGGCGCCGGCGGTGAAACGGTACCCGCAAGCGGCCGTACCCAGGATCAGCAGCAAACTCATCGTTCGCAACGCCGGGATCAACCAACCACGATGTTCACGATCCTGCCGGGCACCACGATAATCCGGCGGATGGTCTTGCCTTCCAACCACTTCTGCACCTTCTCATCGGCCTTGGCCGTCGCTTCCAATTTTTCTTCAGTCGCGTCCTTGGACACCTGGATGGTGGCGCGGACCTTTCCGTTGACCTGAACGGCGATGTTGACGGTCTCGTCCACCGTGGCCCCGGGATCGAACACCGGCCAGCCCTGGGTACAGACCCGACCCTCCATCCCCATCACCGCCCAGACCTCTTCGGCGAAATGGGGCGCGAACGGCGAAAGCAGCAACGCCAGCGTGCGCAGGGTCATGCCCAGCAGGCACAGGCTCTCGGCTTCGTCGGGAAGATCGTCGAGCACCTTGGCGGCGTTGAGCAACTCCATCATCGCCGCGATGGCCGTGTTGAACTGGTACTCCCCCTCGATGTCCCGGGTCACTCGGGCAATGGTGCGGTGAACCAGTCGATGGAAGGAAACCAGTTGGCCGGCAAGCTTGCTCTCGTCCACCGCCCCGCCCAAGTCCCGGGCGGCCGCGAAACGCTCCCGGTGGCGGGCGTAAAACGCCCAGACCCGGCGGAGGAAGTTGTAGCAACCGGCCACGCCCGCGTCGCTCCACGCGATGTCCTTCTCCGGGGGAGCGGCAAACAGGGAAAACATCCGGGCGGTGTCGGCGCCGTACTGCCCGCACATGGCCTCCGGCGCCACGCCGTTGAGCTTGGTCTTGGACATCTTCTCGATCCTGACCCGCACCGGTCGCGAGCACTCGGTGCATCTGGGCTCTTCGGACTCGGGCCGGTCCACCCCGTCGCGGGAACGGTAACCATGCTCCTCGCAAAAGAAGCTCTCCCGCACCACCATCCCCTGAGTGAGCAAGCGGTCGCTGGGCTCATCGATCCCCAAGAGCCCCAGGTCGCGCATGGCCTTGGTCCAAAAGCGGAAGTACATCAGGTGCATGACCGCGTGCTCGGGACCGCCCACGTAAATGTCCACGGGCAGCCAGTGATCCGCCGACTCCCGAAGGAACGGAAGCGTGTCCTCGTGCGGATCCAGGTACCGGGCGAAGTACCAGCTCGAGTCCACGAAGGTGTCCATCGTGTCCGTCTCGCGCCGGGCCGGCCCGGAACATTTGGGGCAGGTGGTATCTACGAACTCGGGCACCTTGGCCAAAGGCGCCTCGCCGGTGCCGGTGAGGGGAGCGTCGGGAGGCAACTCCACGGGGAGCTGTTCGTAGGGCACCGGCACGATGCCGCACTTTGGGCAGTGAACCATGGGAATAGGCGTGCCCCAGTAGCGCTGGCGCGAAATCCCCCAGTCGCGGAGGTGGTACCCGACCGCCGGGCCCCCGCCCCTTTTCAATCCGGCTTCCGCGGCGGCAATGTCCCGCCGGGCCTGCGCCGAGGTCTTGCCGCTGTGGTGGTCCGAGTCACGAAGAACGCCGTCGTCGACGTAGGCCGCGGTCAGCTCCTCCACCGCCGGCACCCGGCCGGTCTCCGGCGGGGGCTGGATCACCACGCGGATCTCGATGCCGTAGCGCCTGGCGAACTCGAAATCACGCTGGTCGTGAGCGGGAACGCTCATGACCGCGCCGGTGCCGTACCCGGCCAGGACGAAGTTGGCGATCCAGATGGGAATCTTCTCGCCGGAGAACGGGTTGACGGCGTACGAGCCCGTGAACACCCCCTCCTTTTCGGTGCTCACGTCCGTGCGCACCGCCTTATCCACCCGGGACATCCGCTGGACGAACTCCGCTACCCGATCGCGCTGCGCGTCGGTGGTAAGTTTCGGCACGGATGGGTGCTCCGGGGCCAGCACCATGTAGGTAGCGCCGTAGACGGTGTCCGCGCGGGTGGTGAACACGCACAGCGGCTCGATCTTGTCGTCCTCGACCGGGAAGACCAGATCGCACCCCTCGGAACGTCCGATCCAGTTCCGCTGCATGGTGACGACCCGGTCGGGCCAGTTTTTAAGTTTATCCAGGTCATCGAGCAGCTCGTCGGCGTATTTGGTGGTCCTAAAGGCCCAGTCGGGCATCTCCTTTTGAACCACCACCTTCCGGCACCGCTCGCAGCGCCCTTCGACCACCTGCTCGTTGGCCAGGACGGTCTGGCAGCCCGGACACCAGTTGATCAGGCTCTTGCGGTAATAGACCAGGTCCTTTTCGTACATCTTCAAGAAGAACCATTGGTTCCAGCGGTAGTACTCCGGCTCGCAGGTGGCAATCTCCCGGGACCAATCGAAGGACAATCCCAGCATCTGCATCTGCCGCCGCACGCCCTCGATGTTTGAAAGGGTGCGGGTGCGCGGATGCACCTTCTCGCGGATGGCCGCGTTCTCGGCCGGCAGGCCCAGCGAGTCCCAGCCCATGGGATGGAACACGTTGCAGCCCTTCATCCGGTAGAAGCGGGCCAGCAGATCCCCAATCACGTACACCCGGACGTGCCCCATGTGCAGGTTGCCGGAGGGATAAGGAAACATCTCCAGCACGTAGAACTTCTTTTTCTTCGCATCGATCTCGGCGCGGAAGATCCCCTCGTCCGCCCAGATCTTCTGCCACTTGGGCTCGATCAGCTTGGGATGGTACTTGTCCTCCATACCGGCTCATTTAACACGCCCAAGAACATAGAGCAAGGCTGTTTTGCGAACCGCCCCATTTGGTCTACGCCCTTGACTTAAGTAGAGGTTTTTGCCAGCATGGGCGGCGCGTCGGCACAGGGGCTAAAGGTGACAACAATGTACCCGCAGAAAATCACGCTTCTTTTCGTTGCTTTCACATTGGCCGCATGCACGCATACGACACAAAAAGCGGTTAGACCACAGCTCGTCACCGCCGCGCCCATGCAAAAAAACCATCCCGCCGAGACTCCAGAGGCTCCGTCGAATAAGCCGGAGAAAAAAACCGAAGACACCCAGGCGATCTTCGACCAGGCCCTCGAGTTTTGCGAAAGCTCCCAGAAGTTCTGGGCGGAAGACGATATCGAAAACGCAATCTCGGCTCTCGACCAAGCCTACGATCTGATCCTGCAAACCGATACCCACGACAACCCCGAGTTCGCCCGGCAGAAAGAAGACATCCGCCTGACGATTGCCAAGCGGATGCTGGAAATTCACTCCTCGCGACACACCGAGGTCAACGGAAAGCACAAGGCCATCCCCAAGTTCATCAACGCGGACGTGGAAGCCGAGATCAACTTGTTTACGGGCGAACAGAAGGGGTTCGTTCTCCGCTCCTATCGGCGCTCCGGCAAGTACCGCGACATGATCATCGAAGCGTTCGAGGAAGCAGGCCTGCCCCGGGAACTTATCTGGCTTCCCTTGATCGAAAGCGGCTTCAAGGTCCGGGCCCTTTCCCCCGCCCGGGCGCTGGGGCTGTGGCAGTTCATTCCGTCCACCGGCTACCGGTTCGGGCTCAAGCGGGACGAGTGGGTCGACGAGCGCATGAACCCGGAAAAGGCCACCAAGGCGGCCATCGCATACCTGCAGGAGCTCCACCGGATCTTCGGCGACTGGACCACGGTCCTGGCCGCTTACAACTGCGGGGGTGGCCGGGTGTTGCGGGTCATCCGCAGCCAGAACATCAACTATCTCGACAATTTCTGGGATCTATACCAGCGGCTTCCCAAGGAAACCCGGCGCTACGTCCCGCGCTTTTTGGCCGCCATGATCATCCTCGACGAGCCCGAAAAATACGGCATCAAGCTCCCCGAAATGGATCCCAGACAAGAATACGAGACCGTGGAAGTGAAGCAGCCGATGCGCCTGGTCAACGTGGCCCGGGCCATGGGCATC
This sequence comes from Deltaproteobacteria bacterium, assembly GCA_030622135.1. Taxonomy (GTDB): domain Bacteria; phylum Myxococcota; class B64-G9; order B64-G9; family B64-G9; genus JAUXGL01. The sequence continues at coordinate 5,982 of JAUXGL010000157.1, forward strand.
GATGCGAAGGCCCTCGAGGATCTAAACCCGGATCTCCGCCACCAGGTGACGCCGCCCTACGCGCACTCCCTCAAGGTGCCCAAGGGCCGGAGCCGGGTTCTGCTTTCCAAGCTGGAGCGAATACCCAGATACAAACCCAAGAAGGTGCCGCGCTACGCTTTCCATTTGATCCGCCACGGAGAAACCCTCTCCTGCCTGGCCGGCAAATACCACGTCAGCATCGATAGCATAGCCAGAACCAACAAGATCAAGAAGAGCACCACCCTGCGGGTAGGGCAAAAGCTGAAAATTCCCATCAGCCCCAAGAAAAAAGCCCGGCTGGCGGCCTCGGTCAAGCCCCAGGCCTACCACGTGCGCAAAGGCGACTCCCTTTGGCGGGTGGCCTACCTGCACAACATCAGCACCCGGGAACTCATGCGCCTGAACAACCTGCAATCCTCCATCATCCAGACCGGCCAGAAACTCATGGTTCCCAAGCCGAAAAGCAAGCTCAAAATTCCCACCGACACCAAGGTCTACGAAGTCAAGCCCGGCGACAGCCCCTACCAAATCGCCGTCGACCACGACATGAAGCTGGAACGTTTCCTGAAACTCAACCGCCTCAAGATAAAATCACAAATCTTCCCGGGGCAGGTCGTTCTGGTGAATAAGAAGTAGTGCATCGCCGTAGCCAAAACCAGCTCACATGCCGGATCAAAACAAAGACCCTAATAGAATGAGGTTCTGAGACGGGCACTAATAGTCGCTGGTCATGATGAACAGCGGCTTGGAGTCGAAGGACTTGTACAGCGGGCGCAGACGCTCACTGTTGTAGTAGCGCTCCACGTCCACCACCTTGCTGGGACCGTCCACCACCTCCAGGGGAACGTTGTCGTAGCGGCCGTTACGCAGGCTGACCAGGCGCCCGTGGCGGCCTTCGAGGATCAGGTTCAGGGCCAGGTTACCGAAGGCCATGGGAACGATGGAATCGATGGCGTCCGGATGGCCGCAGCGGACCAGGTAACCCAGGCGCTGGTTGATCGTGCTGATTTTTTCCCCCTTGGGGTTGAACTTCAGAGAAAGCTCCTTGACCTTGGCGGAAACCAGGTCCCCGATCCCGCCCAGCTTGCGGTGACCGTAGGCGTCGGGTTCGCTCTCCTCGAAGGCCATCTCGTCTTCGCCCTCGAAGACCGCTCCTTCGGAAACCAGGCAGACCGAGTACTTGCTGGGATTGGTGTAGCGATCCTCCATCAGCAACTCGGTCAGTTTCTCGACGTTGAAGCGAAATTCCGGGATTACGCAGCGGTTGGCCGCCCCCGCCATGGTGGGTATCAGCGAGGTGAATCCGGCGTAGCGCCCGAACACCTCGATGATCAGGAAACGTTCGTGGGAACCCGCCGACGTCCGCAGACTGTGGGTCAGCTCGATGATCCGGGTGATGCAGGTGGAAAAACCAATGCAGTAGTCGGTCCCGGGCACGTCGTTGTCCATGGTCTTGGGAATGCCGATGACCTTGACGCCTTCCCTGTGCAACCGGGAGCCATAGCTGAGCGTGTCGTCCCCGCCGATGGGCACCAGGCAGTCGATCCCCAGGTACTCGATGTTCCGCAAGACCTCCTGGGTCAGATCGTTGACGTCGGCGTGGTACTTGCTGCGCAGGTGGACCGGCACCTCGGTTTCCTTCACCTTGGCGGGATTGCAACGGGAAGAGTGCAGGAAGGTCCCGCCACTCCGGCCGATCTTGTTGACCAGCTCTTCCGATAGGATCTGGTAACAATCCGCGCCGCCGTGCTGCTCCTGGGCCATATCCACCAGGCCGGCCCAGCCTCTGCGAATCCCGATGACCCGGTACCCCTCGCGAATGGCCCGGATGGTCAAGGCGCGTATGGCGGGATTCAATCCGGGGACGTCGCCGCCGCCCGTGAGGATACCGATGGTGCCCTTGTACTTCTTACTGCTTTTACTCGGTGACATGTTTTCCATTCTCCAATCACACCCCTGAGATTTCGGGGGATTTTGTAGCAGGTCGAACCGGAGGTCAAGCAAAGAACGCCCAGAATCTAAAACTATAGAGCTGCCTCGACATTGACAAAATACATATCGTGTGAGTGAGATCCATTTTGGAGAAACCATTGATCTTCGCAGAGAGTATTTGTTTAGGGGATACCTATAGTAAAGGGGGCTTAGTCATGCTTTGCCCCAACCACACAACCATCGGTTGCAGTCCCTCTGATTTTTTGCAATGAGCCGGTCGCTCTCAATCCTGGTATTCGCGCTTGCCGCCGCCCTGCTTAACAACGTGATCCCCCTGGCTCCCGCCTTTGGAGAAGAAACCGGCCAGAGAGACAAGAATGCCGGCGAGGAGTCTTTGGACGACTATGAAGATGCGCTGTTCGACGAGCTAACCTTCCTGCAGGAAGCCGGCGTTGTCGAGCTGGCCGCCCGTCATCGCCAGGAGATCGGGATGAGCCCGTCGGCGATCAGCGTAATCACCCGAGAGGACATCGAGACCTCGGGCGCCACCAGCATACCCGACCTGCTCCGGTTGGTGCCGGGAATGGATGTTGTTCTGGTCACCCCGTTCTTCAGCTCGGTCATGTCCCGGCTTCATTGGGAATACACGAACTACCACTACCTGGTCCTGGTCGACGGGAGAGAAGCCAACCTGGAGCTTTTGGGTCAACCGCCGTGGGAACAACTGCCAATCTTCTTAGAAGACATAGAACGCATCGAGGTCATCCGCGGGCCCGCTTCCTCCCTTTACGGCGCCAATGCATTCGCCGGGGTAATCAGCATCACCACGAGAAGGATTGAAGAAAAGACCTCCGCCTGGTTACGGGTGGCCGGGGGAGAATCGGGTGCGCTCGCGGCGGCGGCCCGAACGTCGGTGAGAATCGGTGACTGGGGCTTCTCGGCAAGCGGGGGCGGCGATCTGGCGGAGAGGTTCTCACAGAGGGGCGTCCTGGGCAAGGAAACCTGGAAGTTGCGCCTGGTGACGGAGTACCGCTGGCCGGATTCCCGGCGATTCCTCGCCGACGGTGGCGTCTCGGGGGTCTTGGGCCCGGTCAACTCCAACCGATTCACGTTTCACATCAACTCCATTCTGGGATCGCTCCGGCTGGCTTACGATTCAGAGAACCTGCGCGGACAGCTTTACTGGAGCGGTTTCAGGTTATCGAGTGATATAGTCGACGATCTGGAATACCTGGGAGTCCGCTTGGCCACGACTCCGCCACTCACCTCGCACGGGCACGTCGTCGACGGGCAAATTCAATGGACTCCTCTGCAGCTCTGGGAGTCGCTTTTGGTCGTTGTCGGGGCCGGAGGTCGGATCTCCTGGCTGGGGTCGGATGACTTCCTCGATGCGGAGACCTATACGAAAACCAGCAGTGCGCGATACCACGATGCGGGAATCAGCTACTGGGAGACCAGAGCCGGCGCTTTCGCCCATGCCGAGCTTTCGCCCGCCGAGTGGGTCAAGGTGACCGGCGGGTTACGCCTGGATTACAGCACCGAGACGGGAGAGTTTCTTAGCCCCAGGCTGGCTGCCGTGTTCCGGCCGGCCAAAGGACAGTTCCTGCGCCTGGGGGCGGGCCGGGCCTTTCGTAAACCCGCCTTCTGGGAAACCCGGCTGCACATAACGGTTGAGTTTCCAGAAGACAGCCCCTTCCAGGGTCGTTCCCAAGAGCACTTTCTCGAGTTCATGTCCAAGGCGATCGGTAACAGCGATCTCGACTGCGAGGAACTGCTGGCGCTCGAGGTCGGCTACCTCGGCGAGTTTCTGGAAGGCAGGCTCAGTGTGGCTCTGGATCTCTACTACAACTTCTTCATGAACCAAAGCGTCATGATCTTGAACATTGTATCGAACGAGACGGATCTTTTCGACCTGGACAAGAGTGAATTCATATTTACCAACTCCGGCATCCGGCGCGATATTTTCGGAGGCGAGCTCACAGTCCGCTTGAATCTCTCCAAAAACGTCTCTCTAGTCGCCTCCTGGGCGCACCGGGAGGTATTCAACACCAAGTACGACAGGATTCTGGACAGTTCCCCAAAAAACTTAATCACCCTGGGCGGGCGCTTTCGAACCGTGTCGGGGTTTTTGGGAAGCCTGTATGCCTTCTCGCGCTCTGAGTTCATATTCGGGGTGGAGAGTCCGGGCGGGGTGCTGTCGACCCCGCAATGGACACACATGGACAACGTGATCCTCTTGCTCGGAAGGCTGGGATGGAAAACTGACTTATCGAGCGGGGGCGGGCTTGAAGCCGGGGTCAAGCTGTTCCTTCCAATCTCTCCTTTTTCCGCTCCCCATTTCCGCTACTACGAAAGTGGCGGAATGGAAACCCCGGATGGTACGCATTACGGCGGGGATGTACTGAGCCGCCGGGTAATGTTTTATCTGGAGGGCTCGCTCTGAGCGGGACCGCCTCTCGTAAGACCCGGTCTCATATACACAACCGTGATCGACTCCAGCAGGCGGAAAGCCTCGCGTTTTAGGTGCCCGCTTTCCTCTTGACGTTTCCACCAGACATTACCTAAGGTTACAGACTCATGGGTTTCCTACTAATGAGCCGGCCGCTCTCGATCCTGGTATTCGCGCTTGCCGCCGCCTTGCTGAGCAACATGCTCCCTTTGGCTCCCGCCTTTGGAGAAGAAGCCGGCCGGAGAGAGGAGAATGCCGGCGAGGGGTTTCCGGACGACGACGAAGATGCGCTGGACGACGAGCTGGCCTTCCTGCAGGAATCCGGCGTTGTCGAGCTCGCCGCCCGTCATCGCCAGGAGATCGGGATGAGCCCGTCGGCGATCACCGTGATCACCAGGGAGGACATCGAGACCTCGGGCGCCACCACCATCACTGACCTGCTCCGGTTGGTGCCGGGAATGGATGTGGTTCTGATCTCCCCGTTCTTCAGCTCCGTCATGTCCCGGCTTCCTTGGGAATACTCGAACTACCACTACCTGGTCCTGGTCGACGGGAGCAAAGTCAACTCGGATTTTATGGGTCAGCCGCCATGGGAGCTACTGCCAATCTCCATGGAGGACATAGAGCGCATCGAGGTCATCCGTGGGCCCGCCTCATCCCTTTACGGCGCCAATGCATTCGCCGGGGTTATCAGCATCACAACGAAGAGCATTGCAGAAAAGACCTCCGCCTGGCTGCGTGTGGCCGGAGGGGAATGGGGTGTGCTCGCGGCGGCGGCCCGGGCGTCGGTGAGAATCGGCGACTGGGGCTTCTCGGCGAGCGGGGGGGCCGATCTGGCGGAGAGATTCTCACAAAAGGGCGTCCTGGGCAGGGAAACATGGAATTTGCGCCTGGTGGCGGAGTACCGCTGGTCGGATTCCCGGCGATTCATCGCCGACGGCGGCGTCTCGGGGGGCTCGGGCCCGAACAACACCAAACGCTTCACGTTTCACAACAACACCACTATGGGATCGCTCCGGCTGGCTTACGATTCAGAAAACATGCGCGGACAGCTTTACTGGAGCGGTTTCAGGTTATGGAGTGATATAGCCGACGATCTGGAGTATAAGGAATCCCCGTTTGCCACGATTCCGCCAATCACCATTCACGGGCATGCCGTCGACGGGGAGGTTCAATGGACTCCCGCGCAGCTCTGGGAACCACTTCTGTTCGTTTTAGGGGCCGGAGGTCGGATCTCCTGGCTGGGATCGGACGAACTCCTCGACGCGGAGACCTATGCGAAGACGGGCAGCACACGATACCACGATGCGGGAATCAGCTACTGGGAGACCATGGCCGGCGCTTTCGCCCATGCAGAGCTTTCGCCCGCCGAGTGGGTCAAGGTGACCGGCGGTTTGCGCCTGGATTACAGCACCGAGACGGAGGAGTTTCTCAGCCCCAGGCTGGCTGTCGTGTTCCGGCCCGCCAAGGGACAGTTCCTGCGCCTGGGGACGGGCCGGGCCTTTCGTAAACCCGGTTTCTGGGAGACCAGACTGCACATGCCGGTTGAGTTTCCAAAAGACAGCCTCATCCAGGGCCGTTCCCGGGAACATTTTATCGAGTTCATGTCCAGGTCGATCGGCAACGGCAATCTCGACTGCGAGGAGCTGCTGTCGCTCGAGGTCGGCTACCTCGGCGAGTTTCTGGAAGGCAGGCTCCGTGTGGCCCTGGATCTCTACTACGACTTCTTCATGAACCGGAGCGTCCTGGTCGAGAACTTTATCTTGGGCGGGACGAGTATTTTCGACCTGGATGATAGTGAACTCATTTTCACCAACTCCGACGAAAGGAGCGATATTTTCGGAGGCGAGCTCTCCGTCCGCTTGAGCCTCTCCAGGAACGTCTATCTGGTTGCCTCATGGGCGCACAGGGAGATATTCGACACCGGGTCCGGCAGGATTCTGGACAGTGCCCCCAAGAACTCGATCACCCTGGGCGGGCGCTTTCGAACCGTGTCGGGGTTCCTGGGAAGCCTGTATGCCTTTTCGCGCTCGGAATTCACGTGGGAGGCGGAGCATTCGGGCGTGGTGCCGTCGATGCACATGGACAACGTGATCCTCCTCGTCGGAAGGCTGGGCTGGAGGACGGACTTATCGGGCGGGGGCGGGCTCGAAACCGGGGTCAAGCTGTTCCTTCCAGTCTCTCCTTTTTCCGGTCCCCTCTTCCGCTACTACGAGAGTAGCGGGGTGAAAACCCCGGAAGGTGCGCATTACGGCGGGGATGAGCTGAGCCGCCGGGTAATGGTTTATTTGGAGGGTTCGCTTTGAGCGAAACCACCTCTCGCAAACCCCGGTTTCCCCGGGTGGGTGCTTAACGAAAATGGGGGTCTCGATTGGCAAGCCCCAACGGGGGCGGAATATGAAAGCCCAGGGCGAAGCCCTGGGACAAGAATGGTGAAGAAGTTAAAG
>JAUXGL010000018.1 GCA_030622135.1 Deltaproteobacteria bacterium
ACAATCTCCAGAATTAAGTCCGTCTTACCTAGACTATCCCAAACCGGGGTAAAAATCCACCGGACAACCACCCGAACCCACCAGCGCCACCGGTGGGCAGTTGGGATCCGTAGTCAGGGCGTGAAGTTCACCGGGGCCGAACCCGAGTTATCCCCGGTACCGTCGGTCATCAACGGCGGATCGGTGCCGTAGAAGATGCAGGTTATGTTGGCCGTGCCGGCGAGATCGGACTGGATGTCGGCCGTATAGGCGCCGTTCCCCTGGTCATTAAACACGCCGATGACGTCGTAGCTGGCCCGGTACCAGGTAAACTCGTAGTCGTCCACGTAGATCCCATTATCCGCGCCCAAGCCAGCTTCGTTGGGAATGAAAAAATCCACCCGGGCGTTGTCAATGCCGATGCCGCTGGGTTCCCAGACGAAGCGGAACCAGTCGTACTCGGTCCGGGTGTTTACCCCCACTCCGTTCATCATGAACCACTCGCTGCCGTCGTGGTACCAGGCGCTGGCGTACTGATCCTGGTTCAGGTTGAGCGCCCGCATGTAGAACTCCGAGACCAAATCGCTGCCGGAGGGAACGTAGCGGGTGTCCACTTCGGGGTCTTTCAGGTAAGAAGGATCACTGTCCACGATGCGGACACCCTGGCTCCCGCTGGTGGCCGGGTTCTGGGCATCGCCGCGCAGGCAGATCTTGGCGTCATCAGCGCCCTGGAGGGTGAAGTGAACGATGGTTTCGCCGTCGCAGTTGTCCGCCGCGGAATTACCTTCCCCCGGCTCGAAGTGATTGGCCAAAAGCGTCCAGCTCACCGTGGGATCGGGCAGGTCGCTTACGGTAAAGTCGTCTATGTATGCACAGTCGTTGTTGTGGTCGGCGCCCTGCACCCGAAAGCGGATGCGCAGGTTGGTCACGCCCTCGCAGCGCGGAGGCAGGATGTGGGTGAACCACCGGAAGGTATCGAGGTGATAGCCGTCCCCCTGAACATCCAGCACGTACCAGCTGCTCCCGCCGTCCGGCGAGTACTCGGTGATGAGGAACTCGCCGTCCTCGAGATCCTGCGGCATCGCGCCATAGCGAAGCCGGATGCGGGTGCGTCCGGTGGTATCGATGGGGTCGATGGTCATGAGCCAGTGGTCACGACATATCCGCACACCCCAGCTCCCCAAGGACAAGGGGCTCTGGGCGTCGTTCCGCCGCAGCACCCGACCGGTATCGCTTCTAGTGAATCCCGAGAAGTCCGACTCGAAGTCGTTGAACAATAGATCCGTGGGCGCCCGCAGGCGGCTGCCGTCGGTGTAGCAGACGATCCGGCTCTCATCATAGCCGGCGCCGTCCAGGCGCACGGTTATGCTGCCGGTCGATCCGATCGGCACCGTAGCGGAGCCGTACACGCAGATGAAATTGGTCGCCGAGCAGTCGCCGTCGCTGTCGTCGGTGTCCCCGTCACACTCGTTGTCCTTCCGGTCGTAGCAAGTGGCGTCGGCGTCGCAGACCGGCCCCTCGGTGGCCCCCGGATTGACGTTGGCGTCGCCATCGTCGCAGTCGTCGCCCCCGGGACAGATCTCGTCGATGTAGGTGTCGCTGTCGCTGTCTTTCTTGCCGCTGCCGGGCCGGCAGGCGCCGCTTCCGTCGCAGCTGTCACCGACCGTGCAAACCTCGCCGTCGTCGCACACCGTCCCCGCCGGATCGAAGCAGTTGCCGGCGGTCTCGTTGCAGTGGTTGCACTCCGTCTCCGCGCACGGGTTCGTCGCCGGCCGACACCCGCTCGGCACATCGCAGGTCTCCTGCCCGTTGCAGTACAAACCGTCGTCGCAATCCGCATCGATCGTGCACGGCGACCCCCCAAACACCCGCACCTGCACCACATCCGGCTCCGACTCGAGCTTCCCGTCCAACACCCCCAGGCGCACCACCCACACGCCCATCACATCCGGCGTAAGCCGGACAGACACCGCCCGCTCGGCGCTCAACTCCGCCGCCCCGGGCCCCGCCACCAGCGTCCACTGGTAGCTGAGACTGTCCCCGTCCGGATCGTAGCTGCCGCTGCCATTGAGCGTTACGATCTCGTCCACCACCGCCACCCGGTCCGATCCCGCCACCGCCACCGGAGCACGGTTCGGCCCCGCGGTCTCCGCGGAACAGTTAGCCGCGAGCGCCGCCACCAGAACGTATCCAAGTACCTTCATCCAATACCACCCAAACCACGTCGCCTGACCCCACTTCCTACTCGAGACAGATCCACGCCCCCCCCCGCTGCAAGGTTCGCTCATAGCTTCCCGAATCATCCCGAGTTTCCACCAAACAATGGAAATATCTATGTATATTACCACGAGATGACAGCCTTTGACCAGTCGACATCTCTATGGGAGAATTCGCTCGTGCCGACCTGCCGATTTTTTCTAGAGGGCCTGTAAGCATGCCGGGCAAGTTCCAGATCAGCTTCCCGGTGCGCTACCAGGACACCGATTCGCGGTTGCGGGCCACTCCTACCGCATTGGTCGGCATTATGCAGGAAGCGGGCATTCTCCACTCGGAAGCGGTTGGCCGGGGGATCGACTACCTGAGATCGCGGCACCTGAGCTGGATGATCGTGCAAACCCGGGCGAAGATCCAGAAACCGCCCCTCTGGCGAACCCGGGTGAGGGTGTCCACCTGGCCGTCGGAAATGGGCCGGTTGCTATCGCGCCGGGAGTTCGTCCTTTCCGGCGAGGGAGAGCAACCATTCCTGGTGGCCACCACCTTGTGGGCTTTCATGAATACCCAGAGAAGACGGGTCACCCGTGTCCCCGCGGAGATCGGAAACGCCTACCCGGTCTTCGAGGAGAGAGCCCTGGACGGTCCGTTCAGACGTCCGGCGCCCTGTGCAAATCCACGGGCGGAAAAGTCGTTCGACATCCGGCACCTGGATATCGATTTCAACAAGCACGTCAACAACCTGCGCTACCTGGATTGGATGCTGGAGACGCTGCCCGACGAAATCTGGGAGGAGTTCGGCATCTGCGAGCTCAACATCCGCTACCAACAAGAAACCGGTCCCACCGGCACCGTACGAGCGTATTCGGTTGAAATCCCCACGGACGACGAGCAGAGACGATTCGCCCACGAGATCCGACTCGGCGACTCCGGCGATCCCATCGCCGTCGCCGAAACCGCCTGGGCACCCATGGAGATCTAACACCTCGCCAAACCGCGGCTCGGTACAAGCTTCATCCAAGGCAGCGCCATGGTGATACAGTTCGTTGAACATATTTCAGTCTTCCCTGCCACCAAGCAGGGCTAGCGCTTTTTTCTCTGTCGGGCTGGTTTCTTGGGGCTCAACGATCGGGGAGGCCGGCGGAAAGCCTGGCGCAGGCGGTTCAGCGTCCGACTCCCCCGGCCGGTGGCCCGGACGCCGATCTCGAACAGGTCCAAAGCCTCGGGGAAATACGCCCGCCGGATCAACCCCTTGGGAAGAGGAGCATCCTGGCGAAGGTTGAAAAGGCGCCTCTGGCTGGCGATCAGCTGCTGAATCCGTTCGGCCTCCCACTTGGGCAGGTTGATCCGCCCCACCATTGCGCGCAGTATGCTCTGGGCCGCTTCGGCGGCGGTTTCCCGGGAGCGCTGCTTTTTCTGCCGGCCTTTCCCAAAAGACTCTTCCGTCACGGTGTGGATCATGACGGCGGCCACCAGCACTGCGTTGGTCAACAACTCCCGGTCCTGGCCGTCCAGCACCCGCAGGTAGGCCCATAAACCAGATCCGGGATCCCGCTCCTCGCCCCGCTCGGGAGCCCGAGAGAGATATCCCGCCACCTCGGGCAATATGATGCCCAAGACGCCGGCCTCCCACATCAGGTGAAAGGAAGCTTCGGCGCCACCGCCGCGAAGCATACGGTAGATCTCCTCGAGAATGCGCGGCCGCGCGCATTTGGTAAGATCCCGGCGGTAACGAACCATGGCCCGCCAGGCTGCCGGGTCGATCTCGAACCCCAGCCGGGCGGCAAACTTGACCGCCCGCAAGATGCGCACCGGGTCCTCCCGAACCCGAACGCCGGCGTGGCCGATGAACCGGACGGTTCGCTCGACCAGATCCTCCAGCCCGCTGACGTAATCGATGAGCACGCGCTGAACCGGATCGTAAAAAAGAGCGTTGATGGTGAAATCACGCCGGCGGGCGTCTTCCTCCTCGGTCCCGAACACATTGTCGGACCGGATGAGGAGATCACCGTCCTGCCGCTCGTCCAGCGGAGCCCGAAAGGTAGCCGTCTCGATCACCTTCCCGCTGAAATGGATATGCGCCAGCCTGAACCGTCGGCCGATCAGCCGGCAGTTTCTAAACAGCTTGCGGACCTCGTTGGGCCGGGCCGAGGTGGCCAAATCGAAATCCTTGGGCACCCGCCGCAGCAGGAGATCCCGCACACAACCTCCCACCAGGTAGGCCGAGTGCCCGAACCGCTGCAGACGGCGCACGACCTTTAGGGCATCCACATCTATGTTCTTGGGCGTGATGCTGCGGGTGGGAATGACTGCGGGCTCGCAGTCGGTGCCGGGTGTCATGAGCACAAAACTACTCCCACAAATCCAAACAGGCAAGAAAACAAGTACGTTGTCTCGAATCCGGACACCGTGTCCGGATTCGAGACAACCAACCCAGTGCCGGCAACAGGATAAGTCTTTGTGAAACAACTAGTTATACCGGAGGCCCCCCCTGGCACGAGAGTTGCTTTAAATGGGTCGATGAGTTGTGCACCCAAGCAATGCTAGAAAGGGACTTTATTGAAAGCGACTCGCTCCATTCAATCCGTTCAAGAACGGATGCGCGGGGCCGGGGTGGAAGCCCTGGCCGACTTCGAGTTGGTGGCGTTGCTTCTTCAGCAAACGCCGGTCCCCCTGGCCATTTCGGTGCTGGAAAATACCGGCGGTTTGAACGGCCTGGCCCGCAGGGATCTTTGCGAGCTCGCCGGGATGCCGGGTCTCGATCGGGACCGGGCCTGCCAGATCAAGGCGGCGGTTGAGCTGGGCCGGCGGCTGGCCGTCCCCGCGCCACCGGCGGGCCAACCCATCAGCCACGCCGCCCAGGTAGCCGACTGGTTCCGGTGCCGACTGCAAGATCAGGAACGGGAGTGCATTCATGCGTTGCTGCTCGACAGTAAGCACTGCCCTCTCCAGCATATGCGCATTACCGAAGGCTCGTGGACCTCCTGCAACGTGGACCCCAAAGTGGTTTTCTCCGCGTGCCTGCGTCACGGCGCCCCAGCCGTAATCCTGGTTCACAACCACCCATCCGGAGATCCCAGCCCCAGCCGCGACGACCTGGAACTGACCGAGCGAATGGCCCGAGCCGGTCGAGTGGTCGGCATCCGCCTGCTCGATCACCTGATCGTGGGACGCGAGGGCTTTACCTCCCTGGCCGACGCCGGCTGGCTGTAAGGCTTGGGTTGACACCCACAACTCCCATGGATACATAAGATCCATTCGGTCTTTCGTCCGAAAGGAGCAAAACATGAGATCTATAGGAAACACCGGCATCCGGCTTTTACTGATCGCACTGTTCGCCCTGGCGTCGACCGCGACCTACGCCCAGGGAGAAGACGTCACCGAATTCGAAGGGTGGGAAGATACGGAGGAGAAGCCAGCGGTAAAAGAAGAAGCACCCCGACCCACAAAGACCGAGGCGGCGCCGGCACCGAAAGTGGAAAAACCGGCACCCAATAGCCATACCGGGCTGCTCCCCTCGGTTCACCACTGGTATGGTTCCCTGGACATCACCGGGATCTTTCAGACGCTCTTCGACACCACATTCGTCCTGGATGACGACGATACCACCGAGATGGTTGCCTTTACCTTCCAGCGCGCCCGGATCATACTCAAAGGACACCTGATCGACGAGGATCTGACCTACTTCTTCCACGGCGACGCTGGAAACATGGCTTCCTTCGCCTTGGACATGTTCCTGGGTTACAGGTTTGGCGACTCGGGACTCAGCCTGAGAATCGGACGATTCCTACCGGACTTCTCGTACATGATGCCACGAAACAAGGCAGATCTAGCGGCCATCATGCTTCCCGAGTACCTCACCTACGCGGGCTTCGCCCCCTGGCGGCAGATCGGCGTGGAGGCCAGCTACCAGGCCAACGAGCAGCTCACTTTTAAGCTGGGCGTCTTCAACGGTTTCTTGTTCGACCCCGGCGTTGTCAATCCCGCGCTGATCAATATGCAAATGGGGCTCGTCGATGTCCTCGGTACGACCTACTCGAACTATACCGACAACAACAAAGCCAAGGACTTCATGCTCCGCGCCTCTTACAAGATCAACCCGGACCTCTCTTTCGATCTCAACTTCTGGTTCGGGATGCCCGTCAACCTCGCCGACCAGGATGAAAACGATCTGCTTGTAATGGGCGGACCCGGCCTGGAGTACAACAACGGAAAGCTCCACTTGGTCACCGAGTTCATGTTCCGGGTGATTTCTTTCGGGCAGGACGGTGCCGACCCCGGTTCAAGAACGTCCCTGGGTCTTTGGGCCCATGCGGGTTACCGGCTCAACGATCTGGTCGAGGCCGTCTTCCGAATAGACTGGGTGGAGCCGGATCTGGACGCTGCCGCCGACAACGATATGCGCTTGCGGATTACTATTGGACCCCACTTCTGGATCGAGGAAAAGCATTTCAGGATCCTGGTGAACCTGTTCTTAGACCTTCCACTGGAGGGAGACCCTCCAAGCGGAGAAGAGGTCGTCGGTTTCCTGACCCAGGCCGCGGTCATGTGGTAGGCACTTGTTGATAGCCGCCTATTCTTCTGTCTGCTTCCGGGGATAGCAGGACAACACCCGGTCGGACTCGAAGGGAGTGTGCGCCCTGAGCGTCGCCACCGGAAAGGTGCAGTTGCGCTGGGAAAACACCCCGGCCGGACGGTGGTTGCCGCACTTGCGAACCCCTCCCAGCGGCAGCCGCATGGAAGTGGAAGTCGTGGCCGTGTTGCTGTTGACCATGCCGAAGCGCAACCGGCCGGCACATTCCTCGAACCGGTCGGGATCTGGTGAGAACACCGCCGCGGCAAACGGGTATTTGGTGGAGTTGGCCAGCTCGCAACCCTTCTCCTGATTATCGACCGGAACCAGGACAACGTCGGGGCCGAAGGACAACCCTTCGGGACGCAAGTCATCGATGCCGGTCACGGTTTCCGCGACGTGTACGGCCGGGCTCAGGTAGAAACCCGGCCGATCGAGCTTCTGGGACTTGCCCTCAAGCAAGAGACGCGCATCGGTTCCGGACATTCGCTCCTGCAGATCCAGAAAACGCACCCGGGCGGAATCGCTCAGCACCGGGCCCATGAATACGTCCGGATCCGAGCTGTAGCCCACCTTCAAGGACTTCACCACGTCCACGAACGCTTCTAGAAACCGGAGAAAAATGGAATTTTCCACCAGGATCACTCCCGTGGTGGTGTATCTCTGCCCGGCGGTAAGAAAGGCGCCGGTCACGGTCTCGTAGAGGGCCTGCTCGAAATCGGCGTCGTGAAGCACCAGGGCCACATTCACGCCGCCCATTTGCAGCGCCACCATCTTGTGGGGTTGCTCGGCGGTGGCCTGCAGGATGCGCTTGCCCGCGGGGTAGGACCCGGTAAACAGCACGGCGTCCACGTCGTCGTGGCCGGCGAGTTGCGAACCGGTGGCCGCGTCTCCCTGTGTCATGTTGAAAACACCCCGGGGAAGCTCGATTTCGTCGAACAAGCCGGCAATGAACTGGCCGGTCGCCGGTACCAGCTTGGAGGGTTTGAACACTATGGTGCAGCCCGAAAGCAGCGCCGGAATGATGTGGCTGCAGGCCAGATGCGCGGGTGAAATGGCCGCACCCAGCACTACCGCGACACCCAACGGCCTGAACCGGCAGCTCCCTTCCACTCCCCAGCTTATCTCCCCCACCTTGAAGGGATTGACCGAGCGGACGCCTTCACGAATCTCCGTCTCCACCCGGGCTTCCACGTCCCGGACTTCCGCCTCGGCCTCCCAGGCGGGCTTTCCGGTCTCGGTGGCGATAAGCTTGCTCAACTCACCGCGGTTGTTGACCACTTCGGCCGCGAACTTGCGCAGCATGTCCGCGCGGCGGGTCTGGTCCAGCCGGGACCATTCGTCAAAGGCCCGGCGGGCCGCGGATACCGCCAGATCCACATGTTTTGGGTAGACGGGAAAACTGCCGATGCGATAGCCGGCGTCACCCGGATCCTTAGACACGATTCGTCTCTCCGGACCCCGGGGGCGCACGAACTTCCCGTTTATATAGTCGCCGCGAACCTTGACCGTGTACATATCGCGGGAGTGTATACCAGAAGGCCTCTTTTATGTAAAATCGTCACCGGGAGATTCTAGCTCAACAACCCCGGACCTCAATATGGATTTGCCGTAGGGGCGAACTTTTTGAGAAGTCACTCAAATCAAAAGAGAGAATATAATTGACCTGTCCAGCCGGTCTCAAGTAGTTTGCTCTCATAATGTGTGGGTTCGTGGGCATCGTCGGCCGGCAGGACTGTGCGGCCGACATTCTACTTGGGCTTCAGGCGCTCCAGCACCGAGGGCAAGACGCCGCCGGCGTGGGCACCGTCCACAAGGGTAGTTTCCCCATCAAGCGACGATCGGGGCTGGTGGCTCAAAACTTCGGACCGGAGGAGATTGAGCAACTGCCCGGCGTCGCGGGCATCGGCCACGTGCGCTACCCCACCCTGGGCTCGGGGACGCTGCGCGACGCCCAACCGTTCTTCTTCCGCCAGCCGGGCGTGCTCATGGCCCACAACGGCAACTTCATAAGCGTCCGGCATATGCAGGAGTATCTGGCGGACGAATCGGTCCACCTGATGAGCCGCTGCGACATGGAGCCGGTGCTGTGTATCTTCTCCCTGGAGCTTATGCGCATCCGCCGCAAGAACCATACCGTCGACGACGCGCTGATCGCGCTGCGGAATACTTTCCGGCACGCCCAGGGGGCTTACTCCCTGGTGGGCACCCTGGTTCTGGACGGCGAGGAGTCCCTCATGGCGGTGCGGGATCCGCTGGGCATCCGGCCGGCCGTTTGGGGACGCCGCAACGGAAGCATCATCGTCGCCTCGGAGTCGGTGGCCCTCGACGCCCTGAACGCCAAGCTGGAAGGAGACATACCCCCCGGGGATCTGATGGTCTTCCGCCCCGACGGATCGGTCGAACAACATAATATTCACCCGGGCAAATCCACCCCCTGCATCTTCGAGTACATCTACTTCGCCCGCCCCGACTCGATCATGAACGGAGCGAGCGTCTACGGCGTACGGCTGGAGCTGGGGCGGAAGCTGGCCCGCTCCTGGAAGACCAAGGGGCTACAGGCGGACGTGGTCATCCCCGTCCCGGACACCTCCCGGCCCTCGGCCAACGCCCTGGCCGAGGAGCTGGGACTCCCCTTCCGTGAGGGATTCATCAAGAACCGCTACACCGGCCGGACCTTCATCATGCAAACCGCGGAGCGAACCGACGCGCTGCGGCTCAAGCTCAACCCGATCCGTTCCGAGTTCACCTCCCGCAGCGTGCTCCTGGTGGACGACAGCATCGTCCGGGGAAGCACGCTTCAGCGCACCATCCAACTGGTTCGCGATCAGGGAGTGAGGGCGGTTCACCTGGCCATCCACTCTCCCCCGGTGGTACACCCGTGCTACTATGACATCGACATGTCCACCTACGAGGAGCTGGCCGCCCCGGCGTTTCGTTCCTCTCCCCGGGAGGAGCCGCCCACGCAGAAAGATCACCAAGAAATCGAGGAGCGCCTGGCGGCGCAGTTAGGCGTGGATTCCCTGACCTACCTGCCGCTGTCCGGACTGAAGAGCGCATTTACACACACTTGCTGCGCGGCCTGCTTTGATGGCAACTATCCCCTGCCCATCTCCGACGAGGCGCGCAAGTGGATTGAAACAGACCGAAATACCTGCCGGACAGCGACAGGTTATCAACAAAACCTGATTCTCTAAGGAGGGCTTTTCCAATGAACAAGGACGAGATGATTGACGGCATCATGCGCGCATCCGGGATCAGCAAAGCCAACATCAACCGCTTCTACGACGGGCTGGTGGAGTTGGCCAAGAAAAAGCTGTCCGCCGAAGGCGAATTCACTTTCCCGGGCCTGGGCGTGCTCCGGGTCAAGATCCGCAAGGCCCGGGAGGGACGCAACCCCAAGACGGGTGAAAAGATCCGCATCCCCCGCAAGAAGGTGGTACGCTTCGGCACCTACAAGGATCTGAAGGAGTTGCTGAACCCGCCCAAGACCGAAGAACCGACATCCTAGCACGGCCTGGCGGCCTCACTCGCCCCGCAGTTCGCCCAGGGCGGTGAAATCCCGGTGTTTCTTCAAGAACTTCACCACCTCCGCTGGCGGCTTGCCGGGGGTCACGAACAAGTAAAGCACATAATCTTCGACGGCTTCGATGGGCGCGCCGGTGCTGGCCTGCCGGGCCCGCGAGAGCAACTCCGAATGCCACTCCTGACACTGGCCACCCAGCCTCGCGGCGATGTTCTCGGTGGCCTTGCCGATGGCCTGGCTGAACAGCTCTTCGTCTTTTGTCGGGAACCGAAGCGGGTCGGCCTCGACGCCGTATTTATTTATGGCCGGGTTGGTCGCGTCGTCGGTTGCGGCGGAACCTTGCACTTCCTCGTCGAAAACCCTGACCCCGCCTTCACCCCGAACCGTCACCTTGACACGAACCACACAAGTCCGGGTTACTTTAGCGATATCATAGGAGTGGGTGTCGAACACCGGCTCGTCCAGTTTGCGCTTGGTCCTCCGGATCGTGCCGCGGAACTCGACCAACCGGTTATCCGTATTCTGCAGATCCGCCCGATGGTCGTCGCGCTGCTTTTCCGCGACCTTCAGGCGTTTGCGGAGTGCGGCTTCGTCGTCCTCGGGGCCGGCGTCCGCCATGGCCTCCCGGGATTCTTCAATGACCTTGGCATCCCGCTGAAGCGCCTCTTCCAGCCTCTTGATCTTCTCCTGGCCTGCGGAGATCTGCTTCTTCAGCTCCAGGTATTTCGGATTGTCCACCTTGCGAGTGCCCGAACGGTACTTTTGTTCTCCGGTTGAGATTTCTTTGTCCTGGCTGAAGGCAACCCCGTCGAGTGCCAGCTTCACTCTGAGGCGAGCTCCCTTGGAAACCGGCATCTCCGCGGTGGGGCACTGTTCGATCTTCACCTTCAAAAAGCGTTCGACTATCTCGCCGGTCTTCTCCCGCAAACGCCTCTTCGCCCTGGCCGCGCCAACCTTTACCCCGAAGCGCGCCGACTTTTTCAGGTTGTCCCGGGCGAACACCTCCAGATCGGCCGAGCCCTCGTAGGCTCCCACTTTATTTCTTAGCTGGATGACGGAGATGAGCGCATTCCCATACAGACCCCGCTTGAAGTAGTCCAGTGCCTCGTTGTAGAGCATTTCGGTCATGCCCGACTCCGCCTCTTTCAGGGCCTGCTGCGCCTCGGCAAAATTGGGAAGCTCTCCCAGCACCTCCTTGAAAATCTTGGTTGCCCGGCGAAGCTTCCCCTCGGCGATGGCCCGGCGCCCCTCGTCCAGCACTCCCTTGGCCGCGCGCTTCAGATTCTGCATGAAGGCAGCCTCGTCGGGCTTATAAGCCAAGGCCCGCTTGAATGCCACGATGGCGGCCCGGTACTTCTTGGTCTTGAGCGCAATGAGACCGTCCGTGTGCGCGGAGGTCGCCAGGAGCGTACGAACTTTTACCAGGCGCGACTTCACCTCGGGATTGTCCGGCTCCACCTCCTCGGCTTTCTTATACTCTTCCAGTGCCTCCTTGGGCAGATCGGAAACCAACAACCGGTCCCCCCGCTTAATGTGCGAGGAAGCCCCGGAGCAACCGGAAAAAACCAGCGCAATTAAACAACAGGTGAGCAGCGGAAAATTGCGTACAATTATTGCAGTCATCGATCTATATGGTAGATTCCTTGAATAATTTTTGTCAAATTCTCGCACTACAGCATTACATGCCAGGCTTCATCGTCAAAATCGATTTCGGTTGTATCCCACAAAATGAGAGCCCGTCCCAGAGCGATCAAATCCCCGCTGTCGGGGACCGGTAAATCGTACGCGGCGTTGTTGTTCATGTCTACGAATGCAAAGATTGTGTAGCTCCCCTCCAACACCCAATGGATCCGGTATTCGCACGTCGGCCCGGAAAAAGCGCATGAGCCGGAGTACAGGGCATCCGCCAAGATGTCCTCCGACGGTCCCACCACCTTGACCAGGCCGTCCTTTCCGCTGGGGTTCACGCTCGTAGAGGTGAGTCTTCCGTACACGATGTGGGTAGGGATGGTATCATCATCCGGCTCCCCACAACCCGAAGCCAAAAGAGCCAACGCCGCACATGCGACCAGAAATACTGAAGATTTCGTATCCAACCTCATGAATTCAGTCGTCCTCCTCCCCGGCCGCCACCACGTCCAGGTGGCTCAACAACAGGAGCGGCTTCTCCGAACCGTCTCCCTTCAGTCGCGCCACCACGTTGCCGCGCCGGGGAGCCGACGATAACCACCGGCTCGAACCCCTCCCGCTCAAGCACGCCATCCAGGTAGCGCGCGGCGGGCATCTCGTTCCCCGGTGGATTGGTCGTGTCGAACGCCACCAGAGCCTTGAGATGCGCCAATGCCTCTTCGGCCAGTGCCTGGCTGTCCATCTTGTGGGCACCCCTTACAATACCGTCATGTGTTGGTCTGCTTGGATCTGAGATCGGTCACTTCCGCCGAGAGCCGATCGATGCGCTCGGCCTGTTCGTCCAACTGTCGCTGCAGCACACCAATCTGGGCCTCCCGCTCGGCCAGCGCTTTTTCCTGCTCCGTAATCCGGCACCGGGAATCGGCCATAACCGCCTCCGCCCGGGCCGCCTGCTCGGAGCGTTCCTCGGCTGCCTTCGTTTTCTCCTCGTTCAACTCCCACTCGAGTTGGCCGGCCCGCGCATCCGCCACCCGGGTGTTCTCCTCCGTCTTGGCAAGCTGTCCGGTCACAGACTGCATCTGCTCCTCGCGCCGTCGAAGCTGATCGCCGAAAGCGGACAGATCGATACCGGTCTGCTCCCCCAGCTCACCTAATTGCTGCTGTAGCGTCGCCACCCGGGCCTGAAGCGTCTGCTCCCGCTCCAAAGCCATCTCGTGCTCCTCCCGGGTGGGCTTCAACTCCAAACGCAGTCGCTCCAGCTCTCCCGACAACAAGCTACTGTGGGATTTCTCGCGCTCCAGGGCTTTTTTTGCTTCGTCCAACTCGTGCCGGTATCCGGTAAGCTGCCGGCCTTGCTCTTCGGCCTGGAGGACCAATCCCTCCAGTTCCTTGTTCTTGGCCCGCAGCCGCTCGGCCTGTTGATCGAGGACTTCCTTGGCCGCCAGGGCTTCCGCCGACTCCCGGCCGACCCGCTCGAACTCCTCCCGGGAATTCTCCAGTTCGCTGTGAGCATGCTCCAGTTCCCAGCGGACTTCTCCCAGCTCCTCCTCGTGGATCTGCAACGCGCCCCTTAAGCGATCCACTTCCTCGCGATGCCAGGCCGACTCCTGTTCGACGACCTTGACCCGCCGGCTCGCGGCGGTCGAATCCCGCAAGCGGCCTTCCGTTTCCTCCAGCCGGTCACGGACCTTCTGAAGCTCCTTGGTCATGTGACCCGTTGCCCAATCGAGCTTCCCGACAGCGCTTTCAGCGCGGGTTAGATCTTCGCTCCGCCGGGCCAAATCGCGCTGCGCGGCCGCCAAGCGGCTTTCCGCTTTCTGCAGCTTGCCTTCCCGGTCAGCGCTGCCCAACTGCAAGGTGGACAGCTCCAGCTCCGCAACCTCGCGGGCTTTTTCCCGCTGTATCAGCGACTCGCGCATCGATTCGACGGAGGCCCCCAGCTCCTCCTCGTGCTTTTGGGATGTAAACAACTCCCGGGTCAACTCATCGATCTTCTCGCGGGCCTCCTCCAGGGCTTCGTGCTGTTGTCCGACGCGCTTTTGCAGCTCCGCTGTCATTTTCTGGCGATCGCGGTCCCGGTATTGCCCGTCCTCCATCCGGTTCACCATCATCACCAGGTCGGCTTCGAGTTCCTGGTTGCGCTCCGCCTGTTCGGTTGTTTTTGTTTCCAGCGCCGCGATCCGACCGGTCCCCTGGGTCAACTGGCGACGGACCTTGAGCAGTTCGTCTCGTTGCGCGGCCAACCCCTTTTGCAAAGCCTCCCGTTCGCCTGCCAATGAATCCTCGCGCTTACGCGCCTTTTGGAGCATCCGGCCGAGTCTTTCGGCCTCCGCTTCGATCCCCCGGTTGCGTTCGTGCAAGCGCTCGTCCGCCACCCGGAGATCCGACAGTTCATTCTCCAGCAAACCGCACCGTTCTTTAGCCTCGCGGTGCTGCTGCTCCAGGCGCTGGCTCCGCTGGTTTTTAGAATCGATTTCCAAGCGAAGCTCGCCCACCAGGGATTGGCGTCGCAGTTGCTCCTGTTCCAGCCGGCCCCGGTCTTCTTCCCGGCTGAGCATTTCCCTGCGCAGGCCGGCAACTTCCTCGTTAAGCTGCTTTAGCGAAATCTTCAGTCCGGCGTTTTCTTCCTTCAGCAAACCGGCCAGAACCTCGCCGTCGGAACGGGTCTCGCTCTTTTTTTGGACCGCCTGCTCCAACTCCCCGATGCGTTGTTTCTGGGCGGCGAATTTCTTTTGGTACTCCGCAATCCGCTGCTGAAGGTGCTCCACCTCCGATCGCGCGGCCTCCAGCCAGGAGAGCTTCTCCGCCATTTCGTCCGTATGCCGGCTGGTCAGGTCCTGCATCTCCTCGACGCGCCGGCGGCCCAGTTCAGTCTCACACTCCATGGCCACCAGACGCTCATCCATCTCCTCGCCGGATCGGGTGAGCTGCTCGTTCTCCCGGCGCAGGCCAGCCATCTCCTCCCGAGCCACTTGCAGCGCTTTCTCCTGGTCCTCGGCGGCCTGGCGGTACTGGTCAATCTCCTCGTTCAGTTGGTCCAGGTCCGGCGGTGTCCCGCTGCCTACTTCTTCACGTTCGTCGTCTGGAGAAGTGGAGGCGGCCATCTCGGACACATCCCGCATCAGGTCCCGGTAGGGCAGTTGGACCAGCATTTGGCTTTCGAAACTCAACGACTCCGGTCCGCAAACCACCAGGTAGTAAGCCACCTCCTCCCCCTCTTCCGGCAGTAGAACCGAATCCATCTCCAGGGGAAGATCCTCTTCTTCGGCACCCAGCCACCCCACCGAAAAACCAACGAAGGGAGTCTGTCCGATGACGGTTACCCGGGAGAAAATTTCCTGAAGAACGGAAATGAACTCCTCATAGGAGGTGGACCGCGCCGCCTCCGCTCTGGAAAGGTCGGCAAAGGATAAGTGCCCGGGGTTCTGGAACGCGGTAACCAGATAGCCTTCGGGTTTCAGCACACGCCTGATTTCGTCCAGCAACTCGGAGCCTGGAGAAACGGATAGGCTGAAATCGACCACCACGTCGAACCAAGACTCGGGGGAATCCAGCCTTTGCCCGTCGAACGACCTGAAGGAGACCCCCTGGACCTGGCGATGCTGCTTGGCCATCTCGAGCCCGGGGCCTTCCAGATCGATCCCCACAACCTCTTTGGCCCCGCGATTCTTGAGGAAAAACGCGCCGCTGCCATCCCCGCAGCCAATCTCCAGCACCTTTTTCTCCAAGAAAACCGGATCCAAGAAGGCGTAGCGGGGCAAGAAATCTCCCCAGGGCCTCTCTGCGGAATACAAGCGCATGCCGCCATCCTCCGAAACCCGCCACGAAACAGCCTCATTGTAGGAATAAACTCAAAGCCACGTCAAATTCTCCACAGAATAAGTAAGGGAGCGGTACCGTCCTTACACGCACAAAGGGTTTTGATAAGGGTTTAATGGTTGACACACACAAACACGGTCCATATGATGCAGCGGCCGGAGCGAATTGAAAATTCAGACTTTTTCAATGTACCTAATGTACTACTTTAAGGAGGGAAATCATGAAGAAACTGAGCATCGCCATTGGAGTGCTTTGTCTTTTCGGCATTTCCACTGCCGCCTTGGCGCAATCTCTGTTCCAGCGCTGCGAGAACAGAAAAGGCGAAATCCAGACCATGAAAAACCAGGTCAAGCAAATCGACAACGAGATCGTCAGCGTCAACGACCAGATCGGCGATCTCATGCAGCAGATGACCGATCTGAGGCGGCAACGAACCGCTAAGCGGGGCGAGAAAGCCGCGCTACAGAGAAAGATCAGGGCGGAAGAGGCCGGCTTCAAGCGTATGTGCAGTGCGCTCTCTCGGTGCGAAGCCTACGAGAGGAAAATCGACCGGCTCAAGACACGCATGGAGCCCATGGCGGAAAGACTCCGCAAGATCCACGAGGAAATCCGTACGCGCAATACCGAGGTCGTCCGCCACAACCAGGCGGTGGACCGGATCGAGAACAGCTACGCACAGTTGGGTTGCGACAACCTGGTTCCCGGCCAAACCGCCGACTCCACCATCGACCGCTGCACCAACCTGTTCAAGGAGTGGAACGATCTGCAGTCAGACATCAACAACCTCAAGAAGTCGGTCGCCAGGCTGCAGGGCCGCTACCAGCGGGTCATCCGCAAGATGCGGGCTTTCGGCATCGATCTGGCCAGGTTGACCAAAAAGATGCGGGAGGCTTGCAGCCACAGCACCCGCATTGCCGATCTCGACGCGCTGGAGAAAGAGCACGACGGCTACCACAAGATCAAGGACGAACTGAACGACATCTCCTCCAAGGTCAAGAAGTTCCGCAGACTGAAGATCGTCAAGCCCGTGATCCGGATGAAGAAAAAAGGCAAGCCGGTCATCAAGCCCAAGAAAAAGGCCAAGCCGGTCATCAAGCCCAAGAAAAAGGCCAAGCCGGTCATCAAGCCCAAGAAAAAAGCCAAGCCGGTCATCAGACCGAAGTAACGCCGCGGGCCGTAGAATACCCCCGCGAGTACCCCCACTCACCGTTATATATGACGTCGGGCACCGCTGGTTCCTGTTGGAAACCGGTAGGCTACGTCGAATCATGTGGGCTCCAGTGGGAGATTGGGGGGAAACCCCCGCCTTTGCTCCCAGATGAGATCTTTGCTATAGCAGGCGAGAGGCATCTATCCGGCTGGGAGGCGTGTCCAGGTGGCGAAGGTACAAACCCGCTGCATGCGGTGTGAGGCACCCATCCAGTTTCAACCCGGTGCCGGCAGCCGGCTCTGCCCGTTCTGCGGATCGGTCAACCTGGTACGCGAGCAACTCATCTCGGTTCCTGAAATCGAATTGAAAACCGACGGCGTTTTCCGGCTGCTGGGACAGGGACGACTGGAGCAGGCGCTGGAGCAAGCCGAGAAAATCCACGAGTCTATCGAACCCCACACTCGCTTGGATTTCTACCGCGCCTGCGTTTTCTTCGAGTTGGGCCGCTCCCAGGAGGCCATCTATATTCTTATTGACCTCACCGGTACGGAGGCGCCGCTGCAATTGCGTGCGGATATCCACGCCAAGTTGGCCGAGGCACTCCTGTCCACCGACCGCCTCAACGAGGCAATGGAGTCGGTCACCCGGGCCATGGAACTGCAGGACGGTCATCCCACAGCCCGCTTCATCCAGGCCTGGATCCTGATGAGACGCGAAAACCTGGTCGAAGCCATCCGGGTCCTCGAAGACACCCTGCCCCAACTGGAGCGCCGCTGGAAAATAACCTTTCCACCTCCCCGCTGCGCCATCCTGCTTCTGCTGGCGCGCCTGTTCATCAAGAACAACCAGCACCACCGGGCACTTGCACCCCTGGAGAACATTCTCATCCAGGAAACCGCCGCCCCCCTGCACGTTGTCGCCGAGGCCGCCCGGCTGCTGGGCCAAAACCATATGTCTTCCCTGGATAGCCGAGAGGAGGGCTTGGCCCTGATCCGCCACGGCGCCATGCTGGATCCGGAAAACCGCCTGGGGCTGCTCGATGCCCTGCGCAACGCGGTGTCCCAGGCCCAGGGCAACGCGAGCGAAGAAATGGAAAGCTTCCGGGAGCGCCGGGACGAAATACTGTCGGAAATTCAGCAAGCCTTTCTGTTGGTTGACGGCATCCCCATCGAGGATCCCGGCCAGGTGACTCCAAAGCTTGAGATCGCCACCCTGGGCCCCAACTCGGACATACGCACGGACAATCTGGAGGAAGCCGCCCGGCGCCTCAAGCTGAAAACATTCGATCGGGGCACGCTATACCCCTTGCGCACCATCGAGGACTTCCGGCGTTGGGTGATGGCGTGGCGGATGCGGGATTATCTCCGCAATCTCAAGTGCAACGAGATCGAAGCAGAGCGGAAACTGAAACTCAAGGCCGCCCGCGAGGTCACCACCACCCGGGCGACCTACCACCGCCAGAAGAAACGCCTTACCGACAAGCAAACGAAGAAACGGCACCGACGCGCCTTGCGCTGGTCGCTAATTTCGGCGCTGCTGGCCCTGGCGCTTCTGGTGGTGTACCTGACCCTGGTCGGAGATCGCTTACTGGATCGTTTCGAAGGCACACTCACCAAGATTGAATGTCCGGCCGCGGGCCTCCCCTGCACCCTGCACATCGCGACCGGAGATGCCGGCCGGGCCCGCTACCGGGATCGCGAGGAAGGGTCCGCGGTCACGCGCCTGCTGAGCCGATGGCTGGACCGCCGGGTGCAAGCGGACGGCACCATTCTCTATCCCCTGGGCTTTCCCCTGGGCACCATCCCCGCCGCCTACAAAAAGTGCGCCAAAAAACAGATCCGCAAAGACCGCTTCAGCTTCACTCCAAAATGCAAAGACCAAGGCGAGGCGCGAAAATAACTTCCCATTTTCGCATCCCATCTTCCGGCAATCTTCGACCGATCCTTCGGCCACAAAATCCTCGGATTAGCACTGCCGCTAGTCCTGCGGTTTTGCGACCTCGTCTCGGCCGAATCTCACCAAAATCTGGGCGCGAAAAACGGGAACTTATTTTTGCGCCTCGCCTAAGCTCTTTGGAGACCCGGCAGACGGAACGGCGCCAGGTCAAAGGGGAGATCCTTCTCTCTTTCGTTCGGCCGCACCTGCACCTTTTCGCAACAGTCCGGGTCCCGGACCAGCCTGCGCACCACGGCGTGGTGGAGGCGATGGCCGGACTTGAAGGCCACCACCCGGGCCGCCAGTGCGCCACCCAGCAGGGCCAGGTCGCCCAGGATGTCGAGAACCTTGTGGCGAACAAACTCGTCGGGGAACCGCAACCCACCGGGATTCAGGATGGAGAAGGAATCGATCACCACGGCATTGTCCAGGGAACCCCCGCGCACCAGGCCGGCCCGCTGCATTTCTCCCACGTCCTTGAGAAAACCGAATGTTCTCGCCGGAGCGATCTCCCGCTGAAAATCGTCGGGATCGTGCTCATACTTCTTCTGTTGATCGGTAACCAAGGGATGATTGAAATCCACGGTGCACTCGATGGATAGCCGCCGGGCCGGTAGGATTCTAAACGTCCGATCTCCTTCCGAGAACGTCACCGGCTTCACCACACGCAACCACGAGCGGCACGCATCCAGCGATCTGACTCCGGCGGCCTGGAACAAGCGAACGAACGGCAGTGCGCTTCCGTCCAATATCGGCACTTCCTCGCCGCTCAGAACCACCCGGGCGTTGTCCACGCCCAGTCCATACAACGCCGCGAGCACATGCTCCACGGTGGACACCCGGGCGCCGTTGTTCTGCAATGCCGTGCACAGCGCCGAGCGTACAACCGCTCCCGGGAGAGCCGCCACCCGGGGCTTTCCCGGAAGGTCCGCGCGTTCGAACACGATGCCCGAGTCGGCCGGGGCCGGCTCGATGGACATTTCCACCCTTCTTCCGGTATGGAGGCCGATCCCCAAAACGGCGACGGATTCCTTCAGAGTGGATTGCCGCAAACCGCTTTGGTGTGTTTCTAGATTGCTTTCCATGGCTTACCGCTTCCGATCTCGCAACATCCGTGCCAACTTGGCGGAATATTGCGCGAACTCAGTTCCTTTGTCAAGTCGATGACTTATTAATCGCCACCAAAAAAACCTATTTCAAGTTTTCTGAAAAATCACGACAGGTTTGTCAGGGTGCGTACACCCTTAAAATCATGTATCCAGGCTCATGGCGAATGATCATAAAGGTGCCGGCGTAGTCCTCTGAGCCTCGGTACCCCTAAAACAGGCCCGGCTGGCCCTTGGGTGGGTCGATGCCCAGGTGTTTGAAGGCCCGGGAGGTGGCCGTCCGCCCACGGGCCGTCCGGTTGATCAATCCCTCCTGGAGCAGGTAGGGCTCGTAGACTTCCTCGATGGTGTCCTTTTCCTCGGAAACCGACGCGGCGATGGCCTCCACCCCCACCGGCCCCCCGCCGAACCGCTCTATGATCGCCTTGAGAATCAGATGATCCATCCGGTCCAGCCCCAGGTCGTCCACCTCCAGACGCGTCAAGGCCTCCCGGGCCACCTCGGCGGTGACCCTACCGTCCCCGAGCACCTGGGCAAAGTCGCGCACGCGGCGCAACAATCGGTTGGCTACCCGGGGAGTCCCGCGGGACCGGCGGGCTATCTCCACCGCCCCTTCCCGGTCCAGCTGCACGTGGAGAATGTGGGCCGAGCGCTCGAGAATCTGACCCAGTTCCTCGGGCGGATAAAACTCGAGGCGGCAAACCACCCCGAAGCGGTCACGCATGGGCGAGGAAAGCAGGGCGGTCCGGGTAGTGGCACCCACCAGGGTGAACGGAGCCAGCTTGAGCTTGAGGTTGCGGGCCGAGGGGCCTTCTCCCACGATGTAGTCGAAGCGGAAATCCTCCATGGCCGGGTAGAGGTTCTCCTCCACCACGCGCGGGAGACGGTGGACCTCGTCGATGAACAGCACGTCCCGCGGCTTCAGGTTGGTCAAAATCCCCGCCAGATCCCCCTTGCGCTCGATGGCCGGACCCGAGGTGCTCACCAGGTTCACGCCCAGCTCGTTGGTGATCACGTACGCCAGCGTCGTCTTGCCCAGACCCGGCGGGCCGCAGAACAGCACGTGATCCAAAGCCTCCTCGCGTTGCTTGGCGGCTTCCACGAACACCTTCAAGTTGTCGGTGATCTTGGCCTGGCCCACGTACTCGGAGAAAACCCGCGGGCGCAGGGCGCGCTCCACCGGGATGTCGTCCGGAGTTGCCCTTGCGGATATGGCCCGCTCGCTTTTCTTGTCTGAATCTAGTGCCACCGCGTTATCCCCGGACCAGTTTCAACGCTTCCGGCAGCAGGACGTCCAGGTCGACCCCCTGCGCCACCTTTTCCCTGAGAGCCACTACGGCTTTTTCCACATCGGGCCCCCTGAAGCCCAGGTTGGTCAGTGCCGAACGCAGATCCTCCAGGTTGGCGCTGGCGCCCGCCTGCTCGCCCTTTTGCGGCTGAGCCAGGGGCACGAGCTTCTCCTTTAGATCCAGCACCATCCGCCCGGCCTTCTTTTTACCCACGCCCGGAATGAGGCACAGCCGGGCCAGATCTCCGGAGCAGACCGCCCGGGCGAACTCCCGGGCATCGAGGCCGGAGAGCACCATGACGGCGGCCCGGGGACCGATCCCGCTCATGCCGATGAGCGCCTCGAAGACCTCGCGCTCGTCTCCGTCTTGAAAACCGAAAAGCTGGATGGCGTCTTCCCGCACCTGGGTATGGATCTCCAACTCCACGCACGATCCCTCGGGCGGCAGTCTTGAAAGAACCTTACTGGTAACGAACACCATATACCCGACCCCGCCCACATCTACTACCACGGCGTCGGACATTTTCCGAAGCAGTCGGCCTTCCAGCCAGGCGATCATGCCGAACCATCCCGGGCCGCCGGAGCGTCGCACCAACGCAGGTGACAGAGCGCCACCGCCAATGCATCCGATGCATCCAACTGCGCGGGCAACTCGCCCAGCATGGCCTCGAGAATGCTGCGCACCTGTCGCTTGTCCGCTTTGCCATGGCCGGTGACCGTCTGCTTCACCTTACGGGTGGAATACTCGTGCACATAAACCCCCGCCCGGCCGGCCGCCAGCAGAGCCACCCCGCGGGCATGTCCCAGGACCAGAGCGCTCTTGGGGTTGCGCGCATGAAAGACTTCCTCGACGGCCACCGTGTCGGGCCGGTGGGCTAAGATGACCTCCTCCAGTCCGGCGAAGATCTTGCTTAGCCGCATACTCAATGCTCCCCGGGAAGTTCGAATGACACCGCAAGCGACGATGCGCGGGTCGTCCCCGCCGTCTTCCAGCACGCCGTATCCGGTACACATGGAGCCCGGATCTATCCCCAGAACGCGCACCGTAATTCCTCACGTTCAATCGGTCGGGATGGAATCCGGATCGATATCGAAGTTGGCATAGACATTCTGTACGTCGTCGTGATCTTCCAAGGCCTCGGCCAATCTGAGCACCTGGGAGGCATCCTTGCCCTCAACCCGGACGGTGTTCTGAGGAGTCTTGTCCAGCTTGGCGGACACCATGGAAATCCCCGCCTGATCGAGGGCATCCCTGACACCCAGAAAGTTGCCCGGATCGGTGACCACCTGAAAGCAGTCATCTTCGTCCTCGATGTCCTCGGCCCCGGCCTCCAGAGCCACCTCCATGAGCTTGTCTTCCGAGACGGCGTCCTTTCTGATTACGATCAGCCCCTTGCTGTCGAACATCCACCCCACGCAATTCTGCTCGCCCATGCTGCCGTTGCCCTTGGAGAAGATCTTGCGTATCTCGCCGGTGGTGCGGTTCTTGTTGTCGGTGATGGCGTCCAGCAAGACGGCCACCCCGCCGGGCCCGTACCCCTCGTAGGTAACCTCCTCGTAGCGTATGCCCTCCAGCTCGCCGGTACCCTTCTTGATGGCCCGCTCGGTGTTGGAAGCCGGCATGTTGCTGGATTTGGCCTCGGCGATGGCAGAGCGCAATCTCGGATTATGCTCCGGACTCCCGCCACCCATCCGCGCGGCCACGGTGATCTCCTTGATCAGCCGGGTGAATATCTTCCCCCGCTTGGCATCCGCGGCGCCCTTCTTGTGCTTAATTGTGCTCCACTTGGAATGCCCAGACATGCTACCTCCCGAAAAATAGAGCTAAATAAGTTTCCCATGGGGTACCACGAACCCCGCATGAATTCAAGCGGTGATCGCCCTGAGATTGACAAGGTCGACGCGACGGCGATAGCCTTTCTGCATGCCGGCGATAGGAGAGCTACTGGTTGAAGACGGGATCTGCTCGTTGCAACAGATCGAGGACGCGGTGCGGAACCAGGTCATCATGGGGGGGCGGATCGGGACAAACCTGGTGGAGCTGGGAGTGTTGGACGAGGAGACCCTGGCCCGGTATCTCTCGCGGGTACACGAGCTTCCCGCCATGTCCGGAGAAAACATCCAGCCCGAAGAACAGGCCCTGGCGCGGATCCCCCCGGAAGTGGTGGACCGGCTCAACATCATTCCCTTCATCCTGGAGCCCAAGCGCATCCAGGTGCTGTGCATCGATCCACAAGACGTCATGGCCCTCGACGAGGTGGCCTTCATCACCGGTCTTACGCCGGACCCCGTCGTGGTGCCGGAGATCCGTTTCTGGCAATTGCTGAGGGACTTCTACGGCATAGAGCGCGAGATGCGTTTCGTGGCCCTGGATACGCGGGACTACCTGGAGGGGTCCTACGGCTCCAGAGAAACCCCGGCGCCGCCGTCGGTCAGCGAAGACCTTATCGGCGAAGACAGCTTCATCAAGCTCTACCAGCGCCGGGACGGCTTTCCCTCGGTATCCCAACACGGCCGGTCTTCGACTCCACCACAGGAAATGCCGCTGTTGACCGACGCGGATCTGGAGAAAATCGAGGAAGAACCGGGACCTCCCGGGCAGATCGAGCGCCGGGTGTGGCAGCCCATGCTGACAGAGAGCAGCCGCCGCAAGGAAGACCGGGCCCGGGCCGAAAAAGCCGCCGCGGCGTCGAAGCCCCCGACCCCGGAGGAGAACGACAGCCCGTTGAACCTGGCCGAGGCGACCCGGATACTTTCGGAAGTATCCGAACGGAACGCCATTGCCCGGGCGGTGCTGCGCTTCGCCCGTTCCTCTTTCAAGCGCTGCATGCTGTTTTCCATCCACCGCGGAATGGCCCTGGGATGGGACGCCATCGGAGAGGGTATAGATCGCCGGGACTTTGTCAAAATCACGATCCCGCTCGAGTCTCCCTCCGTCTTCCAACTGGTGGTCGACACCCGAGCCCACTACCTGGGTGGTATTCAGAAGACCAAGATCAACATCGAGTTCTTGCGGGCGACCGGTAAAAAGATTCCGCTCAGCGCATTCCTGCTCCCGGTTCTCGTGCACGGCCGGGTGGTCAACATCCTGTACGGCGACAACGGCCACAAGGCCCACTGCCACAGCGACATCGGCAATCTGCTCATCCTGGCCCAGCGCATCACCCAATGCTACGAATCCCTGTTCGAGCAGAAACGGGCTCGGTACCGTGAAAAAATCAAGAAGAACCCGCGGAAGGAGTAAGCCATGGTGGAGAGAAGAGAATTCAAGCGCCTGCCCGCCGAAGTCCAGATCAACATCCGCAGCGTCGACCGGGGAGAGCTGAAGCAAAGCACCGGCAAGAACATCTCGGGCGGGGGCATCCTGCTTTCCGCCAACACCCGTTACGAAACCGGTCAACTGCTGGACATCGAGGTTATCACCGCCACCCACCGGACTTTCACCCGGATCTTCAGACCCATGCTGGCACGGGTTCGGGTGGTGCGGGTGGAGGGACAAAATCCCCCCTTCGACATCGCCGCGGAGTTTTTAGAAGTGGAGAGATAGCGGCATTCTTCTGCCTATCCCGAGACTTTTTTTCTAGCCACGTTGGCACAGACCAGGATGGGATCCCACACCGGAGCGAAGGGGGGCGCGTAACTCAGGTCCAGAGAGGCCAGGTCCTCCACCGTCCAGCCGGCGTGCAAGGCGGCGACCAGCACGTCCAGCCGCTTGGCCACGCCTTCGCCGCCGGCCATCTGCGCGCCGAGAATGCGGCCGGTCCGCCGCTCGAACACCAGGCGCACGCAGATATCCCTGGAACCGGGATAGGCGTGCGCACGGGTCCGGGCCGAAATGACTACGGCGACGGGATCGAAACCAGCCCCGGCGGCCTCCGAATCCATCAGCCCGGTGTGGCCCACGGCCAGATCAAATACCTTGGTCACCGACGTCCCCATCACTCCGCGGAAGCGTTCGTCGGCTCCCACCGCGTTGGCCCCGGCGATCCGCCCCTGCTTGTTGGCGGTGGTTCCCCGGGGAATGAAGACACCCCTTCGAAGCAGAATATGATAGGCATCGGCGCAGTCGCCGGCGGCGAACACGCCCGGCGCGGACGTCCGCATGCGGTCATCCACGGCGATGGCGCCGCTCTCCCCGATGCGAATGCCCGCATCCCGGGCCAGGCCTACCTCCGGGGTCACCCCGGTCGCCACCAGAACCAGGTCGGCGGGCAGATCGCCCGCGTCGGTATGCACCGCCTCCACCCGGCCGTCGCCCACGAACCCGAGCACGCGGGCACCCGCGCGGAACTCGACACCGTGGCGCTCCAGCTCGGAACGCACCAGCTTCGAGATCTCTTTGGGATAGCCCGAGGGCACATCCTCGGAGCGCTTGATCACGGTCACGGACAGACCCCGCTCGGTAAGCACGTCGGCCATCTCCAGGCCGATGTGTCCCCCCCCCAACACCACGGCGCGCCGGATGGGGCGATCTTTCAGGTAGGTCTTGATTTTCTCCGCCTGTACCAACGTGTGCAGTAAAAACACTCCGTCTTTTTCCATTCCGGAAAACGGCGGATGGACGGGCCGGCAGCCGGTGGCCATGACCAGGCGATCGTAGGCATGCGTCTCCTCGCCGTTTTTGCCGGACACGGTCACGCTGCGTTTGTTCACGTCGACGGCCTTCACCGCGTGGTGAATGCGCACGTCGATTCCACGCTCCTTTCGAAAACTCTCCGCGCTGATCACCACCAGATCTTCGATGGGCCTCTGGGGATCTTGGATGTTGTAGGGCATGCCGCAAGCGCCGTAGGACACCCAGGGCCCCCGCTCAAAAACGATCACCTCCAGATCCTTCTTGCGACGCTTGGCCTGGGAGGCCGCGCTCATCCCCGCGGCCACGCCGCCCACGACAATCATTCTTTTGGGATCGGACATAATCTCACTCCTGTCTCTTGAAATGATCGTACCCTTCAATATGCATTTCGCCCCAGGTCCCATTTCTTCTCACGCGTATATGTTTCTTTTGGGTTACCCGGCCGACCGGTACCACCCGGAGCCCCAGTTCACTTTGGCAGGCCGCCAGAGTCTCGGCCTCCCGGTCCTGGGGGACGCAGAACAGCAACACGTAGTCCTCGCCGCCGGAGAGACCCCAGTCCCGCGCGTCCACGCCCGCGCTTTTCGCCAGCGCGCGCGCGGCGTCCGACAGCGGCAGAGCGTCGGCGTCGAGATCGGCGCCCACGCCGCTCGCGGTCACGACGTGGTAAAGATCCTGCAAAACACCATCACTCACGTCGATCATGGCGGTGGCCAGACGACGCTTGGCCAGCAGGCGACCCAGCTCCACCTGGGGGCGCGGCTCCAGGTGGGCCGATAGAAGCCGCCGCCGATCTGCGGCGGACACCTCACCGGATTTTCGCAGGGCCAGGTGGAGCCCCGCCCCGCTGTCGCCCACCATGCCTCCCAGCATGACCACGTCGCCCGGCCGAGCGCCAAAACGGGTAATCACCTCTCCCGCCTCCGCCCGGCCCAGGACCGAAAGGCAGGCGATGATATCGGACTTGCTGGCGGTGGTATCGCCCCCGAGCAGGTCCACCCGGTGCTCCCGCGCGCATTGCAGCAGGCCGTCTCTGAACCCGGTAACGAACGCCAGGTCGAGATCGGCCGTCAGCCCCCAGGCCAGAAATGCCGCGGTGGGCTCGCCCCCCATGGCGGCAATGTCGCTGAGGTTGACCGAGAGCGACTTGTATCCCAGTTGCCGGGGGGTGATCCCGTCACGGAGGAAATGAACTCGCTCAACCAGCATGTCAGTGGTGACCAGCAGCCGTTCCTTCCCCCCCACGTCCAGCACCGCGCAATCGTCGCCGATGCCGCGCACCACCCAGCGCCGACCGGGCTCGGCCGCCTGCCGGAAAAGACCGATGATCTCGAACTCCCCCAGACCAGACAAACCGTCAGCCACGCCGCAACCTCCCGGCCGCCATCACGGCGTCCAGCAACACCGGTTTGCAACTGGCAGTTATAGGATAGTTATCGGTTCCTAGACGCCCCTTAATATTCATCAAGTACAAAATCATTGAAGTATGCCTTTTTGGCGGCTCCGCTGCCGGGCGACATTGCCGTAATGCCTATCTTTATGGGTGAGAGGGATACCGTCATATCGGAGCCGACCTGTACCCATTCAGAATTGTTCCGATACCAACAACTATATGTATCCCCTATCTTCTTTATTCCTATAGTAACGGCAGCTCCCATGCTGTTATCCATAATTGTGCTTGAAAATGATCCGTTTACCTCTTTTGCCGCTTCAAACTTCGGACCACCCGCGAAACTCTTAGCCATTCTTATATAGTTGTCATCATCCTGCCAGATATATACATCCGCCTGCTCGGTCTCCGCCGATGTATTCATCTCTACTGTCGTGTATATGAAGAAATCGCCCAATGGGGCATGTTGTAAGAACATATTTTTATAATCATGACTACCCGCGCGGGTCTCGCAATCCTGCGCGGTGATTACCAGATAGCCTGGATCCGTTGCCAGGCTCCACCTGGACGGGTCCTCACTCACCACATGCCATTTGGCATCCAGCCTGGAGCCGCTAAAGTCGTCGGTGGACCCGCTGTATACAAAGGCATTGTTTGGGTAATTCTGCGGTGACACGGTAGGACCATTTACAACCAGGCTATTGTCGCTCCAATCTATTTTGTCGATATTTAGCTGCCTTTCACTACCCCCGTTCCCCACATGAGAATGATAGCCGATCCACATCTGCCCATCAGGAGCATTGATAATGCAGTGATGTCCAGGCCCGGATACATCGCCTGTTTTTTGGAGGATTGGATTGCCACTGTATTTGGTCCATGCCGGCCCTTTAGGAGCGCTCGATGTCGCATAACCAACAGCGTAAACATTCTCATTGAAACAATTTGCAGAATACATTAAATAATATATGCCATCCTTCTTCAACACCCCGGGGGCTTCGGTCCACCTTATTGTCCCCCCATAACTTGCCTGCTCCCATCCCTGGGTTGCCTTAATACAAAAGGTGTAGTCATCACTTGCAGATGTATAACTATTCATACTAACTACCCAAATTTGATTTTCCACAGTCGGAATTATCCCCCATTCTTGTCTTGCATAATACATGTACATTTGTCCATCACCATCCTTGAACAAATGAGCATCAATATTGCAGGTGGCCCCATCATCAAATAATGGAGCGGCTACCTCTGTAAATGGTCCGATTGGACTTACAGAGGATGCGACACAAATCCTTCTTTGACTAAACAGCACGTCATCTCGAGCACTAAAGTATAGATAGTAGATGCCGTCGGCCTTAACGCATTCAGGCGCCCAGAAGTCGTGAGCACTCCATGTAGATTCGCTTTTCTGAAAACAGAAACCCTTATAGCGCCAATTGACCATATCATCCGATTGCCAGACCTCAAACCCGCAATCAGCGGCGGCTTCGCTCGTAGCATACAGATAATAATTATCGCCATCCCTGAGGATCATTGGATCCGACACCAAAACAACATCTAAATTGTTTCTAAATTGGTTGACAATACGATCCTCGGCAGGATTGACGATTATGGTTATATCTTCTGTATCGCTCTCGACGGGTATGCCGTCATCCTCTACCGTAAACCTTACATTAGGATAGTTACCATAGTCGCCATGGCTCGGCGTCCAGCTAAACACTTGAGTACTAGGATCAAAGGCTGCACCATCAGGCAGACTGGAGGCACTAAAGGTCAAGATATCGCCAATATCGAGATCGATGGCTGTCACGGTAAATGTTAATAACTCACCTTCAACCACACTTTTATTACCAATATGTTCAAGTACCGGCAAACGATTTACATCGCCTTCTGGCTGCTCATCCGCACTGCATTTACATAAAAACATGACAAGACCAATATATAAAAATATACTCAAAAAAACTTCAAACTTCTTCACAGGAAACCCCCTTTATTGCAATTCTCGCAGACCAGCCACCCGGTTTAAAAACACTAACACTTACTCTCTCCGTCAAGTAAGAAAATCGATTTTGTCTAAAAATCAGCGCTCTTGGGCGACAGGTGGTTGCATAAAAGACCTGCCGGCTACTTCCGGTACTCGATCCCCTTGACCCGATCGTACTCTTCCTCAAGGATGTCGATCATCTCCTCGAAGTTCATATCACCGAAGAACTTGCGGCCGTTTATGAAGAAGGTGGGAGTGGCTTCCACCTTATTGACTATGCCTTCCTTCTTGCTGGCGACCACGCGGTCCCGCACGCCGGGATCGGCGACGAGCTGCTTGAAAGT
Organism: Deltaproteobacteria bacterium; assembly: GCA_030622135.1. Classification (GTDB taxonomy): domain Bacteria; phylum Myxococcota; class B64-G9; order B64-G9; family B64-G9; genus JAUXGL01. The sequence continues at coordinate 29,508 of JAUXGL010000018.1, forward strand.
TTCTTTGTCCATGCCCGCGGCCTCGGCCCAGTTGAATTGCCTCTTGATGCAGAAGCGGTCGAAATTTTCGTAGGAGTGCATCAAAAACTCCCAGAAGCGGCCCATCTCGACCGCGGCCATGAAGCCCAGGCCGGTCTCCTTGGAGTGGGAATGGCCACGGATGGGGAAAACCTTGAAGTACATCTTCACCTTGCCCTTCAGCACGCCTTCGATGACAGCCTCGTGCAGCTTGGGGGTGATCTTCGCGCAGAAAGGACAACGGGCGCAGGCGTACTCTACCAGGGTGACCGGGGCACCCCCCTTACCGACGGAGGATAAGCCCTCGAGATCGATCTTGGATTTCTTCCCCGCCATCATGCTGCGGGCCCGGCGGGACAGCCCGCGGGTGATCTTGTCCCGGTCCTGCTTGTCGGCGACCCGAAGGCAGATGTTCTCGGCCAAGCGATAGGCCAGGGCGCATACGGGTTTTTCCTGGAGGCACTCGATGATGGTGCCGTCGCAGCAGTCGTAGGGATGCTGAGTGGAAAGCAGCTCCCGGGCCAGCTGCTTCTGCTCGCCTTCGAGCTTGTCGCAGGTGGGTGTCTGGGCGTACGCGACTGCGGGAAACAGAACCAGGATCGCTAGTGCCGGCAGCTTACCCATGCGGATTCCTCCTCTTTTTTTGCAAGCGATCGATGCCGATGGCGTTTCTATCGAAGATGGCGACATAGACCGCGAGAAAAAGCCAGCCGCTGTCGCGCAAGACGGTAAGGAAGGAGATGGGATCTTCCTCGGTCGTCTGGGAGGCAAAGCAGCCGCAGGCCATGCCCAGCCCCTTGTCCAGCGCGATGACGATGGCTACCATGAACATGACCATCATGCCCGCAACGGCCAGCGAGGCACCCCGCACCCGGAAGCCGACGATCAGCATGGCGCCGGCGAATAGCTCCACCCAGGGGAGGGTGACGGCTGCGAGGTTGATCACCCAGAGCGGCAGGATATCGTAGGTGGCGATGTCCAGGGCGAACATGCCCGGGTAGGCGATCTTGTGGAGGCAAGCGTAGACGAACACCCAGCCCAGATACAGCCGCGCCGCCAGCGCCAGCCAGGAGTGCCCGCGCCAGTTCATCACGGTCCACCTCCGGGCTCGGGGCCCTTCAGGGCGGGCGCGCCGCCCTTGACGAAGAAAACGTTCTTGATCCCCTTGCCGGAGATCTCCCGGCCCGCCTGTTCCCCCGAGTCCGGGTCCTTGCCGTCACCGTAGACCAGCACCCGTCTGGCCCCGGTCTTTTGGGTCCTACGGATCAACTCCTTGAGGGTCTGGTCGGGGATGGGCTCCAGGTAGTCGTAGGGGATGCTCATGGCGTCACGGAGCTTCCAGACCTGGTGCTCCGGCTTCCTTCGTGCGTCCACGATGAAGGTGTCCTCCGCGTGGATAGAGGGATCGGTCGCCTCCAGGGGAGTCACCTCGCCCCCGGGCTCGGGACATGGAACCAGCGTCTCGTACTCTTCCTCAGCGATGTAGGGGATCTTCTCCGGATGGAAGAGATTCACCAGCAGGCCCATCACGCTGCAAGCCGCGGTAATCAGCACCGCGTCCCGCAGGGCGGTGCCCAGGCCGGAAAACCACGTCTGTTTTTTGGCTTCTGCGCTCATTTAATCCACACAGTTAGTCCACACAAGATGACCCGCGCCGGGCGGCCTCGTCCTGGCGCAGCAGATCCTGGATGCGCTCCTCCTCCAGCCCGGCCCCGGCCTGCTCGGAGACCCCGTAGTCCAGGGCCACGCGTCCTTTGGTTTCGACGACTTGGGGCGCCCACGGATTCAGATCGAAGGACCAGCGGATCTTGACAAGCAGGCGGTGCTCGCTGTAGTCGTAGTCATCCACTTCGTCGGCAGTGGAATCCCGGTAGGAGTACTCGTAGCTCGCTCCCAAACGTACGCCCATCCACACGGGGCTCCACAGCCCGGCGTTCAGCTTGGCCAATACATCGAAACGCTTCTTATCGCTCCCGTATGCCAAGCCGCCCAACTCCCCACCGGAATTGTGGTAGTAGTCCAGGCCCAGGGTAACCCCCAGGCGGGTGACGAGGCCCCAGCCTATATTGATCCGGGACACCACCAGCCCGGTGGCGCCCACCTGATCGTACGGGTCGCCGCTGGCGTCGTAGTATCGGATCGACAGGGCCATGAGCATGCGCGCCCGCCCGAACACCACGAACGATCCGCCCAGGCCGCCGTCCAGCTCGAAGCGGCTACGCCCGTTCTCGCGGTAGATCCGCCGGCCCGCGCCCGCGAAGTAGGTCATGCGCTTGGTCTCCAGCTCCACTTCCCCGCGATGCGCCTCGTAGAAGCGCCGCTCGATCTCCCGGTCCTGGTTGAGCGCCAGGTAGTCTACCTTGTATCCCAGGAGAATTCGCGGGAAGCCCGACCCCAAGATGAACCCCGGCCGGGCGTGCATCTGAAGGTAGCTCAGCTTCCGGGCCCCGTCCGCCTCGGCGGCGATCCCATGGCCCTTCAAGCCAGCCTCCAGCGTGGGCCGGAGCAGGCGGGAGGCAGGCCAAACCAGGCGCCCGAACAAATCCATTCTCAAAAGCGCGCTGCCAGCACCCTGGGTTCCCGGGTCGGCGGGCGAGCCGCCCTTGGAGTTGGAGGTGTAACCCCCGGCCAGCTCCAGCTTGAAACTCAACGGCTGGATCCACCCGGGATCCTCCGCGCCGCGGAGAAACAGCCACAGCCGCTCGTCCTCGGCGTAGATCTCACCGCTTTCGGGAACCTGCACCACCGATAGAAGCGCCCGGGCACGATCCGCCTGTGTTCGGGCCAGGAAGGCCTCCAGCAGACGCCAGCGCGCCGTATCCGCCCCCGCGGCGGGGCAGCCCTCGTCCGCCAGGGCTTCTCTGGCCAGGTCCAGATCCCCGTTTTTTATATGCACCCAGATCAGCCAGCTACGGCTGACGCAGTCCTGCTCATCCCTGGCGATGGCCTTCTGCAACGTCCGCTGCGCCCAGAACGGGTTGCTGTCCGCCAGATAGGCCCGGGCCAGCAAGTGGGAGTAGGCCGGCTCGCCCGGATGCTCCTTCACCAGAGGCTTGAGACGCGAGACGGCCTCCCGGGCGCGACCGGCGGCGATCAGACAATCGGTCACCTCGACCTCGCAGTCGATGTCCCCGGCGCAATCCCGCAGACACACCTCCTCGGCAGCACCGGCGGGGGCCAAAAGAACCGTCACTACGAATGCGAGCCAGGCCTTCATTCCGGCATCCCCAGGCTGCAGCAGCGAAACCCCCGGGCGGAGGGATCCCAGTCCCCCGGGATGTAATCGCAGCGGTGCAGGGTGACCGAATCACCGCAGTTGAAGGCGCCGCCGCGGATGCGCTTGGCGTCGCCGCCCTTGACGTGCTCCCAGACGTTCCCGTTGATGTCGTAGATCCCGTATTCATTGGTGCAACGCGGATCGGTCGGCGTGGGCTCCAGGTGAAAAGGGGTGTGCCCGTATTCCGGGCAGTCGTTGCGGCAGCGCGGGTAGGGGCAAGGATCGTGGCCGGCGCAGGGACTATCGCCGGTACAGGAGCAAAACTTGTCGATGCCGTTGCAGATGTCCGCTATGTAGTCGTCGCCGTAAGCGTAGACCCGCTCTTGCGGACCTCTGCAAACCTTGAACCACATGCCTTCGGTGCACAGGGTCTTGTCCGCCGCCTCGCAGGCGGCCAGAGCCCGAGCGTTCTCGGGGAGGCTCTTGTCCAAGTCGTTGGTCAGCACCCAGGGCTTGACGTTGCCGGTGGAAACGGCCCTGGAACTGTCCGTGCCTTCTCTAACCTCGGTCGCGTCCGGCCGGGAGGCCTCGTAGACGTCGATGCAGAACTCGTCCTCGATGGCCACCATGCCCTCGGGGCACTTGAGCGGCTGTGCGGAAACGCAGCGCCCGGCGGTGCACGCGAACCCCTCGGCGCACTGGGCGTCCGCCTCGCACTGGATGGGATTGCAGCGGAAGGAATCGCAGCAGACGCACAACTCATCCCGACACTCTAGGCCCAGGTCACAGTCGCTGTCTTGCCGACACTGGACCGGGTTGCATTTCCCGGTGGACAGATTGCAGACGCTGCCCTCGGGGCAGTCCTGATCGGTCCGGCACTTATTCATATCCAGGCATTTCCCGCTGGCCTTATCGCAGAACCAGTGCGCGGGACAGTCGGCGTCGTTGTAGCAAACGCTTTCCACCAAACAGTGGGGAACCACCAGAGTCGTCCCCAACACGCCGGCGATCAATACCATCCACATCCATAATCGTCTCATCAGGACTCTCCATATCCAGATACTAGAATCGGTTTCAGCATGCGTCAAGGAACACCGAATCGGAGGATCAGAACCTGTCTGAACACGGTATACATGGTACCAATGAGGATAGCCCAACAACCCCTTGACTTCCAAGCCTCATAAGGGAATGATGGTGCCCACGCGGATCGGGAGGCTTCCCGGTTGCAGCGGGGTGGGTGGGAGCGACTTAACTCAGTCCCGTTGGGAGGTGTTCCATGTCCGTGGTTCTAGACGGTAAATCACTCACTATCGAAAAGTTGAAAGCCATCGCCCGCGACCGCGATAAGGTCGAGGTACCGGACGACTGCTGGGAGAAAATCAAGAAATGCCGGTCCATGCTCCAGAAGAAGATCGACGCGCGGGAGATCATGTACGGCGTCAACACCGGAATCGGCGAGTTCTCCGAGGTGGTGCTCGACCAGGAGCAGTTGGAGCAGTATCAGCGCTTCTTGGTCTACTCGCACGCGGCCGGGCTCGGCGAGCCCCTGCCCGAAGAAGTCTCCCGCGGGGCCATCGCCTCGCGCATCAATGTCCATTGCCACGGCCACTCCGGCCAGCGCCCGGTGGTCACGAAGACATTCATCGAGATGCTCAACCGCGGAGTCACCCCGGTCATGTACGACAAGGGTTCGGTGGGCGCCTGCGGTGACCTGGCTCCCATGGCCCAGATGGCCCTGGTCTTGATCGGCGAGGGGGAGGCGTTTTACCAAGGCGAGCGGCTTCCCGGCAAGGTGGCCATGGATAAGGCCGGCATCCCCACAATCACCTTCGAGGCCCGCGACGGCCTGGCGTCCATCAACGGATCCAATGTCCTGACCGCCATCGCCGCGCTGGTGCTCTACGACACCGAGCGCTGGCTGAAAATCTCGGAGGTGGCCGCGGCCACCACCCTGGAGTGCCTCAAGGCCAACATGAAGCCCTACGATCCCCGCCTGCACAAAGAAAGAGGCTTCTCCGGCGCCATCGTCTCCGCCCGCAACATCTTAAAGCTCACCCAGGGCTCCGAGATCCTGGCCCAGAAGGGCAAGAAGGTCCAGGACGCCTACTCCATGCGCTCCACCCCCCAGGTGACCGGCGCCGCCCGCGACGCCGTCAAGTACGCCCGGTCCCAAGTAGAGATCGAGCTCAACGGCGTGGGCGACAATCCCCTGTTTATCTGGGAGGACGACACCGTCCTCACCGGCGCCAACTTCCAGGGCACCCCGGTTTCACTGCCGACGGAGATGGTGGGTACGGCCATCTCCACGATCTCGGTGCTCTCCGAGCGGCGGCTCAACCGCCTGCTCAACCCGGCGCTGTCCGTGGGCCTGCCACCGTTCTTGACCGAAGGCGCCGGCATGCACTCGGGCCTGATGCTCAGCCAGTACACCGCCTGCATGCTCTGCGCCGAGAGCCGCATCCTCTCGCACCCGGCGGCCAACCAGTCCATCCCCGCCGCCGCCGACCAGGAAGACTTCGTCTCCATGGGCATGAACACCTCATTAAAGACCCAGCAGATCCATGAAAACGGCCTGGGGGTCCTGGCCATCGAGCTGATCGCCGGCGCCCAGGCGCTGGACCTGCGCGCGCCACACAAGCCCGGCCGGGGCGTCGCCGCCGCCCACGCGGTCACCCGCAAGCATGTCAAACATCTGGACGAAGACCGCCCCCTCTTCGACGATCACAACGCCATGGTCGCGGTGCTGCGCTCCGGCGAGCTGCTCTCCGCGGTGGAAGAAACCATCGGCGGGCTGGAAGCCTGATCCAGATCGGATCAATCCGGCAAAATCCGGCCCCATTCCAAAACACCCGCCCCGGTCATTAATCTGCCGCCCACCCTATGCGGCATCCCTGTATTCGTTCAGGCCCCTCGGTATTGCTGCACCGGCTTGCTGGTGTCGGAATTGCCGCGGAAGGACGCTTGACTGCATGCAAGCACTGTCACTACACTAGTGTAGCGTCATGAGATACTTGCCGTACTTGATTGTCCTGTCCTTGGTTGCCGGTGCTTGTTCTCCCGACTTCGACGCGGCGGTGCAGAAGAGCGCGCTGGGCGGCGGGAAGACGCTGACCCGGCTGTACACCTCCGCGCCC
>JAUXGL010000039.1 GCA_030622135.1 Deltaproteobacteria bacterium
CCCATCTCGGTTAAGCCAACACTTTTTCCAAGCGAAGTCTTGGAAAAAGTGTAGAGTCATGCCGGGAGGATTTCAATAGAGTTGGCCGGTAAGAAAATCAGAGTTCTGGTCCGCAGCCTTGGCTGCCGGGTGAATCTGGCGGACACAGCCGATGCGGTGGATAACTTGAGTTCCGAGCGCTATCGGCTGGTTAAAGACCTGGCCGAGGCGGATGTGGCCCTTCTGCATACCTGCACGGTTACCCACAAGGCCGATCGGGATGTCCGCAAGATCCTTTCAGCCTGGAGGAGAGACCGACCGGATCTACCGGTGATCGTATCCGGCTGCGGCGTGCTGACGATGCCCACAGTCATCCGCGGGTACCAAAACGTCCGGGCACTGGTTCCCCCAGGCAGCCCGCGGTCGGTCGCACAAGCCCTGGCCGAGTTGTGCAATGCGGCCACGGTATCCCCTGGCCAAACCAGCCCATTTAGCCGCCTGGGCCGGAAACGGGCCATCGTGAAGGTGCAGGACGGCTGCAACGCCCGCTGCAGCTACTGCATCATCCCCAGGGTTCGCGGGCCCGAGCGGTCCTTGTCCGTGGACACAGTGGTTTCAAGAGTGGACCGGATGCTCAGGCAAGGACATCACGAAGTGGTGCTGTCGGGAATTCATCTGGGCCGATACGAAGCGGGCCTGGCGGGACTGCTGCGTGCCCTGACACCGCTTTTCGAACAGATGGGGCCTACCTATCGCCTGCGGCTCAGCTCCATCGAACCGATGGAGTTCACCGAGGCGCTCATGGAAGAAATCTCCCAGGCCCAATTCGTCTGCCGCCACTTTCACATCCCGCTGCAGAGCGGTGACGACTCGGTGCTCGAACGCATGGGCCGACCCTACCGGGCTTTTGAGTTCGCCGGCGTCATCCAGGCACTTGGCGATCGTTTTCCCGATGCGGCGCTGGGCACCGATGTTCTGGTGGGTTTTCCGAAAGAGAGCGAATCGGCGGCCGAAAACACGCACCGCCTGGTAGACTCCCTGCCGCTGTCCTACCTGCACGTCTTCACCTTTTCCCCTCGTCCCGGCACTGCGGCCGCAGACATGCCCGAACGCGCACCGCAAGAAGCCGTTCGCCGGCACGCGGCCGCCATTCGCAGCATCGGCAGCAAGCACTGGCAGGGATTCTTAAAAAGGGGACTCAAGCGGCATCACCAGGTGCTGCTAGAAAAAAAACAGAAAAACGCCTACCTGGGCCGCACCCGGGAATACCGTAAGTTTCGCCTGGAATGTAAACAAGATATCAATGCCGAGGTAGTGGAAGCCTTGGCCAAATGCCTGGACGGCGATACACTCGTGGGTGTAGCTTCAAATCATGAACCAGCATCCACGCATACGTGAAGAACGCCTGAGCTGGCAGGCTCCCCAGATCCGTTCCCAGCGCTGCGGCAATCCAGCCGGCGCACAATGGGCCCAACACCCGAAGTTGGTCCGGACGGCATGCGAACAGATTGGCTACGCCTTCTACAACTCCGACCTGCTGGTTCGCGCCACCACGCACAGGTCCTTCGCCAACGAGGCGCCGCCGGAAGACAACCTGGGCCACAACGAGCGGCTGGAGTTTCTTGGTGATGCGGTGCTCAATCTGGTCGTCAGCCAAATGCTGATGGAAGCGAACCCCGGCGCCAGCGAGGGACAGCTTTCGCGCATGCGGGCCTATCTGGTGTGTGAGCGGGAGTTGGCCCGAACCTCCACCCGTATGGGCCTGGGCGAGTTGCTCAGGCTCGGAAAGGGCGAAGAGCGCTCCGGCGGCCGGACCAAAAACTCCCTGCTGGCCGACTTGTTCGAGGCCATTTTGGGGGCGGTTTTCGTCGAAGGTGGGCTACCGGCGGCCCGGGAAGTGGTACAGCGCGCCCTGGGTAACCAGATGCAGGCCTCGCGTGAATCGGTGCCCTACTTCGATCCCAAAAGCCGGCTACAGGAACTTTTCCAGCATGAAGGCAAGACACCCCCGGCCTACCGACTGGTGACTCTGACCGGCCCCGAACACCGGCGCAAGTTCACCGTGGCCGTGGTCGATGCTGAAAGCCAGCACGTAGAGCTCGGCCGCGGCGAGGGTGGAAACAAAAAGGAAGCCGAGCAGTCGGCCGCCCGCGACGTCCTCCGGCAGATCGATCGGCACCTGGAAAACGGAGATCATCCATGACCCAGCTTTCTGGAGCGGAGAGCCTCCCGCCGGGATTCCGATCGGGATTCGTGGCGATCGCCGGCAGACCCAACGTCGGCAAGTCCACGCTCCTGAATACACTGGTGGGCGAGGAGGTGGCCATCGCTACCCGCCGCCCCCAAACCACCCGCCGGCGCATCCGCGGCATCGTCAACCGGAACACCAGCCAGATCGTATTCGTGGACACACCCGGTATCCACCTATGGACCCAGGCCAAGGCCGAGCCCTCGCTCAACAAGTACATGCTGGCCGAGGCCCAAACGGCCCTCTCCGAGGTGGACCTGATCGTCTTGATGGTAGAGGCCCAGGGGCGCGGCGGAAGCCTCGAGCCGGACGATGAAGACCTGCTGGTGCTGGAGGCCGTCCGCCAGTCGAATCGCGACTGCCTGCTGTGTATCAACAAGATCGATCTGCTCAAGCAGAAGAAAAAACTGCTTCCGCTGATGGAGGCCTACCAACGCACCGGGCTGTTTGGCGAAATGATCCCCATATCCGCCTCAAACGGCGACGGATTGGACCAGCTGCTGGCGTCGATCGAATCGCGCATCCCCGAAGGCCCCCGTTACTTCCCCCTCGAAATGATCACCGATCAACCCGAACGACTGCTGGTGGCCGAGTACATCCGGCGACAGGTATTGTTGCTGACAAATCGCGAGGTTCCCTACAATACCGCCGTGGAGATAATCGCCTTCGAAGAAGAGTCCGCAGCCGGCAACCGAAGCCGGCCGATCGAATTGCACGCGGTGATCTTCGTGGAAAGAGACTCCCAGAAGGGGATCCTCATAGGCAAGGGCGGTCGCAAGCTCAAGGCCATCGGCACGGGCGCCCGCCTGGCCATCGAACGGCTTCTGGGGTGCCGGGTTCATCTGGATCTGCGGGTCAAGGTGAAAAAAGGCTGGTCCCGAACCACGGCGGGCCTGCGCAGCGTCGGCTACAAGGACTCATGAAACCAGTCATCGCCATCGTGGGAAGACCCAACGTGGGCAAGTCCACGCTGCTCAACCGCCTGGTCAGGCGGAAGGTGGCGCTGGTGTCGGATACACCCGGGGTTACCCGCGATCGCATTTTCGTGGAGTGCACGCTTTCGGGCCACAACGTGATTCTGGTCGACACCGGCGGTTTCGATCCGCACCCGGACGACGACATGGCCCGCGCCGCCGTGGAACAAGCCCAAATGGCCATCGAGCACGCCGATTTCGTTCTGTTTCTGTGCGACGCCAAGGACGGCCTGCATCCCATCGACCAATCCATCGCCGACCTGCTCCGCAAGAACAAGAAGGACGTTCTGTGCCTGGTCAACAAGTGCGATCCGGGCGCCGGTTTACGCGAGGAATGGGAATTCCATCGCTTGGGCCTGGATCTGTTGCCCATTTCCGCCTCGCACGGAACCGGGATCGAGCAAATGGCCGACACCGTGACCGACCGACTCGTCCGACCCACCGAGGAAAAAGAACTCCAGTACAAGTTCCAACTGAAACTGAGCCTGCTGGGACGCCCCAACGTGGGCAAGAGCTCTCTGGCCAATGCGCTTTCGGGAGAGGAACGCCAGATCGTCTCCACCACTCCCGGAACCACCCGCGACGCGGTGGACATCGTCATCCGCAACCGGGAGACCACCTGCCTGCTGGTGGATACGCCGGGAGTACGCCGCAAGCGCAGCATCACCAAGCAATTGGAACGGATGAGCGTGGTGGCGGCAATACGCAGCCTCGAACGGGCCAACGTGGCCATGGTGGTGCTGGACGGATCCGAGCAGTTCGCCGACCAGGACGCCCGCCTCCTGCGCCTGGTTCAAGACCGAGGCCGGGGACTATGTGTCGTGGTAAACAAGATCGACCTGTGGAATCGGAGCCAGAGGGAGAAATACCGGGATGCCTTGGCTCATGGGATGCGCTTCGTGGCCTACGCACCGGTGATCGAAGTCTCGGCCCTGACCGCAAAGAGAGTCGACCTGATCCTCCCCATGGCGCAACGGGTCCACCAGAGCGCGCACAAGCGGATTGCCACCGCTGACTTGAACCGGTTCGTATCCGACTCGCTTTCCCGCCTGCAGCCTCCTGTGGTACGGGGAAAGCGAGCCAAGATCTTCTACATCACCCAGGCCGAGGTGAATCCGCCCACCTTCGTCGCCTGGGTGAACGACCCGACCCGAGTGCCCCAGAACTACCAGAGGTACCTGGAGAACCGGCTGCGTAAGCGGTTTCCCTTCCCGGGAACCCCGCTGAGGTGGATATTCAAAAGTCGCCGCACCAGCACGAAACCCGGGGGAAAGAAACGCTGAAACGCGTGTGGCCGCACATCCAACCGCTTTTCGAATGCATGCGGAAGTTCTTCCGGTGGCTATATCACATTCCGTATCTCCACGGAGTGCTCTCCACCATCGGCAAGACGGGCCGCGGCTTCTACCAGGACGACGGCCACATCATGGCCGCGGCCATTTCCTTCTACGCGGTCTTGAGCCTGATTCCCTTCCTGCTCCTGCTTCTTTCCATCGCCGGTTACCTGCTCGACCACTTCCAACAGGACTTCACCAGCCAGGAGGATCTCTTCACCCACCTGGTCACCTACGTCCGCGCGGTGGTCCCCTTCCTGGGCGACGACGTGATGGACCGGCTGCGCGGCATGGTGTCCAACCGCCAGGCGTACGGGATCACCGGTATAGTGGTGCTGTTGATTACCGCCGGCCTGGTATTCCGTACCCTGGAGCTGGCATTCGCGCGGGTATTCAAGACCCGGCGGCGCCGTTCCATGCTGGTCTCGCAGCTATTCTTCGTGGCCTTCCTGCTGGCCCTGGGCCTCTTGTTTCTGCTGGTGCACTACCTGGGGGTAATCACCAGTACCTTTGCCACCGCCCGCGATGTAAACCTGGGAGAACGACTGCAGGAAATCCTGGCCGCCAGCCCATTTCTGAGAATTTCCGTCACCACGTTGATCGCCACGCTGGCGTTCGTGGTGCTGCTCAAGTACTTCACCAAGGAGCGCGTACGCATCCAGTACGCTTTCTACGGGGGGCTCCTGTTCTCGCTCCTGTGGATGCTGGCCATCCGGGCTTTCGCCTACTACCTGTCCCACATCGCCCGGTTCAGTCTGCTCTACGGTTCTCTGGCCAGCCTGGCCATCATCGTGGTGTGGATCTTCTATTCCTCGATTGTGTTGTTGCTTTGTGCGGAGTTTACCTGCGTGCTGCAGGCGCGGAAATACGGCCTGCCCGTCAATACGGCAGGCGAAAGCCCACCCGCCCGGTGAAGGCCGCATAGGCGGGGAAGGCCTCCATTTCCGTGAGCATGCCATGGTACTCGGCGGCGAAGCCCAGGGTGAAGGTCTCGGTCAGAAGGTAGTCGAAGCCGATGGCGACCGACAGCCCCAGGCCCGAGAGGATCTCGCCCTGGTCGAGGCTCTTTTGCAACCAGCCCATCCGCAGCGACAAGAAGGGCACCACTACCAGGACATCGATGTTGTACAAAACCCCCAGGCCCAGATTGGTCAGCGAGTAGGCCGAGCCCTCACCCACGAAGTGCCGAGTGTAACCGCCACCGGCCGTCAGGGAGAGAACATCGTTCAAGCCCAGTTCGCAGTATGTCTGGAAACCCACACCGTCCTTCTCGGCCCGGCTAAACTTGCTCCCGTACACGGGTCCGATCCCCGCCTTGAAGTCCCACATCTCGGCCCGAGACGAGCCCGCCGGCATAAGCAACACGAGCGCGAGGGGAATAGCCAGGTATCTTGACACGTTGTGAATCGTAGCACCGCACACTTCGCGGTACAAGGATGAGCTTAGGTATTTCAAGTGCTTTGCGTAACGATATTTTTAGATCGAATCCTTGTCAGGTTTTTGTTTGACAACCGTCAGGTGCTGAACTAGTCTACCGCCTTGATTTTACTAGGGACGTGAAATATATGACTACGCACTTTTCGGAGGCTTGCCTTGGCTAAAAAGTTATCCCGCAAGGACCTGAAAGAACCCGACGAGTTTTTGTCCTTCACCGTTCGGGCTCTGAAGTGGATTAGCGATCAGAAGGTAACACTGCTAGTGGGTGCTCTGGCTCTGCTCGTGGTCATTCTGGGCACCTTTGCCTGGCGGTGGCATTCGCAAAGCCTGGAGAAGGCCGCCTCGCATGCGTTCATGCAGGCCCGAGAAATCCTGGATGCCCGGGTGATCCCCCGGGAGGATTCCGCCGGCACCTCCTCGTCGGACGGGAGCTTCTTTAGCGAAGACGACAAGTTCAAAGCGGCCATCGCCGAGTTCGAGCAGGTGACCAAGAACCATTCCAATAGCGCCACGGCGACGCTGGCCACGTATTATGTGGCCGAGTACAGCCGCCGGATCGGTGACTACGACAAAGCCATCGAGAGCTTCAAGAACTACCTGAGAGCCGAGGGCACGGGGGGCGAGTTGGCCGCTTTTGCAGTGGAGGGCATCGCCGCATCGTTAGAAGCCCAAGGCAAGAACGACCAGGCCACCCAGCAGTACCAGCGGTTGACCGAGCATCCGTTCGACATGCAACCAGAGCGCGGGCGGTTCCATGTAGCCCGTCTGGAGCAGAAAGCGGGCCGAACCGAAGAGGCCGTACGCCTGTTCAACGAAATCATCGAGAAACACCCCAAGACCACCTACCTTAGGGATATCGAAGACCGGTTGAGCATGCTCGAAAAACCGGAAAAGGAGAAGAAGCCAGAGGAAGAAACGAAAGAAGAGACGAAAGAGGAAAAGACAAAAAAGGAAAAGACGCGGGCGACCCTTGAGCAACCCCGAAAGGGGCCGCAAAAAACGCAGAAAGTGCCCAAGGCCGGCAACACCAAAGGTGCGGCTTCGCGAAACCTCCAAAAGCAGGCAGAGAAACCGGCGGAGAAGTCCCCCCCCGAAGGTTCCCCTTGATTTCGTTATGTAAAACAAGGTTGATTATCGCGGGAGTCTTGCTCCCGGCGATCTTTTTTCTGTCCTGCAACCAGATCGGTAAGAGCGTGTTCGTTCCACCCGAGAAAAACGTGCTGCCCGACTACCAGAGCAGCGCGGCCAAGCACCGGGTCTTGACGATCATCTGGCGCAACGCCCTGGTGGATCCCGACAACATCTCCCTCGACCGGCATCACCATGGCACCCCCTCAACCAGCCAGGACGGCCGGCTGGTATACGCGGGCGGCAATGACGGCAGCGTCCACTGCTTCGACACCAAGACAGGCAAGCTCGTCTGGCGGAAATTCACCCGGGGACCGGTGGAAAGCGAGCCCACCGTATCGGGAGGAATCGTCTATGTGGGCTCCAGTGACGGCAACCTGTATGCCTTCCGTGCATCGGATGGCGAACTGCTGTGGAAATACCGCACGGCGGGTTCCGTGCCCGGGCGTCCCGTCGTGGCCGGCGACAACGTTATCATCATGACCCATCTCAACAACCTGATCTGCCTGGACGCCAACACGGGCAAGTGGCGTTGGGGTTACCGTCGGGACGTGCCGGTGGGAAGGATCCAGATAAAGGGCGTGGCCAATCCCGCTGTTCTCGACAATTTGGTCTATGCCGGATTCTCCGACGGCGCTCTGGTGAGCCTCTCCCTGAAGGACGGAAGCCCACAAGAGGTCAAACACCTATCCGACAAGAATGATCGCTTTCTGGACGTGGACACGGATCCTTTGCTGTTGGACGATACCCTGTACGTCGCGTCGTTTACAAGCGGCATCCTGACCCTGGATCCAATAAGCCTGGAGGAACGCTGGAGATTCAAGGCGGAGGGACCCTCGTCGCTGGCTCACCAGGACGGGCTTTTGTATTTCACCACCGCCGATGCCAAAGTGGTGGCCCTGGACGCCAAGCTGGGAAAACCCGTGTGGACCTTCTCCGCCCGCAAAGGGGGCTTGAGCCGGCCGGTCCTGGCAGACCGGTGGCTGCTGGTCTCCTCGGAGGAGTATTCCTTGATGGCCCTGGATCGGTTCAACGGAACCCTGGTGCAGCTGTTCAATCCCGGAAAGGGCGCCAGCGCGGCCCCGGCGGTGTCCGGATCGCGGGTATTCTGGGTATCCAACGGCGAGACGCTCTACAACATGGAGCTGGTTCAATGAACGGGGCAGGGGACCAGGCAGGGGACAACCACCCCGGCCGCACCATCCGCGTGGTGGCCGGGCTTCTGCAGCGCGAAGACGATAAAGTGCTCATCACCCAGCGACGCCCCCAGGCTTTCATGCCCTTGAAATGGGAGTTTCCCGGCGGAAAAGTAGAACCGGGGGAAACCGACCAGCAAGCCCTGGCCAGGGAATTGCGGGAGGAGTTGGACATAGAGGTCCAAGTCGGCGACCACTTCATGGGGCTCAAGCACGCCTATCCCGACTTCGAAGTGGATTTACAAGTTTACGCGTGCTCGATCATCTCGGGCAACTTGAAAAAGCTCGCGGTGAACGACTACCGCTGGGTAACCGTAACCGAACTGGAGACCTTCGAGTTTCCTCCGGCCGACCAGCCGACCGTCGAACGGCTGCTGGAATAAGCTTAGTTACCATAATTTGCATTAAGTAAACTACACTTTGTCGCGTTTCCATCAACAGGTGCCTAATGCTTCTCTACACCTTCCGCCACATCCGCGGCATCGGGCCGGTCCGGGAACGGCAACTCTGGGCATCGGGCTGCCAAACCTGGCAGAACCTGGTCGAAGGTACCGGGCTAACCGGCATACCCAAGAGCCTGCAGGAAACTGCTAAAAAACAAATCCCAAAAGACCTGGATGCTTTCAGAAGGGGTGATATACGGTTTTTATCCGGTCGACTAGCATCAAAGGAACACTGGAGGTTCTACCGACATTTCCGTGAAAAGACTGCATTTTTGGATATCGAGACGACCGGGATGGATCCGGAGAACTCGATCGTCACCGTAATAGGAATCCATTCGCCAAAAAACGGCACCCGGGTCTTCATCGATGGCTTCAACCTGGACGAGTTCCCCGAGGCCATCCAAAGATACGACGTCCTGGTGACTTTCAACGGCATGGCTTTCGACGTGCCATTCCTAAAGAGCGCCTTCTACGACCTGGATCTCCCGCGAGCCCACATCGACTTGAGATGGCTAACCCGTTCGGTGGGTCTTTGCGGAGGACTCAAGGCAGTGGAGCGTAAGATCGGTATCTCCAGACCGGATTCGGTGTCCGAAATCTCCGGCCTCGATGCGATCATCCTCTGGAACCAATACCAGCGCAACCACGATGAGCACGCGCTCAGAAAACTGGTTCGCTATAACCTTGAAGACACCGTCAACATGGAAAGGCTCCTTTTGGAATGCTGCAACCGCATGTATCAGGCCCACGAATACCTGGGAATTGAGCCGCTTTCATACGACGCGTCCATATGGACATCCTACGTGGATGTCGACGAAATCATGGAAAAGGCCGGCCTTAGGTGTAAGTTTACATAATATATCTTATCGGACGTTAACCCAATTCCACTGTGTCCCCAAAGTTACTGAGAGATTAGCATCTCAGGCCCCACTGATACGGAGATTATGTATCCCCTCGGTTTTTCCACACTGTACTGCCGAACGAATCTGGTAAAAAATCGAGGATGATCGAGTATATCCAAGCTCGCGCGAGTTGCCCCAGGGCTACAGTCACGAGTTATCCACACTGCCCAAAAAGAAAAAATCGCCCCAAATCGCTGCAAATCACATGATACAGCCGCAGGAAGGAAAAACAATTAGATGCTTGAATCGTACCCGGTCTCGGAAAGTTGGACCTCGATCTCTTCGGCGGATAGGTTCAGGGAGAACCAGCGCTCGATCTGCAGGCGGCTCTGCTCGGCCCACAACGTTTCACCGGATACGGCGGTGCCCCCGGCTTCCCGGGTGTCGCAAAGCAGACGGGTCTCCTGCTTGCTCAACGCCACGTCCAGCACGACTTTTCCGACCAGCAACCGCCGGTACTCCACCAGGGTGGCGTCAGAGTCGGTGGTGCCCACCGGAGTGGTCTGGACCAGCACATCGAAAGGCACGGAATGAAGATCGTTCATGTGGCCTCTTCCCACCCCGAATCGCTTGGCCAGCATCTCGGTCCTGGTGCGGTCCCGGCCGAGTACGGTGACCAGCACCCCGGCCGCAACCAGCCCATGGGCAATGGAGGCCGCAGTAGCCCCGGTGCCGAGTATCACCGCCCGCTTGCCGGACAGCGAGCCCACGGCCTTCTGCAGGGCCATGACCGCGCCCCGACCCTCGGTAAGGCTGCCGCAGTACCGCCCTTTTGCGTCCATGGTGATGGTGTTGACCACCGCGGCGGTCGAGGCTTTCTTGCCCAAAACGTCCATCATGGGCACCACCTGCTGTTTCAAGGGCATGGTCACGCAAGCGCCCTTGAAGCCCAGGGCCTTGAGCAAGTACAGCGTTTCCGCCGGCTTGCGGGTAATGACCGGGAGATAGCAGGCGTCCATGCCCCGGCTGGCGAACAGCCGGTTATAGGCCCGCAACCCCGGCGAAGTAAGCACCTGAGGTCCTCCCAGCAGAACGAAGAGTGAGGTGTCTTTTCCAGCCGGGAGGCGAAAGAGCTTGAAGTACTCCATCGTTAACTGGCCCACGTAGGTCTCATCACCGGCGCGGGAGGCCACATAGGTCATGAAGGAGCCGATCCGGCCATACAAAGCCTGAGAGAGAAAGCCGGCCGATCCCTGCCCCAGAAGAATCATGGGCAGCATTGCCCGCCGGCCGATTTGCATAAACGGATCCATCTCGGCGGCGTCCGAGACAGGCATGCTTAACTTAATCGCGTCCCCCCCGGCCGCCGACAGCAGCGCCACGATGGCCCGGGCCTGAAACGACGAGGCTGCCTCGCTCTCGTGGCGCGAAACCATTACCTTGACACCCAACCGGTGCGCCGCCTCGACGAGCCGATCCCGCCGGGATTCCTCGCAGGACAACTCGATGTCGATCCAGCCCGGCCGTTCTTCGAGCAGGCCATCTAAGTACCTGAGCCGGTCATCCTCGCTGCCTCGATAACCGCCGCCTTCGCGCTCCGGGTGACAGGCCACTATCAAACGCCTCGGGTCAACATCCAGGACAAAGAGCGCCGGAAGTCGCTCCTCGAGCAGATCCAGGCGGATTTCAAAAAGCTCCACCTGGGGATGGCGCGCCACCCGCTCTTTCAGGGCGTCCACGGTTCGTTCCGCACCGGTTACACAGAGCATCCGCGTCCTTCAGAATCCATCATATGCGGCGTACAAATGCGGCGTACAACCTCCTCCGGATCCAGGAAAACAGCGTACAACTCCGCCGGATCGTACGCTCCGCCGAGATCGTACAGCCCGGCACATATTGAATCGAACCGGCAATGACGACAAGCTCCGGTTTTCTCGTGGAAAAAATCGATCTGGCGTATCTCTCCCTTGTCATCGAGAAAGTGTACCGTACGTTCCTCCCCCTTAATAATCTTTCGGGTCTCGGTGGAAGCGTGGGCAAAATCGGCCATATAGCACAGCGGTAGCCTCTCGATTCGGTAGGTCCTTTTGGTGGACTCGAGAAACTTGACCGCCCGGAGCAGTGACAGCTCCAGGTCGGCCAGGCGGGCGACCGTGTGGGGATTTTCGGCCACGCGGTTCATCTTGGGATCGATGTTGTTCCAGACGAAATGGCGCACGAATTCAAACCGTTCGGTAATGTCTTTGACCGTCTCGTCCAGGTGATCGGCGTTCTGGGCGCATATGACCGTGTTCACGTCGCAGGTCATCTTCAAGCGCCCTATCCTCTCGAAGGTCTTCTCCAGGTTGGCAAAAGAGTCGATATTCGAGGTCAGGTGATTCTGGACCTCCGGCCTGAAGCTGTGAACCGACACGTGCAGGTGCTCCAGCCCAGCTTCTTTTAGCCCCGAAAGCACCCCCGCTTCGGCGGTTTTCTGGCCGTTGGTGATCATGCGAACATGGACACCCAACTCCCCGATCCGGCGAACGATGGTGTCAAGCTCGGGGTGCAGAGTGGGCTCGCCACCGGTGAGGATCACCCCGAAGTAACCGGCATCCTTCAATTGGGCCGCCTGCCTCATCGCTTCATCGACAGACAGAGTCCGCTGGTTCTCCGGATTGGAGCAGAACAGACAGTGCTGGTTGCAGATTCGGGTTACCTGTATGTAGCCTAGATTCGCCATTTTGTTTACAGAATACTTATTATGTAAACTATGCTTTCTTCCGGGGCCTGAACTCAGACCATCCGAACCGCTCGGGGTACTCGCGCCAGGGCCCTTCGCAATCATCCGCGAATCCGCAATTTTCGCAGGGCGGCCCCTTGGCCTTGCCCTCGGCCAACCGGTAGTCGCGGTAATCGTCGATGACACCCTCGGCATCGAAGATCTTCGTCAAAGGCATAATGTGTTCCCCGATGTATTGTTCGTAACCTTCCATGAAACAATAGGGAACCGCCTCGGTCATCACCACCCTACCCTCGCGGATGCCGACATCCAGCGCCCGCTTCAGAAAAGGCTCCAGTAGCTCGAACCGGGGCACCACCGAGGCAAAGTTGCGGTCCGATCCCGCCGATCCCACCGGGTGCACGAAAGCCAGTTGGTACTGATCTACCCCCAACGATACGAGCAGTTGGGCGATCTCGGGCAGGTGGCGAAAATTCGACCGGGTGATCACGGTGTTGGTTACTAACAATACACCCATTCCCTTCAGGTTCCTCACCCCGGAGACAGTCTGCTCGAAGGAACCCGGCACCGTGGTCAGATTATCGTGGAGAGCGGCCAGGTGACCGTGAAGCGCAGGCGAGACTTCCGTGGCGCCGGCCTCGATCACGTCGCGGCAGAACTTCTGGTAGGAGAACATACGGCCGTTGGTCTGGATCTGGATGGATCGGTAGCCCAGCTCCCGGGCCTTTCGAACCATGTCGAGGATCCCCGGGTGCAGCGTTGGTTCCCCGCCGGTGAAAACCACTCCGTCGCGGCCCCGGTTTTTTTCCAAAATGGTAAAGATTTCGTCCAGATCCCGCCTCTTGAAGCGTCCCCGCTTCATACCCTGCACGCAGAAGCGGCAGCGGTTGTTGCAAGCAAAGCCCACCTTGACGTCCAGGCGATCGGGCACCTGCTCGGGAACGGCAGGAAGCACAGTCTGGCTCATGCTTGATGGCCTCGGAGTGCAAAAATCCTCAACTGGGCTCGGTTATTCGATGTTCTTCATGCGCTCTTTCACTATGACTTTTCAAACCCTTTGTTGTCAAATCGCCTCCATCGGCCCCAATCTCCGGCTAAAGCGAGAGAACCACCTCGGTTTTTGACGAGTTTCTGTCAATCAAGTAAACTGCTGCTTTCACGCTTGAATGAATGGTTTGCCATTGGTCCGACAATCGAGAGAATCCGCCAAAGTTAGGCGCCTCTTGCTGGTAGAGTTCGCCGCCCTGGATCGCTTCCACCGGGCAATCATGTTTCCGTTCATCAAGGGATACGCGGAATCTTCCGGTATTACTACCCGATGGCTGCGCTTTGCGATTCCAGCCTCATCGGCTTTTCTTCAAAAGACTGCCGGTGTCGCACTGTCGGCCTCCGACAGGCAAAAGCTGAGTTTTGTCGTCAGAGACTTCCGGCCGGATGCGGTATTCTTAAGCCAAACACCCTCTGAAGAGATTCACGAATCCCTGAAAGCCGCGGAACCCTCTATACGCATCCTGAATCTAGGCAAGGGAACAGATACCGAATGGATGGAAGAGTTGGGTCGCAACGACCCCTCGCTGAGAGAATCGCAACTGATGGAGACGATCATCCCAAACTACGGGTTCGAGCCCGCCAATGAAAAAGCGCGAGATCTGAGACCGCTGCCATTTGTGTTCATCGGGGAGGAATGCTCCTACAGCCGGACCTTTGCATCGAATCCCTTTTTTGAAAGGTTGTCTCTCTCCGGTTGCATCCGCAAGGGGGGATGCGCCTTCTGCACCAGACCAGAGCATCGGGGCCCATGGAAGACCGACCCTATGGTTCTGCTTCGGCGACAGATCGAGGCCATCGCCAGAACTCTTCCGGTGACCAGTCGTGGCCTGGAGATACGCCTGGTGGGTGAAAGCGTCATCGCCAACATCGAAGCCGTAGCCAGTGAGGCCAGTCGATGTCCCGTCCGCCCGCTCAAGCTGCTCATCGACTGCCGGACCGATAGGTTTCTCAAGTCGTCCGGTCCGATACGGCGCGCACTCGATTCACTGGGATCTTCCGGCTGCCGGATCGAAATATGCCTGATGGGAGTGGAGAACTTCTGCTCCCGGGAGCTCATCCGACTAAACAAGGGCCTGACCCCAGAGACGAACATCCGAGCGATCCGGCAACTGTTCGAGTTGGAGCAAGCCTTTCCTTCAAGCTTCGGTTTTCGAACACACGGCGGGATCAGCATGATCACCCTCACTCCCTGGACCACTCCAACCGAGCTGGTCCTCAACCTGATGGTGGTTCGCCTGCTCGGGCTGGAGCACGCGACCGGCAAGTTCCTGACCGGTCGCCTGCGTCTCCACCCGGGCCTTCCACTCACCGAGGCCGCGAGCAGAGACGGTCTTCTCATCGATCGCTATCAGGACCCACTTCTGGACACCGCCAGGCTGAATATGTACGAGTTGGAAATTCCCTGGAAATTCGCTCAACCGGAGATGGAGGAGTTGAACCGGGTGTTCATTCGCTTGGGCACCGAGGTTCCCTTGCCGAAAGATCCGGTGATGCAAGCACTCGATAATTTGGGTGTAAAGGATCAAGGAGTAACTTCCGAAACTACGGATGCCGCAATCAAGCTTGTGGATTGGGCAATGCAAGCAAGCTGGTCGGGATCGTATCCTTCCGCCGAGAAGCTTATCGAAAAAGCTCTGGTCTCATCTCCGGCAAACCAATGTCTTCCGGTTACCTTTGAACAGTGGACCAGATACAAGGATGTGCGGCGCGAAAATATAGAAGCTCTTCTGGCGTTAAAACCGGTGATAAAGTTGGAGCCGGTAACCGGAGATGACCGGAAGCATTTCGAGGGTGACCCGGTCTTTCCCAACGTGCAGTGCCGGAAGAGAGGCTTCGGCGATCAGAAGGAGGTCTTCGAGGTGTTCTTCGGGCGCCGCAAGCAGGATGTCGAGGAGGCCATACACTTGGCCGCACAGCTCGAGATCCTCGGTGGCCAGACCCTTACCCGTGCCTTGACATGCATGCGCATGGGGCTGCTGCTCGGATACCCTTCCTGCTGCGTGACAACTTTTGCCGATGCAAAGCCATGGTTTCAGGACAATTTCTTCTGGCTTCACGTTATGAGCAGGATCGAAAACCCCCGAGAAGTTCCGTGCGAGCTCAATCCCGCCGGCACATTGCTGGACTATGTCCCCTGCTCTACCGGTTGCCCAAAATCCTTGAAAATGGTGGATCGCATCCTGGCCGGGTTGGAGGGAAACACGGAAGATGAAAGGCAGGCGTGGCTCGACCGGCAGCGGAATCCAGCGCTCATTTTCTGGGCCGTACAAGGTGACAGTGTCGAACTCGTTCCGGAGAATGAGCCCTCGGAAAAATTCCGGTATCGCGCCGGCCGCATCAAGGGTTCCAATCCGCTCCTCGAATGGGTTGGCCGGGGAGACGAACTGGTACTGGAAGAGGAATGCACCACGGTTTTGAAGCAAGGCCGACCGCTCTTGAGCCTGTCGGGCCGAGCCTTCCTGTGGTGGCATAAGCGTTCGTTTCAGACCGATTTCTGGCGGTCCCTGACGGAGGCACTCGACGTCCATGATCCCCGGGAGGCCCAGCGACCACAGGCAACGGATAGCCCCCCCAGCATCCGTCCCACCAACTTCACTCGATCACTCTTCGGGTTGCTTGACAGGCTAAGAAAAACGGGTGCCGGCTTCGCTGGATTTGTTCTTTCAAAAAGTGAAATCACTCGAGAGGACCGAGTTCGAGCGGCCCTGGTAGCAGGAAACGATCGCGTGGTGTTGGATATAGGCCCCAATCATCCCGGCGGACCCTGTTATCTGGAAGCTGGTCCTTTCTTGCTGACTTACCCGTTGGACTTTCCCATCGTTACCGAGCGACAGCGAAAGGCAGCTTGTGAATTTGCTGCCGCCCTGGCACACCTGAGCCGGACATCAGCCGGCCCCTCGTGAGAATGACCGGCAAAACTCCGATCCGGCCTCCCGCCGCCGCGGAACATTGACAAATGCGGGCTGGTGGAAATTCTACCCGGCACCGCCGGGTGATCTGGGCGACTATGTCCAGGATCTCCCACCCACCTTTCGCGGCAACCCCAACACCACAAGGGTGCAGCAAAAAACGCGTCCACCGAGTAACTTTGGCAACTTACGAGAAGCCCACGAGCTTATTTCACACACCGTATCTGTGGCGCCGGGTACCAGTGATTCCTTTGCGCAGTCAACAAGTTACGTATCTTATTGCGGGCATGGGTGGTGGATTGGGGTATGTGGCGATAACACGCTCTTGTAGTCGCCCTCCAGGCGCGCATATTCAGGCAGACAGCATGCACGCTTCGGCCACGGCCGGTCCGGCGGCGAACTCACCGCTGCCGTGGATATCCAGGTACTTCCGCCAAACCCCCTCGCATTGAGTCAAGAGCACGCAGCGCTCGCAGCCCGGCGGGTAGGCCTTGAACTCCTTTCGCCGGATCTTCCAGTTGAAGCGGTTGTAGCCCTGGGGGGTATCCCCGGCCGTTTCGGTAACGTCGGTGGTCATGTCCCAGTTCTCCCCCACGTAGCGCCGCAGGAGCGTCCGGTTGCTCAGGACCTGAAAGGGCAGCTTGCAGAGCGGGAAATCCGCGAAGTTCAGGCTCAGGCCCAGATGGGCTTCATTCAGGGCCACCAGGCGCATGACCGCGGGCGTGGTATGTTCGAAAGACGGCACCCAGGCCTTGCTGCGCTCCGCCTTGTGGGAGGGACGAATGAAGTTGAAGCGGATGTCCTCGATGCCGATGCCCTGCATACAGCGCGCGAAATCCTCCAGGTGATCGACGATCTTCCGGTGCAACACCGTATTGAGGGACAGCCCATCGGGGAGGCGGCCCCGGCGCCGCTCGGCCACCAGGTTGGCAAGTGCCAGGACTTTCTCGTAGAAAGACCCCTTGCGCCCGGTAATGCCGTCTTCAATCCGGGCCTGGTGAGAGTGGATGGAAACCGCCACCCGGGTCACCCCGGCGTCCAGCAGACGGACGAGCCTTTCCTTGTCCGCCATCCGGGAAGCGTTGCTGCACAGCGAAACCAGCCGGTACCCCTGCTCGCGTGCAAACCGCACGATCTGCTCGATATGCGGGTAGAGGGTCGGTTCGCCCCCCAGAAAACCGATGGACTCGGCCCCGTCGGCCCGGCGCCTGACAATTTCCTCCCGAACGTCCCAAAGCTTGCACCAGCGCCTTTCCTCGGGAGTGGGATCGCCGTTCGAGCAAAACAGGCACCGGTTATTGCATGCCTTTCCGAGATTGATATCTACGTTCTTCACCAGGCACCGAGTGTCCCTACTACCCCCTTGCCTTCGCCAGGATACCCTGCGGCTTGCCACGAGGAGCTTCACTATGGTTTGGCCTCACTTTGTCAAATGGGCTCAGACCCGCTTGAATCGGGCAGTGAAGTTCCGTAAAGATTTCGGCTGGTAGGTAAAAGCCAGGCCGCGGATATCGCGCTTTCTGCCGGTTAGCGAGGCAATCACTTCCAGCACGTAGTCCATGTGGCTCTGGGTATACACACGCCTGGGTATGGCCAGCCGTACCAGATCCATGTCGGCTGGGATCTCGTGTCCGGTAACATGATCTTTCCGGCCGAACGTTACCGTGCCGATCTCCGCCGAGCGGATGCCGCCTTCCTCGTACAGAGCACACATGAGCGCCTGAGCAGGCAAATGCTCGGGTGACAGGTGATCGAGGAAGGCCCGAGCGTCGATGAAGATGGCGTGGCCGCCGGGCGGGCGCACGGTCGGCACCCCGATCTCCTCCAGGTGGTCGCCCAGATATCTGGTCGAGGCGATGCGGTACCTGAGATAATCCTCGTCCAGCACCTCTTCGATCCCCCGGGCAATGGCGGCGAGATCCCGGCCGGCCAGCCCGCCGTAAGTGGGAAAACCCTCGGTCATAATCAACAGGTTGCGCGCCTTCTGGGCCCATTCATCGTCGTCAAGCGCGATGAACCCGCCGATGTTGACCAAACCGTCCTTTTTGGCGCTCATGGTGCATCCGTCAGCGTAAGAAAACATCTCGCGGGCAATTTCCGCGGGCGTCTTGTCCTGATAGCCATCCTCGCGCAGCTTGATGAAGTATGCGTTTTCCGCAAAGCGACAGGCGTCGAAAAACAGCGGAATGCCGTGCTCTCGGCATACCCGGTAGACCGCCTTGATGTTGGCCATGCTGACCGGCTGGCCGCCGGCAGCGTTGTTGGTGATGGTCAGTAGCACCAGTGGAATCTTCTCCCGGCCCTTCTCGCGGATCAGGGCCTGGAGCTTGAGAACGTTCATGTCGCCCTTGAACGGATGATCGAGGGATGGGACCTTTCCCTGGTCGATGACCAGGTCGAGTGCCTCGGCTTTCTGAAACTCGATGTTGGCCCGGGTGGTGTCGAAGTGATTGTTGTTGGGCACCAGCATGCCGGGTTCGACCGCGATGGAGAACATTATGTGCTCGGCGGCCCGGCCCTGATGAGTTGGAATCAAGTGCTTGTAACCAAAAATGGCGGCCACCCGTTCTTCCAGCTCGTAAAAGCTGCGACCGCCCGCGTAAGACTCGTCCCCGAGCATCATCGCGGCCCATTGCTCCTGGCTCATGGCAGCGGTACCCGAGTCGGTCAGCAGGTCTATCAGCACGTGATCGGAGCGCAGGTTGAACAGGTTGAAATGGGACTCTTCGAGAAACGCGCTACGATCCTCGCGGGTGGTCATGCGAATGGGTTCAACGCATTTGATCCGAAATGGCTCTATGATTGTTTTCATGACCGAATAAGCTACCACCGGCGGCTTTTTTGAGTCAAGCTGTGATCTCAAAGCTCAGCCGGGCTCTTGGAAGTCATCGGAAATGAGGGTGACGACCTCGTAGATGGACGCGCGCCGGGTGAGCTCGATGGCCCGCCGGACACCCTCGATGAAATCACGATGCCGGCACATGATGGCGTAGCCAAACGGATTATCGGGGAGCGGTCGGTCATCCGGCCGGACCTCCGCTAGGCGCAGACATACGCAAGACATCGAGTGGGAGTCCACGCAGAGCCGGCAAAGTGACTCGCCGAACACCTTCGAAGCTCCGTACAGACTGTCCGGCCGGGGAATCTCCTGGGTGTTGAAGAAATCCACCTTGGCCTCCCCGGTGCGGAAGGCGCCCTTTTCACACCATTCTCTAAAGGATTTCATATGTCCGCCCAGAACCGAAAGACTGCTGGCGAAAACGAATCTCCGCACTCCCGCCTGTTTGGCCGCCTCCAGCACGTTGTAAGTGCCAACGACGTTGACCGGCAGGATTTCCGCCCAGTTGTCGTCGGCGAAGGGATAGGCCGCCAGATGCAGAATGACATCCTGGCCCTGCAGGGCAGGTTGGATCGAATCGTAGTTGGTGATGTCCGCCCGGATCGTCCGGACATCCGGCAGGACCCTGCGGTTCAGGGCCGTGATTTCATACTCGTCCTTCAGCGCCTTGTGGATAATGGAACCGAGCCTTCCGCTGAGCCCGGTGATGCAGAGGTTGTCTTTTTTCATATTCCAGCCTACCAATTCGACAATATGTTCCGCCCCGCCAGGTTGTCAACTTCCGCTTTTGGACAGGTAAGCAATTCCCATGCCAAGCGTCATTTGTGATCATAGGTAATTACGGGCGATTTTTGGCATTGATCGCCACCGCGGATTGTGCCATATATTTCACGTTTATAACGAAAGCTGGCCTGTAAACGATGGCAACACGGAGAATAAAAGAGTCGCCTTCGCATGTAAAACAGCGCAACGCTATCCTCCATACAAACCTTTTGCTGGTGCGCAGTCAGACTGTCGAACAGATGGACGCTATATTGTCGACGGCTCCGATCAAGCATGCGCTCGTACGGCGGCTCGTGCCAAACGAGGCAATCTTCAGAGGTAGCATGCTCAGAAAGGTTCTCCAGCGGATGGAAGCGACTGACATCCCCTTCGCTTTCGAGGATCTGGGGATGGAGCCTGTCGATCCAGGTGGCCGAGAGCACGCGTGATCCCACGTAACAAGCAAGTTGGACGCCGGTATTTCGAGAGCTTTTCCATGCGGGTTCTCAGGCTATTCGCAGTCAACCTCGGGCTCGATTACACAAGATTGCGCAAGAAGGCCGACTTGGTCGACTCTCTGGAAAAAGCATTCGATGACGGCAAGGCGCTCGCTTCCACGTTCCGGCATCTGGACGAGGCGCACAAACTGACGCTGAGGCTGGCACTCGATGGGGGAAAAAGGGGTTTGATGGCGAATTTTCTCTCGGATGAGCTCGGCCATCTTGGGATAAGGCAACCCAAAAAAACGATCATGGATCTCGTTCGATCCGGCTTGCTCATCCCGATGATCGAAAATCGCACTTACAGCAACTCACTGGACTCCGTACTCTTGGAGTCAAGTCTCGACTACTATCCACTGTTTGTTCCCGACTCGCTCGCTCCGCTGCTCTGCTCGGTCGAGATACCCGGAGAGCAGGAGAGTTGGGGAGGTACTGCGCGCCGGGCATTGCGCGCCGAGCCGGTGCGCAGCGTGTCGCCTGAGGAAGTCATCGAGAGCCTGAAAGCCACCTGCTCGGTGGTCGACCGCTACCCTCAACCGCTGAAACGCTCGGGTCTGGCCAAGGTGGTCGTCATGCGTCACCTTGAAAAAATCGGTTTCCAAGGCGTGGAGAAGTTTGGCTTCCACGGATGGCTGGTGCTGGCCAGGGCGCTCGGGCTCGTCGAGATCGACCGCGACACTTCGAGCTGGTCGCGTGCGCCCTTCTCGTCAATGCTCACGATGGATCCGCTGGGCGTGTTCGGAGCGCTGCCGCAAGCCCTGTGTAAGCCGACCGCCTCTTATGGGGAAGGCTTCGTCATCGAGAGCAGGGGGGACTTCCGCGGCGTAGGATCCCGATACTTGTCCCGGTCTTCCATGGGGCTCTGGGTGAAGCTCCAGGCGGCCTTGATCGAAGAACTGCAGACGGCCGCGGGAAGCTTTCTTGCAGATGGCCAGTGGTTCTACGACAGCGATCTGAACCCCATCGCCAGCGCGATCGTCCGAAAGGAGTTCATTCGAAAAGAGGCCCAAAGCGGGTTTCTCGAACACTATCGACTCTCGTTCGTGCGCGAGCACGCCCGCAAGCAGACATCAGCCCTGTTCGCCGGACTTTGCGAGCTCGGCCTTACCGAGAAAGGCATGGATGGAAAGAAACCCGCAAGCCGACTCACGCCCCTGGGTGCAGCCGTGCTTGCCACTGGCGACAACCCATTGTCCACCATCCGCGGGCAAGCCTCCTGGAGCAATGACGGCTCTCTGATAGCCAACCGCCCCCACCAGGTCGAGTTGCTCGCGCTGGCCCTGGGTCCCCTTTGGGATAGCCCTGCCGATGGCAGTCGGCCGGAGGGCGATCTGCGCATAAGCGCCGGCAGTATCAAGGCCGCGTTACGGGCAGGGATGTCTGCCGAGGCCATCGAGCGCCGCCTGGCGTTGCTCACGGGCGGAGAGAAGCTGCCCGCCGGCCTCTCGATGGAAATTGACCGGCTCGGAAACGCTCTCAGGCCAACTCTGCTTGCGGATCGAATTGCAGCACTGGAGGTGACCGGGCTGGATCGACGGGAGCGAGCCACGCTGCACTCGCGCGGCTTTTTCTTACGGGGAGATCTGATCCTGTTGCCCGAATCGCAAGTGGAGGCACTGACCCGAGATCTCGACCTGTCGGTGAGCCAAAAGCACGACTATCGACGACCTCCGGATCGCCGCTGCCGGCTTGGGGAAAACCTGACCCTGTCAATCTCGGAATCCGCAATGAGTGACCTGCGCCTCTCCACGAGACTCGAGACGTTCGGGATCTCGCCGCCTCTGACCGACTCGTTGAAGCTCGATTTCGAGAACATGCCTGGCACGGAGAGACTCTCGCCGGAGGCGCTCGACCGCCATCTATCCGGCGCCCTTCTCGCCCTGGAGCCACACCTGGCAGACGGCGTGCCGGCAGGCGCCTGGCTGCGCCTGCGAGCGGGGGCCGGGCTTGTGTGTGCTCCTCAGGTCGAGGACTACCTGGTTCTCACTTTTCCCAAGAGAATTGCCCGAGGACTTGCCGATGCAGGGGTGCTGGGAGAAGATGTCGAGATCCTGGAAGGAGGTCGCTTCCTTATCCCTCGCGCGGCTTTGGGAAAGATAGAGCATAAGCTGAGCGAGCTTGACATCCCCTTCCCGGCCGACAAGAGTTCCCTTTGCGATACGCTGGCCGCACGCGCGGCGGTGAAGAAACTTCACCAGGCGCTGGCCGAGCCCGAGAAAGATCGACCGACCGCGACAGGGATCCGGCGTATTGCAGGACGTCAAAAGACACGGGTTTCCGGTCGGGATCGGGCGAAGATCGAAAAACGCGTGCTGGAAACTCTCCAGGACGCCTGGGCCGATGGAGGCCGGGGAATGCGCGTCGGAGAGCTGTGCCAGGCGACCGGAGAGGATCGAAAGGTCCTCGGACCGCTCCTTAGGCGCCTTGTTCGCCGGGAGATCGTGACCCTGAGTGGTTACACTCGCGGGGCTCGTTACAACCTTGCTCCAGCGGGGAAGCAATAGACTCTTAGTTCGCAACTTCTTCGCATCTTGCGAAGATCTTTGAGATGTGCAATCGATGCGGCGAGTCCTGCGCGGTTTATTTGGTTACGGTAGGTGCCGCGCTGGAAGAAAGGGACGAGACAAGTCATGGAAACGCCGAACGACCTGCATGATAACTTCAAAGCTCGAATCGACGAGCTGCACAGCGCCATCATGGTATGGCTCAAGCAGCTAAAGGCTCAGAAGAAAATGCTAGACGATCTCGGCACCGCTAATGAGACCGAGAATCTGCCGCTTTTAGGCAAGGCACTCGACACCCTCGACACCGACCTGCTGGACCGCGCGGGCCTTGCCGAGCAGGCCGGGGCTCTTGCCGAGCAGGCCCGCCTGCGTCTGGACACTCTACGGTCCGATCAGCGCCAGGCGCTCGGTCGAGATCTCAAGGCCGCCTGCGCAGAGGCAAATCGGTCATTTAGAATGCTCACGGAGAACCCGCCCGAGTTCATGGTGGCACCCTTTACAGTGAAGGTGGACATCGAGAGGATGGAAGCCTCGCTACGTTACTCCCGGCAGGAGCTACGCCGGATGCCCGCCAGGGCAACGGAAATCCTCTCTGCCGCGCAGAAGGCCGCGGAGGAGCTCTCCTCGCGGCAGGAGTCGACCGAGGACTTCTTCGACTTGCTGGTCGCGGCCTACCGGGCCGTTCTCGGCAACAAGGGCCGGTCGTTCGGCGAGCGGGTGGAGCTCGCGGACGTGCTTCCCCAGGTTGCCCTGCTGCGACAAGGCGGCCGGTTTTTCGAGAACCCCTTGCGCGAGAGCTTTTCTTCCTACTCCAAGGCCTGTTTCCTGTACGATCTGGCACGCGTTCGTGCAGCCCGCCTTCTGGAGCGGGACGGAGTCCGGCTGGACCTCGGCACGGCCACGGGCAACTCGGTCAAGAAAAAGTCGCGCGTGTTTTTCCTAAACGGTCCGGACGGCCAGGGGCAATATTACCTGTCGCTTCGCTTTGTCCCGGTTCAACGCTGACGAGAGGGAGGCCATGCATATCGAGCCCGGCAAGAAGTCTTTGGAGTTGACCGAGGAGTTGGCAAATCACATCGTCCAGCGTCTGGCAGAGGGCGGCCAGCCGCCCGAGCTGGGCATACAGTTCATAAACGTGGGCAACGAGAGTTATCTCAGCATTCTCGAGCACGAGTACTTCGAGCGAATCCTGAAGGGCGGATCGAGCTTCAAGCTGGTGGAAGGCTACTTCGGGGGCGGGAAAACACACTTTCTCTACTGCGTCAAGGAGCTTTCCTGGGACCACGGTTTTGCCACCTCGATGGTGGAGCTGTCCCCCAATGAATGCCCCTACGACGACCCCTTGAAAGTTTACCAGGCAGTGGCGCGCGGGCTGTCCACCGCGCCGCCCGAGGGCCGACTCGCCCCGATGAGAGGACTGACCCTGCTGCTCGAAAACCATGCCGACGACCTGGTGAGCGACAACGGAAAGAAGATGGCGCTTACCTACCTGCGCCGGACCCTGCGGGGCGTGCCCTGCGAGAGCCACTCCTTCAGGCAGGCGGTGGTAGCCTACCTGCGCGCCGATATCGAGGAGGACGACGAGACATCCGCGGTGCTCGGGGCCTGGCTCAGCGGCGAGCCGGTGACCGCCGCCCAGGTGCGGGCCCACGGCGTGTTCGAACCGATGACCCGCAGCAACGCCTTTGTCATGCTGCGAAGCTTGAGCCAGATGATCACCGGAATGGGGATGCCCGGGCTGGTGCTGCTCTTCGACGAGGTCGACCGAAACATGAGCGTGGGCCCGCGCCGAATCCGGTCGATAGGCGACAACCTGCGCCAGGTGATCGATCTCTGCGGGCGCTCCCAGCTCCCGGGCACGCTCTTCCTTTACGCGGTCCCGCCCGAGTTCATGCGCAACATCGTGCCGGAGTACCCGGCACTCCACCAGAGGCTGCGCAGCCCCATCCCGTTTTCGATTCGTTCGCCCCAGGCCCCGGTGATCGACCTGCAACTTCTGGATCTGGAGCCAGTGGCCCTGCTCGAAGCGCTGGGAGATCGGATCCTGGCCGTCTTCGAAAAGGCACGCGGCATCCACCTGGACCACGAGCTGCAGGCACGAAACATCTCCTTGTTGGCAAGGAAATGCGTCGAGGGCGAGTTCGAGCTGAACCATCGCCGCCTCTTCGTCAAGATCTGGACGGATGCGCTCTTTCGCCAGATGGTGGACGGCGAGGAGGATTTACAGACGCGGGTAGAGGAAGATATGGTGCTCAAGGCCGTCGAGGATCTCGCATCCAAGACAGACACCTGGAAGGAAGCCGGCAACGACGTGTTCGCGGATGGCGACGGGAAAGAGAACGAAGAGGACGAGGAGAACGAAGAGAACGAGGGCGACGAGGAAGACCCTGACAGCGGCTGGGAGCAACAATGATGACAACGAGCAAGACGATGATCACTGGAGGCTCGAAGATCGTTCATCCCATGCTGGGAAGCGGAACCGTACGCCGCCTGCATCGAGATGGCCGGGCACTGATGGTGCACTTCGATAGCCATCCACGCCTGCTTCTCGAGGTAAAACGGCGCGAGGTGCAACTGGCGCGTCAGGCCGGTGATTCTCATGCGACGTCCGGGACCGAGGCCCCAAAGGCAGGGAAGCAGAGGCCGGCTTCCTCCCGTGCACCGCGGGATGGCGATGCAAGATCCGCGGTGGAGCGGCGGCCTTTCCGCAGGCCCATGGACCGGGCAGACGTGGACGAAAAAGCGAGTGATGGAGCTGCCCGCACTCTGGAGGCGCTGCGCCTCGGCGTGGTGCCCAGCGCCGATCTCAGGCCATCGAGCGTGGGCCGCGATACCGAGCTTATGCTGGTCGGCCGCGACCTTGCCGAGGCGGACTCTTCCGGAGCGGCACGCGTCTTTCTCGGGGACTATGGCACCGGAAAAACCCACCTTCTGGAACTTATCGAGTACGAGGCCCTGGCAAAGGGGTTCCTGGTGGGACGGGCCACTCTCGACGCCCAGTACGTGCAGCCAAACAAACCCATGCGGGTATATCGCCAGCTCGTCTCGTCCCTGCGCTACCCGAACGGAAATGGCGTGGCCGGATCCGGGCTGGAGCCTTTGATGCGGCGCGCCACGGGCGAACGAACACTGATAGAAGCCCTGGAGAACGGCAAGAGTCCCCTGTCAAATCACCTCTACTTGCGGCCGGCGCTTCACTACTTCAAAGAGCTCCTGGATCTCGACGACCCTGTCCCGCGCGCCCTGCTGCTCGACTGGTTGAGCGGCCAGCGTCCGGAGGGAAACCAGGAGCTCGACGCGACCGTGCGCAAGCTCGGGCGCCGCGGCCCTACCATATACTCGCTCAAGGACTTTCAGCCCTGGGCCCACGTCTATGCCTACTTGCTGGGTGGGATCTCCGTACTGGCGCGCGGGTTGGGCTACCGCGGCCTGGTGTTGTTGATCGACGAGGCGGAGAACTACGACCTTCTCGGCAGCGCGGCACGGGTATTTGCCGACAGCCTTTTCCGCTGCCTGGTGCTGGCGGCTCTCGGCACCGAGAAGGTGCTTTATCCCGAGTCCTCCGTGATCAAGGGCGGCTTTGGCCCCCAGAGACGGCTACCGCTCATCTTTCGCCGGCCCCAGCACCTTTACCTCGTCTTTGCCATGACCCCGAGCACGGTTGGCGAGCAGTTCCTGCGCCGGCTCGTCGCTCCTGAGCGGCTTACCGAGCTCGCGCCGCTGACCCTCGACGATTACCAGGAGCTCAGTCAGAGGCTCTCTGCGCTGGTTCAGACAGCCTACCCCGAAATCAGGCTGCCCGAGCGCATGAGCCGACCGCTGGCAGAGATACTCTGGGCCATGCTGAGGCGGGAGCACATCCAGAGCCCCCGCGAGGCCACCAAGCTCACGGTGGAGTTCCTGGACCTCATACGCCTTCGTCCCCAGGGGCTTGGCACTTTCCTGGAGGACATTGAGCGCTCGCTCGCCTGATGGAGCCCATCGCCGAGATGCGCGATGCCCTGAAGCACACGTGGTATCCCTTTCTGGCCCGCTTTCCTTGTCCCACCCCGGTGCAACTCGCCGCATTCAAGCCCCTGCTCTCGGGGCGAGACTGCCTGGTGTGCTCGCCCTCGGCCACCGGGAAGACCGAGGCCATCGTGGCACCGCTCGTCGAGCGCCATCTGGAATCCGGCGCGACATCACTGCCCGCTATTTTGGTTGTCAGCCCCACTCGGGCGCTGGTCAACGACCTGGTGCGGCGGCTCCAGGAGCCGCTTGCCGTCATGGGGCTCAGGGTACATCGCCGTACGGGCGATCATGCCGTGCTGGATCGCCGCAATCCGCCGCAGGTGCTCGTGACCACGCCCGAGTCCCTGGATTCGCTTCTGGTGCGCCAGACGAGCTTTCTCAGGGATGTCCGGGCGCTGATGTTGGACGAGCTGCACATCCTCGACGGAAGCGCGCGCGGCGATCAGCTCGCCATACTGATCGAGCGGCTGCGCGCGCTGCTTGGTAGGCTCCAATGCGTGGCCTCCTCGGCCACCTTGCACGATCCCGGGGGGGTCGCGGAACGCTACTTGTCGGAGGAGGCCGAGCATGTGTTCGTGGAGAAACCGCGCGAGTTCTCTGCACGTTGGCTGAGATACAGAAGCAGGGAAGACTTGCTGTCCTCGCTCGCCTCCCTGTGGAGCGACGGCCAGGAAACGCGCAAGATCCTGGTTTTCCTCGACCGGCGTGCCGATGTGGAGGAGCTGGCGAGCCATGCCCGGGGCCATGGCAGGCTGGGCAATCGAGTCTACGCGCACCACGGCAGCCTCTCGCGCTCCGAGAGGGAGCGGGTCGAGGCCCGTTTTCTGGCGGATCCCTCGGCGGTCTGCTTTGCCACAATGACGCTGGAGCTCGGAATAGACATCGGCGACGTGGACCTGGTGGTGCTGGTAGGCCCGCCTCCCTCGGTGTCCGCCTTTCTCCAGCGCATGGGCCGCGGCAACCGCCGTACCGGAGCGGCCCGCCTGCTCGGCTTTTACTTCGACCAGGGTGAGCTCGTTTGTTTTCGCCACCTGGAAGAGCTCGCGCGCAAAGGAGATCTCTGCACGCAAGCGTATGTCTTCCGCCCCTCCGTGCTCGTGCAACAGGCTGGATCGCTGCTGCTCCAGTCGAGCAGCGGATGGCTGACCGCCCCGGTGCTGCGCGGGCGGCTGGCCCGCCCGATCCGGGAGCGCTTTGGCAATGAACGCCTGGACGAGCTTCTGGCCGCACTATGTCATAAAGACTGGCTCAAGACCGGTCGACATGGACGGTACTACCCCGGGGAACGCCTGCACCAGGCTTTTGAACGGCGAAACCTGCACGCGAATCTCCAGCAAGATCCCGGTACCCTCGAGGTCATCGACGAGAACACCGGCCAGAGCATCGGGCTGGTGGCCGCGGCAAGTGAAAAACAGCGCATGGCCATCGGCGGTCGCGGCCGCACGGTGCTGCGTCTTAGCGAGGACAAGGTGTTTGTCAAGTCCACAAACGGCCCGGCCGTGGCTTCCCGCTTTTCTCCACGCGGTCGCCGGGTGATGAGCCGCGAGATGGCCCGTTCGCTGGCGAGATTCCTGGGCCTGTCCGGGAACCGGCTGCCCCTTGTGGAAACTCCGTCAGGCCTCGCGCTGTTTCATTTCGAGGGCACGCTGGCCGGAGAGCTATTGGCCCATCACCTGAAAAAGTCTCACCGCTGGCCTGTAAAGAAATGCACGTCTCTGACGCTTATCATGGAGGAGCCGTTTCCCCAAAAAGAGCTGCCGCCAATCCAGCCGGATGCCATCGAGCGGGACGCCATGAGCATCGGCACCCGGCTGTCGAAGCTTGCCTCCGCCGGCCCCTTTCACCGCTTTTTACCCGCCTCCTGGCACAAAATCTTCCTCGGAGATGTGCTCCCCTACGAGGAACTGGCCCGCTCCTGGTCACACGCACCCATCGAGCGCCAGCCGCCCGGAGATCTGTGCGATACCATGGTGGCCCTGGGGCGGCTACGCTAATGGAATCCGAGTCGTGTCTGTCTGGGCAGACGAATAAAGCGTCAGGGTCACCGAATTGATTAAAGGCGCACGCTATCCACTATAGACGGAGCCCCTGATCATGACGGATAATACTTGACCAAAAATATCCGATTTGATATTTTAGATGAGATGCCTGGAGCCAGCGGAAAATACATAGTACGCGAGTATGTACGACTGGACGGGGCAAGCCCGTTTCGTTTGTGGCTCGACACCTTGCAGATTGGGGTACAGGCACGTATCCAGGCGCGGGTTGCACGATTTGAGGCGGGCAACCAGGGTGACAGCAAGCCGGTAGGAGATGGCGTGTTAGAAGCTCGATTCCATTTCGGGCCCGGATACCGGCTCTACTTCGCCATTGATGGGCGGACCGTCATTATTTTGCTTTGTGGTGGCGACAAGGGTTCCCAACGGGCTGATGTCCGGCGGGCAAAGGAGTTCTGGAAGGATTACCAGGAAAGGGGCAACTCATGACCAGGAGAAGTCGAGATTGGAACGAGCAGCTGGCCAAGGATCTTCGTGACCCTGAGTTTGCGCGGGAGTTCATTCTCGCTCTTCTGGATGAAGGATTTACCGTGCAACAGGCATTGGCAAAGACGATCCGCAACCACGGCATCAAGGAGTTCGCCAGGAAGGCGAAAATGCCAAGCTCCAATGTATCACGCGCAGTCCGCCAGAGTTACAACCCGAGCCAGCGCTTGCTCGAAAGACTACTCAAACCTTTTGGATTGAGACTGACCGCCGCTCCAGAGAAAAAGCGGGGTAATGGGCAGGCCGCCTGAAAGGCCTATCGTTCGGGCCATCGATCCCCATGGCATCGTCTTCCCCGACCACTACAAGCCCGCCCGCGCCTGGGCTCTTGACATGTGACTGCTAGATGGTCATAATGTAGTCATGATTATGGTCAACATAGCCAAGCTGAAAGCCAGAATCAGCTACTACCTTCGCACCGTGCGGGCAGGTGGAGAGTTGGTGGTCACCGACCGCTCCACCCCCATAGCGAGGATCATCCCTTTTGAAGAGAAAGAGCCATCAAGGCTTCAGATACGCAAGGCAAAGCGCTCTCCCAGTTTTTCCATAACCGTACCCTGGTGCCGTTCTTCAACGTCCACCGTGAGCTGCTCGAAGGGCTCCTGCAGTTGGCCGTCGATCTCGCGCTGGATGACTTCCGGTCGTGAAACGCCGAGTTCGTAACCTTCGCGGCGCATGGTTTCAATCAGAATCGACAGATGCAGTTCACCGCGCCCCGATACCCTGAACTTGTCGGGGTCAC
>JAUXGL010000278.1 GCA_030622135.1 Deltaproteobacteria bacterium
AGATAATTTACTTGTGGTCCTCTCGTAAGTGTCCCTTTTTACTCGGGAGATTGGGATCGACCGGAAATGGGGTGGGAGATTCCGGTAAGACTTCGCTTGACTTTTCCACATCGACGCGTAGTATACTCCCGGCTGTTGGGGAAGTTTTTTTGAGGAAGTTGAGGTAGATATGAAGGCTAAGATTCATCCCAAGTACAAGGAAGCCACCATCGATTGCGCCTGCGGGAACTCGATCAAGACGCGCTCGACCCGGGGGAGCTTCAAGGTGGACATCTGCTCCGCCTGTCATCCTTTCTTTACCGGCAAGCAGAAGCTGGTCGACAGCGCCGGCCGGGTGGAGCGGTTCAGGCGGAAATACGGCCGCAAGCTGGAGAAGCCGGGGGAGACCGCCCCGGCCAAAAAGGCCGAAGCCAAGAACGCGGGGGCTTAACACCCCGGCTCATGGGTTGCAGTCTGGTTTTGTCGACCGAACTCTTTTTGGCCCGCCGGATCGAGCGTCTGGCGGGTTTTATATTATGACCGAAGAAACCAAATTAAAAGTAGGCGGTCAGGCCGTATTGGAAGGCGTCATGATGCGCTCTCCGCACTCCCTGGCCGTGGCGGTGCGTCGGGCCAACGGGGAAATCATCTGCAAGGAATCCGCCTGGCGGTCCCTGTGGGAACGGTTTCGATTTCTGCGCTGGCCGTTTTTGCGCGGATCGGTGGTCCTGCTGGAGTCCCTGGTCAACGGGATCAGCGCGCTGAACTTCTCCGCCAAGGTGGCCATGGCGGACGAGGAGGCGGCCAAGCAGGAAAAGAAACCGGAGGAGTCCGGAGAGGATCCTCCCGATCCCGGTGAGCCGGCGGTCTCCGTGGAGGAATTGCAGGAGCACAAGGTTTCCGACCTTGTGATCTGGGGAACGGTAATCTTCGCGTTGGGGCTGGGTATTGCCCTGTTCGTGGCCCTGCCGCATTTTGCCGTGTGGGTGGGGAGCCAGCTGGCCGGCCGCGAGTTGACCATCAGGGAGTTTTTGTTCCACCTGATCGTGGGAGTGGTCAAGTTCATGGTTTTCATCGGCTACATCTCGCTGATCTCGCTGATGAAGGACGTGCGGCGCGTGTTCATGTACCACGGGGCCGAGCACCAATCCATCTACGCCTACGAGGCGGGCCAAGAGCTGACGGTGGAGAGCGCCCGCGCACACAAGCCCTTGCATCCCCGCTGCGGAACCACTTTCCTGATCATGGTGATTGCCATTTCCATCCTGGTGTTCTCGCTGGTCTTCCCGCTCATCGTCATGGTGGTGGGCGAGCCCACCGGGACCGGCTGGCTGAACCAGGCGATCTACGTCGGCATCAAGCTGCCGCTTTTGTTTCCCATCGCCGGGCTGGCCTACGAGTTTCAACGCCTGACCAGCCGCTACCTGGACCGGTGGTGGGCCCGCATGCTGGCCTGGCCGGGCATGGGCATCCAGCGCCTGACCACCCGGCCGCCCACCGACGATCAACTGGAGGTGGCGCTGGCGTCGTTGCGTAAGGTGCTCTGGCGGGAGGAGAGCCTGAAGGGAGACCAGCCGGGTGTTTGACAAGCTCGACGAGGTGGTGCGGCGATTCGAGGAGTTGACCGTGCAGCTTCAGGATTCCGGAGTGTACTCGGATCCGGCCAGGCTTCAGCAAGTCACCCGGGAGCGCAAGTCCCTGGAGGAGATCGTCAAGACCTACCGGGAGTATCGGCGGGTGGAGCAGGAAATCGTCGGGAACGACCAGCTGATCCGGGGCGACGATCGGGATCTGGCGGCCCTGGCGGAAGCAGAGCTGCCCGGACTGGAAGGACGCCGGGAAGAGCACGCGGAAAGACTCAAGGTTTTGCTGGTTCCCAAGGATCCCTTGGACGAGAAGAATATTCTGCTGGAGATTCGCGCGGGCACGGGCGGAGAGGAGGCGGCTCTGTTCGTAGCGGACCTGTTCCGCATGTACCAGCGTTACGCGGAGAGGCGCGGCTGGAAACTCGAGCTGATGAGCGAAAGCCAGGCCAGCGCCGGCGGGCTGAAGGAAATCATAGCGCTGCTCTCCGGCGATCGAGTCTATTCACACCTCAAATTCGAGGGCGGGGTTCACCGGGTCCAGCGGGTTCCGACCACCGAGAGCCAGGGCCGCATCCACACCTCCACCGTGACCGTGGCGGTGCTTCCCGAGGCTGACGAGTTGGATGTTTCCCTCGACCCCAAGGACCTGGAGATCAGCGTTTCCCGGGCCGGGGGTCCGGGCGGCCAGGGCGTGAATACCACCGACAGCGCGGTTCGCATCACCCACAAACCCACCGGTTTGACCGTGCACTGCCAGGACGAGCGCTCGCAGATCAAGAACAAGGCCAAGGCCAAGAAGATTCTTCTCGCCCGCCTCTACGATATGAAGATGGCCGAACAGCAGGCCGACCGGACCCAGAAACGGCGCAGCATGGTGGGCTCGGGAGAGCGGGCGGAGAAGATCCGCACCTACAACTTTCCCCAGAACCGCGTGACCGATCACCGCATCTCGATGACTCTGAAGAAGCTGGACCGGTTCATCGAAGGCGACATGGACGAAATGCTCGATGCGCTCAAGGCCGACTTCCAGGCGGAGGCGCTGGGGGGAACACCGGATTGAGTCCCCCGGCCGTACCCCAATCCGCCACCGGTGCCCTTGAGATCCTGGTTAACCCGTTGACTGCGCAAGGGAATCACTGGTGCTCGGTGTCATAGATACGGTGAGTGAAGGAAACTCTTTGGCCTCTGGTAAGGTGCCCATTTTACTCGGCGTACGCGTTTTGTGCTGCACCCTTGTGG
>JAUXGL010000218.1 GCA_030622135.1 Deltaproteobacteria bacterium
CCCTTCGCCAATCTTGTCGAGGATCACATATCGATCGATGCAGGTACCACGGGTAAGCTCCCTCCCTTTTTCCAGACCTGAATCGGCCATTATCGAGATCTCTGTCTTTCCATCGAGATCGGATGTCTTGGATGTCATTCTCGGCTCCAGACAGTTTTATTTTCCAGGCCCCTGCCGACGCGCGCTTATAATTCCGCAAAGCCTTGTCGTACTTGCCTTGTTTTCTGAACACTTTACCCAGGTCATTGAGGCTCACCGCCACATCAGGATGCTCAGCCCCCAGAGCTTTCGAGCCTATAGGGATTCTCCACACCCTTGAAACATAGAGGGATCTGCTGAAAATGTAAAGTGGGAAAAAGAAAGAAGAAGGGAGAAAAAGGGACGGCACAATGAAATAGCGACGTCCTTCCTGATAGGTTTTTGGTTGCCACAACAAAAACCGAAAGGAGCCGCTATTTCATTATGCCGTCCCCGGAATGATAATAAACCCGTCCCCTATCCGCTATCTCTTTTCAGATGCAATTCGGATAGCTGCCGGTCGTCCACCGGGGAGGGGGCGCCGGACATCAAGTCTTGGCCTCGGGTGGTCTTGGGAAAGGGGATCACATCGCGGATGGAGGTGCCGCCGGTAAGCAGCATGACCAACCGGTCCAGACCCAGGGCGACACCGCCGTGGGGAGGCGCACCGTACTGCAGCGCCTTGAGCAGGAAGCCGAACTTCTGCTCCGCTTCGTCGTCAGTAATCCCCAGGGCCCTAAACACGCGGGCCTGGACTGTGGAATCGTGGATACGGATGGAGCCGCCGCCGACCTCCACGCCATTTAGCACCAGGTCGTAGGCGCGAGCGCGGCACTTCAGCGGATCACTTGAAAGCAACTCCAGATCGTCGGGGTGCGGGGAGGTGAAGGGGTGATGACAGGCCTGGATCTCACCGGTTTCCTCGGAGACTTCGAAAAGGGGAAAGTCCACCACCCAGAGGCACTCCCAGCGGTCTGCGGGGATCAGAGAGAGCTTCTCGGCCAGGTGCACCCGCAGCCCGCCTAAAATCGTATTCACCCGGTTCTGCGGGCCGATCTGGAAGAGCACCAGCGACCCGGGCCCGGCGCCGGCGGCCCGGTGAATGGCCTCACGCATGGCCGGCTGGATCTTCTTGGCCAGGGGCGTCTGGCTCCAGCCGCCGCCGTCCGTCACCTTGGCGCGCATCAATCCCATCCCGCCCATCTCCTTGACCCTGGCCTCCAGCTTGTCCACGTCCGAGCGGCTTAGCGAGGTGTCCTTTCCCAGCACCAGGCACTTGACCACATCGCCCTTCTCGGTGGCTTTCTTCATCAAGTCGATCCCGCCACCGTCGTGCTCCTTGACCACCCCGGTCAGATCGCACAGTTCCAGACCGTAGCGGACATCGGGCTTATCGGTGCCGAAGCGGGCCATGGCCTCCCGGTAGGACATGACCGGGAACGGCGGCTTGACTTCCAGCCCCAGGGCCTCGTCGAACACCTCCACCATCATTCCCTCGACGGCCGTGTAGATGTCTTGGGGGGTAACGAAGCTCATTTCCGCATCGATCTGGGTGAACTCGGGCTGCCGGTCGCCGCGGAGATCCTCGTCACGGAAACAACGCACGATCTGGAAGTAGCGGTCGTACCCGGCGATCATGAACAACTGTTTGAAGATCTGGGGCGACTCGGCCAGGGCGTAGAAGTTGCCCGCGCTCGGGCGGCTGGGAACCAGAAAGTTGCGCGCACCGCCCGGCGTGTTCTTGATCATCATGGGAGTCTCGAGCTCTAAGAAGCCCTCCCGGGCGAAATAGTTGCGTACCCGTTGGGTTATCCGGTGGCGCATCCGAAGCCGCTTGACCATCTCGGGGCGCCGCAGATCCAAGTAGCGATACTCCAGCCGCAACTCTTCGTGGGCATTGACCCCGTCGACAATCCCAAACGGCGGAGTCGACGACGGATTGAGCACGGCCAGATCGGCGGCCAGCACCTCGATCTCACCGGTGGACATATCCAAATTGACGTTCTCGCCCCGGGAGCGAACTCGGCCCTTCACTCCCACGACCCACTCCGGCCGAATATCCCCGGCCAGCTTGAAGGCCTCCGGCGCCTGGTCGGAGTCAAAGACCACCTGGGTAACGCCCTCGCGATCGCGCAGGTCCACAAACACGAATCCCCCCAGGTCCCGGCGGCGGCCCACCCAGCCGTAAAGCACAACCTCCTCGCCGTCGTGGGATGCCCGGAGCGCTCCGCAGTCGTGGGTGCGCCGGTTCTTCTCAATGAATTCTGACAAACGGGACCCTCCTCACCTGGATGCGACGAACCGGATCATCTCCAGTTCCTCGAGTATATACAAAATCCGGTAAACCGACTCTTCGAATCTCCGGCGATCCGATCCCCCCAGCATGAAGAGAGCCCTGACCGTCCGGGTTCCGTCGACACAATCCACCACCCGCTGCTCCCGCGCCAAAAGCCCCAGCTTCTCCGGGGACAGATAGGGATTCTCCACCTTCATGACCCGCTGGTCCAGGTGCAACCGTAGCCGGTTCTTCAGCACCTCGGTCGAGGCGTACCGGCGCACCCCCTCGACGATCAGGGCGTAGTTGCCCACTTTCAGGGGTACCACCTCGCCGGTGTAAGCCTGGCCGGAGAAGAACCGGTAGGTCCCCGCCGTCCAGGAGAACACCTCCAGCACCTTGTGCTTGACCTGCTTCTGCAAGTGCTCGAACAATTCGTGGGGTTTGAGGATGCCTAGCCCGATCAGGGTGTCACCCAGGCGGCCCGAGTACCCCTGCATGGCCCGCACAGCTTCATCCCGTTTATCCCCGGTGATAACACCGCTGGCGATCAAGTACTCACCGAGACGTTCGTTGGGCAGATTGGATTTGACGAACTCGGGCATGCCCCGGCGGACATAAATCTCCTTCTTCAGCTTCGATCGGGTCAGCACCAACCGGCCGTTCTCCTTGGCGATGGCCAGCCGATAGAACAGCTTGGGGAAGCTCACCTCGGCGATCATTCCCTGGTAGTCGGCCACCGCATCCGGATCCGACTCCTCGGGCGTGGGGAACTTGGACAGGTGCACGGCCAACTCGGGGATCTCCATGATGGAGATCCAGGTGCCGTTCTCGCGCAGCACTTCGCTCTTGTGGTTAAATTCACCCGCGATGACCCGGCCGGATACGGCCTCCAACTCCAGGGGGCCCTGGGGCTGCTCGCCGGGCTCGCGTACCCAGTACTTGGGCGGCTGCTCCAGGGTCACCTCCATCTTGCCGGTCTTCGAACGGAGCTTCTCCGCCTTGATGCGGTCGGCGAAAAGGTGCTGGAGGTAGCCCTCCAGGTGGGTCGCGTCCACCTTGACCCCCCGGTCGAATAGGTAATCCTCCAACGCATCCTTGAACTCACCGGCGCCGCGCCAGCGGTCGGCGCGGTTCTTCAGCAGAGCCCGCTCCATGATGCCGACCAACCCCTCCGGGGCGTCGGGGGCGAAATCAGCCACCTTGGGAATAACGGCGTCCCGGATCTTCAACAAGACATCCAACTCGGTCCCGCCGGCGTACATCCGCCGGCTGGTCAGCATTTCCCACATGGTTATTCCGGCCGTAAAAATGTCCGAGCGCAGATCCAGATCCTTGCCACCCACCTGCTCGGGTGATAGGTAGCCCATCTTCCCCTTGAGCCCGCCCGCGACGGTCTTGGAATCGCGCACGGCCGCCCTGGCTATGCCAAAATCGGCCACCTTCACTTCTCCCTGGTAGGAAAGCAAGATATTGGAGGGATTGAAGTCCCGGTGAATGATGTTCAGCGGTTCACCGTCGGGATCCGCGGCCCGGTGGGCATAGTCCAGGCCCTTGAGGGCCTCGGACAGGATGAAGCAGACCAGCTCGAGAGGCAGCCGTCGACCGGCCTTGCGCAGGCGGGAAAGCACCCGGATGAGATCGACCCCGCGCACGTACTCCATGGCGATGTAGTAGCACCCCTCCAGGCGCCCCAGGTCATAGATCTGCACAATGTTGGCGTGCTGCAACGAGGCGCAGATCTTGGCCTCGTCGATGAGCATGTCGATAAACTCGCGATCGTCCGAATAGGTGGGAAGGATTCGTTTGATGACGATGGTCTTCTCGAACCCGCTGACGCCGTATGACTTGGCCTTGAAAATCTCCGCCATCCCCCCTTGGGCGATCAGCTCCACCAGCTTGTACTTGCCAAAGCTGGCGGAGAACCCTATAGGGCGCTTGTCCTGACTCACGGATGGCCCCCGCCGTGCACCTTCACCGTCGAAACCAGATCGCCAACCATAGCGTGCCCGGCTTTCTTCAAGAAGACCTCCAGCCCCTGCAGAACCTCCATGGCCGCTGAGGGTTTCCTAAAGGTAGCCGATCCCACCTGCAGGGCACAAGCCCCGGCGCGCAGGAACTCCACCGCGTCCGGCCACTCGACGATGCCTCCACAGCCTATAATGGAAACGTCCAGGGCCTGGGCCACCTCGTACACCGCCCGCACGGCCACCGGGCGGATGGCCGGGCCCGACAGGCCGCCGATCACGTTGCCCAGAAGCGCCCTTCCGGAGCGGTAGTCGATCGCCATTCCCCGTAGGGTGTTAATCAGCGTGATCCCGTCCACGCCCGTATCCGCGACCGCCCGGGCGATCTCCACGATATCGGTCACGTTGGGCGAGAGTTTCACTATAACGGGCTTATCCGTCCGCCGTAAAACCGCCCGGGTGACGGAGGCGGCCGTTTGGGGATCGGCGCCGAAAGCCAGACCGCCCCGCTTGATGTTCGGGCAGGAGATGTTAACCTCCAGGGCGTCCACTCCCTCCACGGTATCCAGCCGGCCGGCCAGCTCGGCGTATTCCTCGACGGTCGAACCGAAGAAGTTGACGATCGTCTTCGATCGCAGCTTGCGCAAGAACGGCATCTTCTCTCTTTCGAATACCTCGA
Organism: Deltaproteobacteria bacterium; assembly: GCA_030622135.1. Classification (GTDB taxonomy): domain Bacteria; phylum Myxococcota; class B64-G9; order B64-G9; family B64-G9; genus JAUXGL01. The sequence continues at coordinate 4,940 of JAUXGL010000218.1, forward strand.
AACCGGGATTCTGCAGGCCGATGGCGTTGAGCATGCCCGAGGGCGTCTCCACGATGCGCGGGGCCGAATTGCCGTCCGTGGGGTAGATCGAGATCCCCTTGGTGACCACGGCACCGATGGCGTTGACATCGACGAACCCGGCATATTCGCTCCCGTACCCGAAGGTTCCCGAAGCCACCATCACCGGATTCTTCAGCGTCAGGCGCCCGATGCTCACCTCGAGATCGACCGTGCTCATGGACCGAACACCTCCCGGGCCCTGAAAACCGGCCCGTCGCAACATATCCGTCTTCCCGCGCCGGTGGAAAGAAAAACCGTACAGCCCAGGCAGGCCCCCAGGCCGCAGGCCATCCTCGACTCCAGCGACACCTCCAAGTCTAACCCGCGGTTTCTGGCCAGATCGGTCACCGCGCGAAGCATATCCATCGGACCGCAGGCGGCCGAATAGGCGTCCGGCGTCTCTTGGTTCAAAAGCTCCTGGGCTAACAACTCCGATACGAAACCGGCAAACCCAGCCGACCCGTCGTCCGTGGCCAGCTTCACCGAAACGCCCTGGGCCTGCAAGCCGTCGGTGGGCACCAACAGGTCGACGGATCCGGCGCCATAAAACAGCCGGGGTTGGACACCGCAAGCGCAAAGTTCCTCTGCCAGAAAGAATAGCGGGGCCACGCCCAGGCCTCCCGCCACCAGGACAACCGGACGCGAAGGCTCAGGGAAGGTGAAGCCGTTTCCCAGCGGGCCCAGGAGCCCGAGCCGATCGCCGGGCATCAGCGAGCCAAGAATCGTAGTTCCCCGCCCCACCACGGCAATCAGCAGCTCCAGCCGATCCGGGCCGGAAAGACGGTGGATGGAAAAGGGCCGGTTCAGAAAGGGATCGGTAGAATCCTCCTTGAGCGGGCCCAACATGACGAACTGCCCGGGCGCCGGGCGCTGCCCGTTCTTGAACAAGTCTTCCGCCCGCAACTCGATCAACAGAGTGGACCGTGCCAGCGTCCTTCTCTTGGTAACCTCGGCCTGGGTGTGGACTGCTTCCATGCTATTTCCAAGCGCCCCGCCGACTCCGCTGCCGGGCTTCTTCTACCTTGCGGGCCATGACGATGGCATCTCCGTTGTCGCGTCGGTAGTATTGCTTCCGTCGCCCGACCACCTCGAACCCGAAGGACCGATACAACTCATGGGCCGCCTGGTTCGAGGGCCGGACTTCCAGGCGAACGGACCCGCCGCCCAACCGGGCAAAGTCCGCAAGCGAATTATCCAGAAGCATCCGCCCCAAGCCCAAGCGGCGCTGCTCGGGCAAGACCGCCAGGTTGAGCAGGTGCATGTCGCGTAAGATCACCCAGCAGATTATGAATCCGTCCACCCGGCTTAGCCCATAGGCCTTCCGCGGCGACCCGATGACCCGGAACCAGGACCAAGAGGAATGCTCACTCTCGGCCACGAACGAGGCGGACGGCCAGGGATCCTGAAAACTGGCCTTCTCGATGACCAGCACCTGATCGAGGTATTCGAGCTTCATGGTTTCGATCCGCCGCGGCATCAGCCCACCTTCTCCGGAATCTTCCACTGTTCCATGGTCAGTGATTCTCTTGCGCGGTCAATGGGTTAACCCGGACCCGGATCCACCAGGTCAACCAGCACCTTGACATCGCTGCGCTTTCTCAGTGCCCAAATCCACCGGGCCAGTCCCTTCTCCTGTCGTCGGGTCAACAGCTTCAGACGAATGGCCTCGGCAACCAGATCGAAAGGCGCGTCGCCCAGCTCGATGCGGTGCTTGTCGTAGTATTGGCGCACTTCCTCCCGGGTCACCTCGGGCATCACTCGCAGCTTACGCTCCTTCAGCCGCTCCACCCGGTAGTGCCGCACCAGGATGTCGCCGATCTCGTCTTCGGCGAGGTCGTGCACGAACAAGAAGCGCGCGTACACCTCCGGATCCAAAAAACGCCGCCGAAAGACCAAGAACAACCGCTCCCGCTGCTGCTCGGTCACCGGGGGCACGCCTATCTTCTGCGCCTCGTCGATCAGGACGCGCTGGTTGATGAGCAACTCCATCACCTTCACCAAAAACTCCGGGGTAATCTCGCGCGAAAGCCCGCGGTCTCCCCGCCGCTCCACCAACACCAGCGCGGCCTCCTGGCGGATCTCCGAACGGGTGATCACGTGCCGGTTGACCACCGCCACAACGTCGTCCACCAGGATCCCCCGTCCCGCGACCGGCCCGGCCATCAGCAACATCACCAGATGTAGTCCCACAGCGCGGCTCATCCGCAACCCAATGATCCGTGCAGTACTCTCAAAATTTGCGCGTGGCGCGCAAATTTTGGTGGTTAGTAGTATAGCGCCCATAAACCCACAGGATTATACCTGCTATTGCTCTTGCCAAACAAGCAGATTCGGCGGTATCCTGCCCCTGGAGGACTGGAGGAAGCGAAATGACCAAACCAGCCCGGGTAGGCTTCGTCGGTTGCCCCTCCGACCTGGGTTTCGAGTCCTTGCGCGAACGTTTCGAGCGGATCGACTGGGTGGATCTGGACAACCTACACAAGCAAGCCACCCGTCACTCCGCCGAGCTTCTGCCCCAAAACATTTGCAGTATCATCAAGCGCATCGTAGACAACGCTCTCTCCTTCGATCTGCAGGCCATCCTCCTGGACGAAGGCTACGGAAAATGCGACAACGCCCGCGCCGTGGCCACCATCCTCGAAGACCGCCTCGACATCCCCGTCCTGCGAACCCGCAACGACAACCTGAAAGGTCGCGGCACCCCCCTGTGC
>JAUXGL010000143.1 GCA_030622135.1 Deltaproteobacteria bacterium
ACGCTCCGTCGCTGCTTCATCTGCTTCTGGTCTTGTCGTTTTCCCAACGCCGGCAAAACAGATCGGATATGCAGCATGCTCCACCTCCCTTGTAAACGTCATGCCAGCCTAGCAACCGGAGGAAACCCGATCAAGGGCAACTAGAACAGCGACAATACTGAGGAGCGGGCGGCGTCTAGGTAGGGGGTGGGGTGGACGCCCATGAGGAGGACGAAGAGGACGCAGATGCCCACGGCCAGGGCGATGGCGAAGGAGGCTTTTACCGCGGGCTTCTTCTCCTGGGTCTCGTCTTCCATGTACATGGCTACCGTGACGCGCAGGTAGTAGTAGGCGGAGACCACGCTGTTTAACACGGCTACGACCGTAAGGACTATGAAGCCCTCGTTGACCGCGGCGCGGAAGAGGTAGAACTTCGAGAAGAAGCCGGCCGTGGGAGGGATTCCCGCCAGCGAGAACAATAAGATGCAGAGAGCCACGGCGGCTACCGGGTGGCGGCGACCCAGGCCAACGTACTCGGTCATGGACGTGCCGCCGGATTTGTGTTCGAAGTAGGCCACCAGGGCGAAGGCGCCCACGGTCATGAAGGTGTAGGCGGCCAGGTAGAACAGGATGGCCGCGGCGCCCTCCTGGTTGCAGAGCAGGCCGATGATGAGATAACCGGCGTGGGCGATGGATGAGTAGGCCAAGAGGCGCTTGACGTCGTTCTGCACCAAAGCGATCAGGTTCGCCACGCTCATGGTCAGGATGGCTATGACCGTAAGCAAACCGGCCCAGCCGGCGTCTTCGTAACCGGCGGTACCGGTGCGCATGTCCGGCAAGGCCATAAACAAGACGCGCAGCAACGCGGCGAAGGCGGCCGCCTTGACCGCGGTGGCGAAGAAGGCGGTGGCGGGCGTGGGCGAGCCCTGGTAAACGTCCGGGGCCCACATGTGGAAGGGAACCGCCGCGATCTTGAATAAGAGGCCCACCAGCACCAGGAGCGCCCCGACGATCAGCATGAGGTTTCCGGTCCAGGGCTGGGTGGCGCAGAGCCGAGCGATCTCTTTGAGCTGGGTGCTTCCCGCGGCGCCGTAGAGCAGCGCGATGCCGTAGACCAGAAATCCGGTGGCGAAGGCACCCAGGATGAAATACTTGAAGCCCGCTTCCGCCGAGCGCGGATCCCGGCGCAGGGAGGCGGCCAGGATGTACGCGGGGATGGACAGGCACTCCAGGCCGATGAACATGGAGATCAGGTCGGTCGCCTGGGCCAGCAGGCAAGCGCCGCCGGTGGCGAACAGCAAAAGCGCGTAGAACTCGCCCCGCGCCGCTCCCTCGTCGGGCAAGCGGCCGATGGCCGTAAGCGCGGAAAGGGCCGCGGCCACGGCGAAAATCACGCCCAGAAAGCGGGAGAAGTCGTCGGCCACCACCAGATCGGAGAAGGCCATCTCCGGCGGCTTACCGACGTCCACCAGGCAGGCCAGGATCATCAAGACCAGAAACAGCAACGACAGGATCCCCAACGCCTGGCGAGACGCCTTGGGGCGCATGAGCAGGTCGACTATGATCACCACCAGGCCGCCGGCTACGGCCACCAGAAACGGCAGTATGGCCATGAGATCCCCAGGCACTTGAGACGCCGAGATCTCTGCAATTGAATCAGGAATCATCGAAGCCTCCAGATGCCCGCGAATCGGCCTGGTGCCGCACATCTTGCGGTGCTAGCGGTCGGCATCGGGAACCTCCGCATCCACAACGGCCATCTGCACCAACTGGGACCTCTCGCGCACGTCCTGGATGAAGGCGTCGATGGAACGTTCCACCTTGCTCAAGAACAGGTTGGGGAACAAACCGATCAGAAAGATAACCACGATCAACGGAACCAGGACGACGACCTCGCGCAGGGTGAGATCCTTGAGCTTCTGGTTCTCGGGCTTCTTTAGAGGGCCGAAGAAGACCCGCTGGACCATCCAGAGCATGTACACCGCTCCCAGGATCACTCCCAGGCCGGCGACTGCGGCCAGGACCATGCCGGCGGCCTCGGAACCGAAGACGATCGGCAGGGCCTCCGAGTTGAAGGTGCCGATCAGCACCAGAAACTCCCCGACGAAGCCGTTGGTACCCGGCAGGCCGATGGAAGCCAGGGTGGCGATCATAAAGCACACCGCGTACCAGCGCATCGGCTTGGCGATCCCCCCGAAGTCGGAGATCAACCGGGTGTGCCGGCGCTCGTAGATCATCCCGACCAGGAGGAAGAGCATCCCGGTAGAGATGCCGTGGTTGATCATCTGCAAAAGGCCGCCCGACACCGATGCCGAGTTGAGCGCGACGATCCCCAACATGACGAAGCCCAGGTGCGAGACACTGGAGTAGGCCACCAGCTTCTTCACGTCCTGCTGCACCATGGCCACCAGGGCCCCGTAGATGATCGACACGACCGCCAGGATGGCGATCAGGGGCGTGAACCAGACAGCCGCCTGCGGGAAGAGCGGGAAGGCGAAACGAATGAAACCGTATGTCCCCATCTTCAGCAAAACGGCCGCCAGGATCACCGACCCGGCCGTGGGCGCCTCCACGTGGGCATCGGGAAGCCAGGTATGAAACGGGAACATGGGCACCTTGATGGCGAACGCCAGGGCAAAGGCTAAGAACATCCAGAGCTGCACGGTCGCGGTCAGGCTGGTCTCGTACAACTGGAACAGGTCGGCGGTGTAGAACCCAGTCTGGGCATAGTGGGTGAAGAAAACCACCAGGATGGCCACCAGCATGAGCACCGAGCCCAGCAGGGTGAAGAGGAAGAACTTCACCGCCGCGTAGATCCGCCGGGGGCCGCCCCAGATGCCGATGATGAAATACATGGGGATGAGCATCAGCTCCCAGAAGATGTAGAAGAAGAACACGTCCAGGGCCATGAAGGCGCCCAGCATCCCCACCTGGAGAAGCTGCACGGAAAACATGAATCCCCGGACCCGCTTCTCGATCGCCTTGTAGGTGGAGAGTATCGCGATGGGGGCCAAAAAGGCGGTCATCACCACCAAAAGCAGGCTGATCCCGTCGATGCCCAGGTAATAAGCCACCCCCAGGCTCTCGATCCATTCCCACTTTTCGACCAACTGCACTCCGGTCCGGTCGGGATCGAACAGGAAGAACAAAACCAGCGCCAGGGCCAGATCCAAAAGCGACACGCCCAGGGTCAAGTTGCGCGCGATCTGGGGCTTGCTCCTGGGCACCAACAATACCAGCAGGGCGCCCAGCAGGGGCAACCACAGCACTAAAGACAAAAGTGGAAATCCGAGATCCATGCACAGCCCCTAGCCCCCTGACGCTTCGCGCCACCGGACAAGCTCAATCAAGGGCAGCGTCATGGCTTTATGATTCACTGTCAACATTGCGAGTTCCCCTGCCTCCAATCAGGGCTAGAAAAGCCCCGCCGCGTAGATCACATACAGCAGCACGGCGCAAATACCCACGAACATCCAGAACGCATAGACCTGGACGTTGCCGCTCTGGAACATGCGGGCGATCCCGCCCACGCCCCGGAGCAACTTGGCGGGGCCATTGACCCCCAGGCCGTCGATCAGTTTCTCGTCGATGATCCGCCACAGGAAAATCGAGAATTGGTGTATCGGGTTCAACACCAACGCTTCGTAAACCTCGTCAATCCAGTACTTGTTAAACACCAGCCGGTAGAGCCGCTTGAAGCGCTCGGCGATCTTTTGGGGCACATCGGGCTTCTTCAGGTACAGGTACCAGGCCAGGGCGAGCCCCATAAGCGCCACGCATACGCTCAGCCCGGCCGCGCCCCACTCGGCCGCTTGGGAGTGGGCGAAGTCCTTCAACGCAACCGCCTGCCGCTGGGCTTGGCCCAGGACCGAATCGGTGAAGTGCGCAAATCCGTGGATGCCGAACAACGAAGCACCCACCCAGCCGCCGATGGCCGCCAGCCCGGCCAATACCGCCAGCGGCCAACTCATCACCTTTATTTCGGAGTGGACATGCACACTGGGATCCAGGCGCGATTTTCCGTGGAAGGTCAGAAACACCAGCCGGAACATATAGAAAGCGGTGATGGCCGCAGCCACCAGGCCCATCAGGTAGGCCAGCAGGTGCACCCATCCCGTCGCCCAGCCGGCGTGAGAGGCGGACGAGAGCGCCTTCCACAGGATCTCGTCCTTGGAGAAAAACCCGGAGAACGGCGGGAAGCCGGCGATGGCCAGAGTCGAGATCAAGAAAGTCCAGTAGGTCCACTTGAGCTTCTTCTTCAGGCCGCCCATCTTCAGGATGTTCTGCTCGCCGGAGAGCGCGTGGATCACCGCGCCGGAGCCCAAAAACAGGCAGGCCTTGAAAAACGCATGGGTCATCAGGTGGAAGACGCCCGCGAAGTAAGCGCCCACGCCCACGCCCACGAACATGTACCCCAGCTGCGAGACGGTGGAGTAAGCCAGCACCTTCTTGATGTCCCGCTGGGTGATGCCGATGCTGGCGGCGTACAACGCGGTGAACCCGCCCACCAGCGCCACGATGGCCGACGCCGTGGGCGCCAGCGAATACAAGAACGACAGCCGGGCCACCATGTACACGCCGGCGGTAACCATGGTGGCGGCGTGAATTAGGGCGCTGACCGGCGTGGGGCCGGCCATGGCATCGGGCAGCCAGACGTAGAGCGGGATCTGCGCGCTCTTGCCGCAAGCGCCCACGAACAGCAGGATGCAGGCCGCGGTGAGCACGCCGGTAGAGAGGAGCCCCGAATCGGCGGCCTGCTTCAGCCCGTCCACCGACAGGGTGCCGGCGGCGCCAAAAAGGATGAACATCCCGATCAAGAACCCCAGGTCGCCGATGCGGTTGACGATGAAGGCCTTCTTGCCCGCCGAGGCCTTCTCCCGGTCCTCGAACCAGAAGCCGATCAGCAGGTACGAGCACAGGCCCACGCCCTCCCAGCCGACGAACAGCACCGGCAGGTTGTCGCCCAGGACCAAAACCAGCATGCTGAAAACGAACAGGTTCAGGTAGGCAAAGTAGCGGGCGTAGCCGGCATCCCCGCGCATGTAGCCGATGGAGTAAACGTGGATGATAAAGCTCACCCCGGCGACCACCATCACCATGATCACCGACAAGGCATCCAGGACGAAACTGATGGAGATGTCGATGCCGCCGATTTTAATCCAGGAGTAAACCGACTGCACCAGCCGGTCCTCGCCGTGGGATCCAAAGACCTTTACGCTCGCGATGACGCCCAAAAGGAAGGACACGCCTACCGTCGCGCAGCCGATGAAGGACACCGCCTTATCACCCAGGCGCCGGCCGAACAATCCGTTGATCACGGCGCCGATGAGCGGCAGCAACGGAATCCACAGCAGCATGGAAGTGTGGTGCGTCATCCTCTTCTATCCTTCAAGCGAACGAACCTCGTCAACGTTAACCGTTTGGCGGTGGCGAAAGATGGCCAGGACCAGCGCCAGGCCCACCGCCGCCTCGGCGGCCGCCACCACCATCACGAACAGGGCCAACCCGTGGCCGGTCGCGTCCCCCATCGAGCGGGCGAAGGCCAAGATCGCCAGGTTGGCCGCGTTCAGCATCAGCTCGATGGACATGAGCAAAATCAGCGCGTTGCGCCGCACCAGCACTCCGGCCACCCCCAGAGCAAAGAGGACGACCGACAGAATCAGGTAGTGGTGTACGCCGATCACGACATTCTCCTCACCACAGCCTCTTCTTGGCGATGGTCACCGCCCCCAGGATCGCCGCCAGCAGCAACACCGAAGCCACCTCGAACGGCAGGATCTGGGGACCGAAAATCAAGCGCCCGATCGACTCGATGGTCCCGTAATCCTCGGTCACCGCGGGCAGGGCCAAGGCCTCTCCCTTGAACTCGGCCAGAAACCGGACGGCCACCCAAGCCAGTAATACCAGGCCCAGCCCCTTGGCCAGCGTGCGCCGGGACCGGCCCAGTTCCTCGGCCTTTAGGTTGAGCAGCATGATCACGAACATGAACAGGACCATGATGGCGCCGGCATACACCAGCACCTGGATGGCCGCCAGGAAGTGGGCATCCAGCAGCGCGAACAGGGCCGCCAAGCAAAACATGTTGCCGATCAAGGCGACGGCGCTGTGAATCGGGTTCTTCATCGCGATCACCAAGACCGCAAGCGCCGCGGCCAACCCGCCGAAACCCCAGAAGAAGATGGCCTCCCACATAATCAGCCCTCCCCCTCATCGTTATCTTGGTTCTCAAGCAGATCATCGAGGCCGAGTTGTAGCTGCTCACGCGTCCGGTCGGCCAGCTCGTAATCGTGGCTCATATATATGGCGTCCCGGGGACAGGCCTCCACGCACATGCCGCAGAAGATGCACCGCAGCAGGTTTATCTTGAACTCCCGGGGGCGTTTCATAACCGCGGGATCGTCGGATTCCTCCGCGGTGATGTCGATGCACTGGGGCGGGCACACCGTCTGACAACAGTAGCAGGCCACGCAAAGCGGCGATCCGTCCTCACGCTTTCTGATGCGGTGCCGGCCACGGAAGCGCTCGGCCAGGGGCCGCTTGACCTCGGGGTACTCGTAGGTGGGCATGTGCCCCGGCTTGAACCAGGAGAGCAGGGCGTGCTTGAGAGTGATGCCCAGGCCCCGGGCGATCTCGAAGACGTACAACCGCTCCCATGCATTCTGGGGAGGTCGGTGTATCTGCTTGACGCCCATCAGAGCACTCCCAGGAGCACGAGCACGCCCGTGACTCCGATGTTCAACAAGGCCAGCGGCAGCATCACCTTCCAGCCCAGCTTCATCAGCTGATCGTAGCGGAACCGCGGCAGGGTCCAGCGCACCCAGATAAACAGCCAGAAGAAAAAGGCGAATTTCAAAACCAGCACGATCACCTGGGTCAGCATCCCGCAAATCGACGCCAGCCAGGGTATCTCCGTTTGAACGTCACCGGCCAGGTACAGCCCGCCCAGCGCGGCAGCCGAACCGGCTACGCAAACCAGCAAGAAGGCCAGCAGCAGGTTTCCCCGGGTGTGCACCCGCCGCCGGGGACGCGAAGTATCCCAGGCGATCACCAGGCAGACCAGCGCCGCGCCGAACAGGAGCCAGGGAAACAGGGTCACGTACGGCGCGGATCCGAAGATCTCCTCCGCCCAGGGAATGTGCCAGCCGCCGAAGAACAGGATCACCGTCAGTATGGCCGAGACCGCCATGTGCACGTACTCGCCCATGTAGAACAAGCCGAAGCGCAAGGAAGAATACTCCGTGTGGAAACCCGCCACCAGTTCCGAGTCGGCCTCCACCAGGTCGAAGGGCACCCGGTTGGCCTCGGCATAGCTGGAGGTCAGGAAGATCAAGAAGGCCATGGGAGCCTGAACGACCCCCCAGTGCCAAATGGCCCCTGTCTGGGCAATGACCATCTCGTCCAGCTTAACCGTGTTGTAGATCAACAAAACGCCCACCAGCGAAAGCCCCAGGGAAATCTCGTAGGAGATCATCTGGGCACCGGAGCGCAGGCTCCCCAAAAGCGAGTACTTGTTGTTGGAGGACCAGCCGCCCAGGGCCACGCCGTAGACGGCCAGGGACGAGATGGCCAGAATGAAAATGAAGCCGAAGTTCATATCGGCAATCTGCAGCCGGAAAGTTTGGCCGAAGAGCTCGAAGTCGCCCGAGAATGGAATCACCGCGATGATGGTCAGGGCCACGGTCATCCCGATCATGGGCGCCACCGCGTGCAGCCACTTGTTGGCCCCGGCCGGAACCACGTCCTCCTTGGTGGCCAACTTGACCGCGTCGGCCACCGCCTGGACGATCCCGTAGGGCCCCCGCCGGTTGGGACCGGGCCGTCGCTGAATGAAGGCGGCACCGCGCCGTTCCAGCCAGGTGTACACGACAATGCCGACCAGGGTCAGGACATAGGCCACCACCAGGGCCAGGGCTGCCCAGGTCCACTTGCTGGTCAATATATCCTGTACCCACTCCGGGATCATGCGTGCTCCACCATCTGGCCCTCTTCAGGCATTTCGATGAAGTCCACTTCCTGGTAGCCGGGTACCTTGGCTGCGATCTCGGCGGTGACCTCCGCGGTCGCCCGGTAGGACCAGCCGGCTCCCATTCTCCCGGCCAGCTCCCGCGCCGTCTGCCAGGCCGACCGGGCGCGGCCCGGGGGCGCGACGACCGGCCGCAGCCGCTGCACCCGGCCTTCCTCGTTGGTAAAGGTGCCGCCCTTCTCCAGGTAAGTCGCCTCGGGTACGGCGATGTGGGCAAGCTCAACCGTCCGGGTCTTGTGAGTGCCGGTGGCAAACAAAAACTCGACCTCCACCACCCGGTCCTCGCCGGTCACCCGGGTGAGGTCCTCGCCGAAAACCAGCAGGGCCTTCAACTCGCCCCGGCGGGCCTTCGCGATCAAGCCCAAAACGTCGCCGGCCGGTTCGCCGCTCAGTATGATGTCGCGGGCGCCCCAGGTGATGGGCATCTTGTCCTCGCGGATAAACCATTCGGTCAACGGCCGGTCCGAGGGTTCGAAGGGCCGGTCATCTTCCTTTCCTTCCACGAACGCCAGGTGCCTGGTACCCAGAACCTCGCGAGCCAGCTTGCGGATCAGGTAGTTGTCCTCGTTGGTGAGCCGGGCGGAGGCCACCACGCCAATCTTGTCGCCCGCGCCGGCGTCCACGTACGCCTTCAGCTTGGCCGCGGCCTGGTCGAGGGCCGCCTCCGGATCGACGCAATCTCCCAAACGCAAGGCATCCCCAAGGCGGTCGTCGGCATTCACGTCGTTTACGGTCAGGCGACCGTAGTCGCAGAGCCAAAAGCGGTTCACCCACTCGTTCTCAGCCGGGGTCAGGCGCAGCACCCGGCCCTTCTGCGACCAGGCGTAGACGTTGCAGCCCCGCGAACAGCCCGCGCACAGCGTGCGGGTTTTTTCCATTAGCCAGGAGCGGCCCTTGAAACGGAAGTGCTTCGAGGTCAAGGCCCCCACCGGACAGGCGTCCACCAGGTTCATGGAGAACGGCGTCTCCACGGGGGTTTCGAGATATGTACCCACCTGGGTGCGGTTCCCCCGCTCGTAGAGGGTGAAGGCCTCCGCCCCGGCGACGTCGCGCAGGAACCGGATGCAGCGGGTGCAATGGATGCAGCGGTTCATGTCCCGCACCAGGGTAGACCCCAGATCCTGCTCTGGGAACCTGCGCTTGTCCTCCTGGTAGCGGCTCTCGGCCTGGCCGTACTCGAAACAGTAGTCCTGCAGCTTGCACTCCCCGGCCTGATCGCAAACCGGGCAGTCCAGCGGATGATTGATCGACAAGAACTCCAGCACCCCCCGCCGGGCCTTCCGCACCCGCTCGCTCTGTGTGCTGACCACCATCCCGTCCCGCACCGGAGTCCCGCAGGCCACCTGCAGCTTGGGCACCTTCTCGATCTCAATCAGGCACATCCGGCACGACCCCACCACCTTCAAGGCCGGGTGGTAGCAGAGATGCGGAATATGAATCCCGCACTCGAGCGCCGCCTGCAAAACGCTCTGCCCGTCCTGGGCCTCGATCTCCCTGCCGTCTATAGTCAACTTCGCCATCTACCCTCGCGCGCGCGCAGTGTGCCGCCCTCGGTTTTTGAGGGCGGCCGACCCGTTACCACGGTGCCGGAAACCTGCCAATCGGACACTTCTTCTTCTCGATATGCTCCTCGAATTCTGTTCTGAACTGCAAAATGAACGCCCGTACCGGCATGGCGCAAGCATCCCCGGCCGGGCATACCGTGTTCCCCTGGATGTTGTCGCAAATGTCGAGGATCAGCTCGAGGTCCCCTTCCCTCCCGTGTCCGCCCTCGATCCTCGAAAGGATCTTCGCAATCCACGGCGTCCCTTCCCGGCACGGGGTGCACTGCCCGCAAGACTCATGGGCGTAGAACTTGGCCAGCCGGGCCGCCGCCCGAACCATGCAGGTGGTCTCGTCCATGACGATGATCCCGCCGGATCCAAACATGGACCCGATGCCCGCCAGCGAGTCGAAATCCATGTTCACATCGATCTGATCGGGCTTGAGCACCGGCGTGGACGATCCCCCGGGAATGACCGCCTTGAGCTTTTTATCCCCGCGGATGCCTCCGCACACCGCGTAGATGATCTCCCGAAGCGGAGTTCCCATGGGCAGCTCGTACAGCCCGGGCTTCTTCACGTGCCCGGACACCCCGAACAGCTTGGTGCCCCCGTTCTTCTCCGAACCCAGGCCTATGAACCACTCGGGCCCCCGGTTGATGACGTGGGGCACGTAGGCCAATGTCTCCACGTTGTTGACCACGGTGGGTCCGCCGAACAGGCCGACGATTGCCGGGAAGGGCGGCTTGAGCCGGGGCATGCCCCGCTTGCCCTCGTTGGACTCGATCAGCGCGGTTTCCTCGCCGCAGATGTACGAGCCCGCGCCGGGATGCACCCAGATGTCCACGTCGAACCCGGACCCGAGGATGTTCTTGCCCAGGTACCCCGCCCGGCGGGCTTCTAAAAGGGCACTCTCCATCCTTCTCTGGGGCTTCTTGAACTCGCCGCGCACGTAAATGTAGGCCGCGTGCGCACCGAAGGCATAGCAGGCGATGATCGATCCCTCGATGACCGCGTGGGGATCCAAGACCATGATGTAGCGGTCCTTGAAGGTCCCCGGCTCACCCTCGTCGGCGTTTACGCACAGGTATTTCGGTTGCTCGGATTCCTTGGGCACAAAGCCCCACTTGACACCCGCGGGGAACCCGGCGCCACCGCGGCCGCGCAGCCCGGAAGCCTTCACCAGCTCGACTACCTCCTCGGGCTTCATGGACAACGCCTGCTTCAGCGCCTTATACCCATGGTCCCGCTCGTAGCTTTCCAGGCGATGGGAACCCAGCTTCTCGAACCGGGCGGTGAGCACCTTCTCAGCCATCGGCACTCCCCTTGTCGCGCAGCTCGAGATCCGAAAGGATGGCGTCCACCTTCTTTGGGGTAAGGTTCTCGTGGTACTCGTCATCCACGATCATCACCGGCGCGGTTCCGCAGGAGCCCAGGCACTCTACCTCCTCCAGGGTGATGCGTCCGTCCCCGGTGGTTTCCCCGGCCTTGATGCCCAGCTTCTCGCACAAGTAGTCGCGCAGGTGCTCCGCCCCCATGAGGCTGCATGACAGGTTGGTGCAGATCTCCAGGCAATGCCGGCCCGGCTTTTTCCGTCGGAACATTGTGTAATAGGAGGTCACCCCGTAAACCCGGACCCGAGGGAGGCCCAACTTGTCTGCCACCCAATCCATGGCCGCAGCCGGCATCCAGCCCAGATCGTCCTGGACCTTGTGCAAGGCCGGGATCAACGCCGCTTCGGCGACCGGATAACGCCCGATCAACTCGTCAACGGCCTTGACCGTCTCCGGCTTGAGGTTCACTTTAAAGGCAGCTTCACTCACAGGTCCAGCTCTCCGGCAATAATGTTCAAGCTGGCCACCACCGCGGGCAGGTCGGCCAGCAACCGGCCGGTAACCAACCGGGGCAGCGCCGAAAACACATGAAAACAAGGCGAGCGCACGTGCATGCGGTAGGGCTTGTTGGTCCCGTTGCTCACGATGGTGAAACCCAGCTCCCCGTTGGCGCCCTCGACGGAGTCGTAGCAAATGGCCCCGACCGGTGCCCGGGGTCCGAACATAACGATCTCGAAGTGGTGGATCAGCCCCTCGATGTGACCATACACGTCGCCCTTTGCGGGCAGGACCACCCGCTTGTCGTCGGCGTTGACCGGACCGTCGGGCAACTTCGAAAATGCCTGCTCGATGATTCGGGCCGACTGCCGGCACTCCTCGACCCGCACGAAGAACCGGTCGTAGGTGTCCCCGTGCTCGCCCACGGGGACGTCGAAGTCCATGTCACCGTAAGCCAGATAGGGATTGGCCACGCGCACGTCGTAGGCCACCCCGCAGGCCCGCAGGCACGGCCCGGTCCACCCGTAGGAGACGGCTTCCTCCTGGCTCAACGCGCCGACCCCGCGGGTGCGATCGTTGAAGATGCGGTTCTTGGAAAGCAAGCTGTCCAGCTCGTCCATCACCCGGTACACCTCGGGCAAGAACTCCTGCTTGACCCGCTCTTCGAACCCCGCGGGCGCGTCGGCGGCCAGGCCGCCCACCCGGGTGAAGGCCGTGGTCATGCGCGCGCCGGTGACGAACTCCAGCAGATCGTAGGCCAGCTCGCGCAGGTTCCAGGTGTACCAGAACGGAGTGAGCACGCCGATGTCCACGCAGTTGGGCCCCAGGCAAACCATGTGATCGGCGATCCGGGCGATCTCGGAAAGGATGGTTCGCAGATAGGTTGCCCGGGGCGGCACCCGGATACCGAAGAGCTTCTCGCAGGCCTGGTGCCAGCCAACGTTGTTGATGAACACCGAGCAGTAATTGATCCGGTCGGAGATGTTGACGCACTGGTTGTAAGTCCAGTCCTCGGCCAGCTTCTCCAGCCCCCGGTGAAGGTAGCCAATCTCGGTATCACACTTGGCGATGGTCTCGCCTTCCAGGGTCAAAATCACCCGGAGCGTCCCGTGGGTGGCGGGATGCGCGGGTCCCCAGTTGAGGATCATGCGCTCGGCGCACAGATCCAGCTTCTGCTCACACTCGATCGACCTGGGGAAAGGCGCTTTCACCGTCCGGCTCACTCCTGGGGAAAATCCTGCGGATCGACGCCCCGCCGCGGAAACTCCTTGCGCAGTGGAGAATACTCGAAATCGTCCGGCATGTAGATCCGCCTCAAGTCGGGGTGTCCGGAGAACCGGATCCCGAACATGTCGAACACCGTGCGCTCGGCCCAATCGGCACTGGCGTAAAATGGCGTTGCGCTGGGCGCCGCCTGCCCGTCCTCCAGCCAAGCCTCGATAAACAGCCGCGTGGTCGCGGAGATGGAATACAGGTTGTAGTACAGGCTGAACCTGGCCGGCGGCGGCTTCATCCCGGTCTCCTCCGACCACCGGGACCAGTCCACCGCGGTGACATCGGCCAGGAGATTAAAAGGGGTGGAAGCATCCGAGCGCAACGCCTCCAAGGTATCGGGAACCGCGCTCAGCTCGACCCTGACCACAACGCCGCGGCCGTCCTCGTAGACGTCCTGGATCTTTCCGCCCAGGGCGCTCTTCAACCGCTCAACCACGGATGTCTCCTGCCGGTTCACTGGTCGCCTCCGTGCAACAGGCGATCCTTAGGCGATCGCCCGCGGCCCTTGATGCCGCGGATCCAGGGCTCCCGGAGCCTCTCCTTGGAGGTGAGCACGCGGGTCTCGTTGCCGATGCGCTTTTGTAGCTCCAGGATCGCGTACAGGACCGCCTCCGGCCGGGGAGCGCACCCGGGTACGTAGTAGTCGACCGGGATGATCCGGTCGCAGCCCTGCAGCACCGAGTAGGTGTTGAACATGCCGCCGGTGCAGGCACAAGCGCCCATGGCGATCACCCACTTGGGCTCGGCCATCTGTTCGTAGATGGTCTTGAGCACCGGTGCCATCTTCCCGGTGATGGTGCCGGCCACGATCATCAGGTCGCACTGCCGCGGGGAAAAGCGCACGAACTCCGCTCCGAAACGGGAGAGGTCCAGAGACGATCCCACCATGCCCATGAACTCGATGGCGCAGCAAGCGGTACCAAAGGGCATGGGCCAGAGCGAGTGTTTCCTGGACCAGTTGACAAACCTCGCCATGGCCCCGGGCTTCTTCAGCTCCCGGACCATTTCGGCGGCTTCGTTCAGGTCGGCCAGTGAAACCCGACCCGAAGGATCCCCCGGGGGTTGGTTTCTCACTCCCACTCCAGTGCACCCTTGCGCCAGGCGTAGACCAGTCCAACCAGCAGCACCAGCATAAATAAGATCATTTCCACGAACCCGACCATCCCCAACTCCCTAAACAGGCGAGCCCACGGGTACAGGAAAACCACCTCGATATCAAAGATAATGAACAGCATGGCAACAATGTAGTAACGCACGGGAAACCGCTCGCGGGCGGTGCCACTAGGCGGCACACCACACTCGTAAGGAGTCGTTTTCTCCTCGTTCAAGTTACGGGGACCCAGGAAACGGGACAAGCCAACGAAAACAACGGCAATCGTACCCGCAATGGCCAGAAGTAAGATAACCGCTTCGTATCCAAGCATTTGCGGCACCTCCGCGCGACGCGCGGCATCATATAATTATCTTGTGATTGAGTTGTCAAGCGTTTCTTTGGCTTGTGCCCGTCTTAAGAGCTTCCCTACGAATTCGTAGCGTAGTAGCCCTTTTCGACACAGCTTTTAGAGGATCTGGGGGG
>JAUXGL010000020.1 GCA_030622135.1 Deltaproteobacteria bacterium
AGAGGCATAGGACCCACTCTTTTCGAGGCATTGCTGGGACTTTCCAATGGAAAAATTACAAAATGCAGCCATTGCGGAACCGATCTCGAGTTCTATCTTCGCTTCGACTTTGGCCTAGGCGTGGGGAAGACAAAATGCCGAATTCTTCATTCATTCATTCCAAAAAATGAATGTACTTGGCCAAGCGGAAAAGGAGCTGAAGTTCGGTTTTATCCCTTTCTTGTTGTTCTGGATTCTGAAGATAGCTCTCAGAGAAACATCTGGTTACCGTACTGGCACACGGTGACTTCGAAGGGCAAGGTAAAGAAAAGATACGGTCAATGGGCTCCTGTTATGGATCAGGATCTTTTCGAAAGTCTTGTCGATCAGGCAAAAATGCTGGGTTGTCTTGATGGTCTATAGATTGCGGGCTATCCTAGTTTACGATTCTGCGCGCAAGTTACAATATTGTCGAATATGAAGTCAACAGCATTTATATCCTTGGCATCCTCCATATTTCGTAGGTTCGACAGTTTTTGGGCTATTATTGGTGTGGCAGCAAATCGATTGCCTGGATTTGAACACGCTCTTATTGCGAGCACGATTTGCAATCAGTACGGCCAAAAAGACCCCCTCCCCGTCGAGTAGCCGGGGGAGGTTACCCTCCCCCAGCTCTCACGGAACCGTAGAGGATTTGGGGGAGGTACACCAACTCCCAGAAAAACAGGTGCTTAGCGAACCACCGTCCCTTTTTTCCCCGGCTCGAACCCGGCGACAACCGGCAGACGGTCACCCTGACCTTCAACGACTCGGGCCGCTTCGACAACCGCTGGGTGGAGCTGGCCTGCGACCGGGAGAGCCCCTGCATCTTCACCCGGGGAATCGAAAGCTTAGAGGTACCCATTCGCCACGGGGAGGGAAAATTCATCGCCCGGGATCCGGCCCTGTTGGATGAGCTCTCCCGCCGTCATCTGATCCCGGTGCGCTATTGCGATCCCCAGACCGGCGAGCCCACCCAGGAGTACCCGCTCAATCCCAACGGCTCCCCCGGCGGCGCCGCGGGCCTGTGCGATCCCACCGGCCGCCTGTTCGGTCTCATGCCGCACCCCGAGTGCAACACCCACCGCACCCACCACCCCCGCTGGACCCGCCGCCCCGACCTCCCCGAAGAAGGCCTGGGCCTGAAGCTATTCAGAAATGCAGTGGAGTTTTTGCGCTAGCACCGATCCAGGACAGCGTCACACAGATACAGTTCGTTGAACAGATTTCAAGTTCCGCGCCTCCAAGCGAGGCTGATTGACTGGAAATGGGGTGATTCAGGTCAACTTGTCGCTCTTGACATAACCATTCGGTATGACATATTGTAATACCAGGAGGTACAACATGGGAACGACCAAGGTCGCAATCACCATCGACCGGGAAACCCTCAGGCGGCTGGACCACCTCGTGCGAAAACGTGTCTTTCCGAACCGCAGCAGGGCAATCCAGAAAGCGGTGGAGGAGAAACTATCCCGGCTGGACCGCAACGCACTGGCCAGGGAGTGCGCCAAGTTGGATCCCGAGCACGAAAAAGCGATGGCCGAGGAAAGTCTTTATGAGGAACCAGGGGAATGGCCCGAATACTGAGAGGCGATATTCGCTGGGCGGACCTGAGCCCCACCCGAGGCCGCGAGCAGGCAGGCGTCAGGCCGGTCCTGGTCGTCAGCCACGACGTCTTCAACGAGCGGTCCGGAACCGTCATTGCCACGGCTATAACCAGCCGGCCTCAGCGGGCCGGCTTTCCTCTGACGCTAGAACTGCAGTCTGGAAACCTGCCGAAGAAGTCCTGGGTAAAGATCAGCCAGATCAGGACGCTCTCCGTAGATAGAATCGGCAAGAAAGCCGGCAGAGCGTCGCCCGAGGAAGTTGAACAGGTCATAGAAGGCCTGAGCGAGATAATCGGCAGTTAGTTGACCGTAGCCGTCCTGGATTCACTTTCGGTGACAAGTATCGGCAAAGGTGAGTGAAGGAAACTCTTACCGTCCGTTTTTACGCGGGAGACGCGTTTTTTCGCGTTTTTACGCGGCCCTATCCTTTCAAGGGTGCTGCACCCGTGGTGTTGGGATTAACCGGAAATTTGGTACGCGCGTTGCTTGGGCCCGCCACTCCGACCTCCCCGAAGAGGGCCTGGGCCTGAAGCTCTTTCGAAATGCGGTGGAGTTTTTGCGCTAAAATAGACTAAACCGCTTGGCGGTTTTTTCCCCCGGCTTGATCACTACCGTGATGGTCTTGTCGATCCCCTGCTCCGGGTTCACCACCCGCAGCTTCACCTTTCCCGACGGAAGCTCCACGTCGATCAGCGGAGTTTGGCCCAGGTGCTTGCCCTGGTGGTAGACGTCCGTCCAGGGATTGGTGGTGAGCCTCAGCCTGCCGGGGGGCTTGTCGATCTTGTCCTTGGGCCGCTTGACCAAGACCTTGCGCCGCCAGTGCTTCTTTTTTCTTTTCTTCCGGGGCGGCTTGGCAATCTTCTCGGGCGAACCGGCGTCACCGGGGGCCAGGCCGGCGTCTCTGGTTTCGTCGGCTTCCCCGGCGACGGTCGCAAAAGTATCGGCGGGTTGGGTGAGCGTTTGGGCATCCGCCTTGGCGCCGCCCCGGTCGTCTTTTGACGGCATGGACATAAAGAGGCTTACCGCGCCGCCACCCGCAAGAACACCCAGAAAAGCCAAAACGATGATCCAGGTTGGCCACCGCCTAGGCGCCGCGCCGCGTCGGACCCGGGGAAAAATGTCCGATACCGGGACCGACGACCGTGGAACCGAGTGCTCCGTATCGGAGAGGTAATCGCTCAGATCGCCGAAGAGATAGTCTTGCATGCTCGAGTCGGATACCTGGGCATTGTCGATGAGCTGACGTTTCACCCGGACCCGCTCGGAAAAGAGATCCTGCATAAACCGGCCGATGACCACGTTGTCCCAGTCCTTCGAGGATGCCTTGAGGTAACTGCGCAGAGCAGAGCGGAAATCGGCGGCGGACTGGTGGCGTTGGTCGCGGTTGCGGGCCAGGGCCTTCCGGGTCACCCCGGCGAGCAGCTCGGGCACCTTCTGGTCGACCGAGCGCGGGGAGGGCGCGTCCTTTTCGGTGATGGCTTGCAGCAGCTTCAGGTCGTTTTCCTGGTTGAAGAGTTTGCGCCGGGCCAGGCACTCCCAAAGGACCACACCCAGGGAGAACACGTCGGAGCGGGCATCCAGCTCCTGGCCGAGTATCTGCTCTGGGGACATATAGGCGTATTTACCCTTCAGCGTCCCCGTCTGCGTCTTGGCGCTCCGCAGCGCCGCCTTGGCAATGCCGAAGTCGACCACCTTCACTACGCCGTCGTAGAGAACGAAGACGTTCTGGGGGCTAACGTCCCGGTGGACGATGTTTAGAGGCTTGCCGTCCCGGCCGGTCATGGTGTGGGCGTGGTGCAACCCCTCGGCCGCCTGTAAGATCATGCCGGCGGCCAACTCGGGGGGAACGCGGATCTTTCTCTTCCGGCAGGCCC
This sequence comes from Deltaproteobacteria bacterium, assembly GCA_030622135.1. GTDB lineage: Bacteria > Myxococcota > B64-G9 > B64-G9 > B64-G9 > JAUXGL01. The sequence goes on from JAUXGL010000020.1 coordinate 3,500, forward strand.
GGATGATCGTGGAGAGGCTCTCGCCGGGCAGGTACTCCATGGCAATGAAATACTGTTCATCGATACGGCCAAGATCGAAGATCTGGACGACATTGGGGTGGTTGAGCATGGCGGCTATTCGGGCCTCGTCCAGGAACATCTCCACGAAACGAGGCTCCCGCGACAGGTTGGCCAAGATCCGCTTGATGACGATGAGCTTCTTGAACCCGGCCAGCGAGGTCTGGGATGCCAGGAAAATGTCCGCCATGCCGCCCGTGGCCAGATGCGCGATCAGCTGAAATTTGCCGAACTGCTTGCACGTACTCGGCTTCGGGGGTTCCGGCATGCCGAGCATGTTAGCGGAATTCTATGGGGAAGTCGAAAAGTCGACGGATCCCGCAGCTCAGGGTTGCGCCGCCGATGCGATCACCGAAGCGAGCCATTTGGGCCTCTCCACCTGCATCATTCCTGCGCTGTGTTCCGCCACCAACAGTTCGGAACCGGGAATGAGGCGATTGAGCCTCTTCCCGTGCTCCAAGGGCGCCCGGCGGTCCGAGTCGCCATAGACGAGCTTGAGGGGAACCGAGAACGCGCATCCGGTCTGGAGGTGTTCGGACAGCATCCGCATGATCTCCAGGCGGTAAGCCGAGTTGAGGGTTTCCGAGAGTATCTTGGCCCGGGTCTTGGCCGCCGGCCAGGTGGACCAGAAGCGCGAAAGCAACCGGATCTCCTGCCGGCAGATCACCGCCGGATCGGCGTAGTCGATCATCCCGATTGCCGCCATCTGCGGTTTCTGGAAACCCCGGTTGGCCCACCTCTCCATGATCCGATCGGACCCCACCAACCAGCGCTTGAACTTCAAGAAGGCCGGCAGCTGGATGGCCATTCCCAGCGTGACCAGCGTGGACATGTATCCGGGATGTCGCAGTGCCAGCCACATGCCCGCCAGCGCGCTCTCGGCATGCGCCACCACCACCGGCTTTTCAAGTTTCAAAGCCGCGCCGATGGCCAGGACCAGATCGGCCAACCGCGCCGGCCGGTAGTCCAAATCCGGCAGCAAGTGGACACCCTCGGGATCGACCAGTTCGGGCATGATCAGCCGATGCTGACCGGAAAGAAGCCGGATCAAGCTGCGGAAGGTGTAGGCCGACGTCCACAACCCGTGGAGAAGCAGGAGCGGCTTTCCCGAACCAACCTCGCGGTATGATATCTCCAAAGACGTCCGGGATTCCGGAAGGTTCACTGCTTTCCTGCGCTCGGGCAGCAGAAAGAAGGAATGCTCCTCGGAAGGAAGCTCTTGGACCTGTTCCAGCCGCAGCCGCGCCACACACACCTCCAATACCCGTGACCATCCCTTACAACGAGCAACGGCCGATTGCAACAGCATTTGCCCGACAGGCGAACGGCGCCGGATTGCACCATTCGATGTAAGGTGAGGCGCAAAAATAACTTCCCGTTTTTCGCGCCTCGCCTAAAGAGCTGCCGGCGGGAAGCGGCGCTTTCGGATGCGTCATCGCCCGCAGCTGCGGCCTGAAAGAAGGCTTCCGCTGCCCGCCTCCTTGAGGTTTGCTTCCAGCGACATGGGGAGATATAACTCCTGCGGAGGAGGATGCCCATGTCCAGGGACACCAAGACTGTCGAGGAAGGACTGCGCGCCTGGCAGACGGACCGCGTCGACCGGGCTTTAAAGAAGGCGCCCGAACGCCGGCCAACCTTCGAGACCACCGCGGGGGTCGAGATAGAGCGGCTGTACACGCCGGCCGGCGAGGCGGGCGAGCCCTACGTGGGGGAGGTGGGGTTCCCGGGGCAGTATCCGTTCACCCGGGGCGTGCAGCCGACCATGTTCCGCGGGCGGTTCTGGACCATGCGCCAGTATGCCGGCTTCGCCACCGCCGCGGAGACCAACCAGCGCTTCCGCTACCTTCTCGATCAGGGGCAAACCGGGCTGTCGGTGGCCTTCGATCTGCCCACCCAGATGGGTTACGACCCGGATCACCAGATGTCATTGGGCGAAGTGGGTAAGGTGGGAGTGAGCATCGCCTCGCTCGCGGACATGCGGCGGCTGTTCGACCAGATCCCGCTGGGAAAGGTGTCCACCTCCATGACCATCAACGCCACCGCGGCGATTCTTCTGGCCATGTACGTGGCGGTGGCCGAAGAGCAGGGGGCTTCGGCGGGCGCGCTTCGCGGCACCATCCAGAACGATGTGCTCAAGGAGTACGTGGCCCGGGGCGCGTACATATTCCCCCCGCGGCCGTCGCTGCGGATCACCACCGACCTGTTCGCCCACTGCCAAAAGCACCTGCCCAGGTTCAACACCATCTCCATCTCCGGCTATCATATCCGCGAGGCGGGCTCGACGGCGGTCGAGGAGGTGGCCTTCACGCTTTCGCACGGCATTGCCTACGTCCAGGCGGCCCTGGACGCGGGCCTGGCGGTGGACGAGTTCGCCGGAAGGCTTTCCTTCTTCTTCGCCTGCCACAACAACTTTTTAGAAGAGGTCGCCAAGTTCCGCGCCGCCCGCCGGCTGTGGGCCCGGATCATGAAAGATCGCTTCGGCGCCAAGCAGGACCGCTCCTGCGCGCTGCGCTTCCACACCCAGACCTGCGGCTGCACCCTTACCGCCCAGCAACCCGAAAACAACGTGGTCCGGGTGGCCATGCAGGCCCTGGCCGCGGTGCTGGGCGGCACCAACAGCCTGCACACCAACTCCCGGGACGAGGCCCTCTCGCTTCCCACCGAAGACTCGGTACGCATAGCCTTGCGCACCCAGCAGATCATCGCCCACGAGTCCGGCGTGGCCGACACCGTGGATCCGCTGGGCGGATCCTACGCGATCGAGGCGCTCACCGACCGCATCGAGCAGGAAGCCGAGAAGCTGATCAAAAAGATCGAAGATCTGGGCGGGCAGGTCCGCTGCATCGAAGAGGGTTTCATGCAGAAGGCCATCGCCGACAGCGCCTACGAGTACCAGAAGGGCATCGAGACGAACGATCGCGTGATCGTGGGCCTGAACCAGTTCCAGATCGATGAGAAGCTAGACTATTCCATCATCCGAGTTTCCCCGGAGGTGGAGCACGAGTGCGTAGAAAGGATCCGGGCGGTTCGCCAGAGAAGGGACGCGCAGAGAGCCGCGGCCGCACTGGGAGCGGTTGAAAAATGCGCCTGCGGTTTTGGGAACCTCTTCCCGCCCATCCTCGAAGCGGTCCAGGCAGAATGCACCACCGGAGAGATATCCGACTCGTTGCGAAACGTGTTCGGCGTGTACCAGGAATGCTGAAGGAGAAAAACATGAAGCTCGATCACATCGGAATCGCCGTAAAGGATCTGGACGCGGCCAAGAAATTCTACCAGGACATTCTCGGATTGCCGGTATCGGAACCGGAGGAACTGCCCGATCGCCAGCTAAAGCTCATCATGGTGGACGTGGGCGGGGCCAACGTGGAGTTGCTGGTCCCCACCCATCCCGACTCGGCCATCGCCAAGTTCATAGACAAGCGCGGCCCGGGCATCCACCACATCTGTTACCGGGTGGACGACGTAAATGCCAAGCTGGAAAAGCTGAAGGCCGCGGGCATGCAGCTTATAGATCGGCAGGCCCGCCCGGGCGCGCACAACACCCTGGTGGCCTTCATCCATCCATCGAGCGCCGGCGGCGTCCTCACCGAACTGTGCCAGGACGCCGGGTAGGAGGGGCTTGTACCCGGACATTCGACCGGATAGATAATGGGTGCCGGGCTACAATGGAGGACCATTGTCCGGTCCCGCTTCATTGTCCCCCGACTAATCCCGTGATCCAAAACGGGCTCACACTAAAAAACCCTCTTTGATTGCCGCCCGCTCCTGTCTGTCATCGAAGGTCAAAAAGGTCGGCGGCGTACCCGTCAGGAAGCCCAGTTCCAGAGCGCTGGCCAGATGGATGGCGTCGAATCCTCGCAACGAGTGTTTTTCCGCCAGGTGTCCGGCCTCTCGGGCCACGTGTTCATACAACTCGACCACGACATAAGTCTCCAGGTCGCGGTCGAGCGCGGATACCGCCTTCTTCAGCCCGGCGGCGGTCAAAGCACCCTCCCGCTGGCGGCGGGCAAGCGCGGAGCGCGCCTCGGGGTACGCCACCCGGGAGGTAGCCACCCTCTCCGCCGCCTTCAACCGTTTCCGAACGTCAGACGAACCCGCCTCCGCGACGTACAGTTTCACCAGGGCGCTGGTATCCAGGTAGAGAATCATCGCCGGTCCTCCAGGACGGCATCGGAAACCGAAGGTCCGCGCACCCTGGGTGGCTGCCGGCATCCGGCCGGCTTACCCCCGGACCACGCCAGCCGGCCGGCCGCGGCGAGCCGATCGAGAATCTCCGTGCTCTCACTGGAAGCAGCGGGCACAATCACGGCGATGGTCCGGTCACGATCCTTTATGGTCACCGTCTCCCCGTTTTTCACCCGGCGCAGAATGGCGCTGAGCTTGTTCTTCAACTCCCGAATCCCAACAGGATCTCCCATGTGATTCTCCCTCCAATGTAAGTAGCTACATTATACCATAATGTAGCTACAATTCAAACCATGAAATCGTTGCTGCCCGCACGAGTCGGAACCCAACGGTAGCCGATCTCCCAGACCTTCCTTCTCGTTTTCCGTGAAGGGTGGGTCGGGTTTGGTGATCATGGCTTCAAATCAGCTCCATTTGCGTCTGATGGGGAATCGGGAACACCCCGATGATCACCCAGGGGTTAGGGGCAACAAAGTGGAACTGCTGGGTGGTCCCCAGAAAGAAATGGAGATCTTTCTGGCAAAACTGCCCGCTGTACTTTTCCTTCACCTTCTCCAGAGCAGCTTGCTCATTTCCGTCGCAGCTTTTCAGGCAGTTCCAATAGAGGGCCCCCGTCTCCCAATCGAGAATCTGCAACTCACTTGCCCGGCCCTCGTCGTCCTCGAATTGGTAGGAGAAGCTGTACGGGAGCTTGGGGATCACTTTGAAAGTCTGACGCCATGCCTCATCTGCAAACAACTCGTTCTGTTGGGTTTGATTGCGCATCTGTTCAACCTTGGATGGATCCCACTCCCTCTCCTCCTCCTCCCAGATGAAACCCTTGATCTTGGTCGGGTGGAACACGGCCAGGGACAATGTGTTGTCCTTGGCGGCGTCGATCAGCGTCTGAAGCCGGGTGTAGACTTTCGCTGTATCCAGTATTATGCGCCGTCGTTCGCGCCAGGTGGCCCTGGTGTCGAGGTGCGACACCGTCTGGATCTGCTTGGGGTCAATGGGGTGGTAGGTCTCAGGGCGTGGATCTGAGTGGCTCTTGCGCAGGTCGCACTCGATCCAGTCGTACTTCTTGTACTGTTCTTCCTCCCCCAACCGCCTGAAGGGGACAGGATAGATGCAGACCCAACTGCCATCCTCACGAACACCTGCCGTGCAGACCGTCTCCCCGTACTTCCGCGAAAGGGTTGGATACGTCTTGACGGTAATGAGGATCCGCTCGCGCGTCATACACCCCCTCCTACAGATGCTCGGTTTTTTGCTCCTTGCCGAGGTTGGTCTCCACGGCCACGGCCACTCGTTGGCGGTGGCACTGGCGAGGATTCAGCTCATAGCAGGTCAGGGCCACTCGCTCGCGGCCCCTGGTGACCCACTGATTGATTTTCTCGGTCGCTCCGGTCTGGTGCCGCAGGGTCTCCACTTCGTAGGCGGCAAACAGCCGGTCGTAGTCATCTTGGCTCCTGAGGTTTTTGCGTTTGGCGGATGCAATCCCAAGTTCCGGAAGATGTTCGTATCGAATGCCCACGTTTTGACAGGCATTGCTCAGCGTCTTCTTCGAAAAGCCATACTTCCGGCTCAGTGCATTACGCCGCACATCACACAGCACCGTCACACCAGCCTTGAGCAACTGGTTCAGATAGGATTCCAGGTTCTTCCCCTCGTAACCAATGGTCAAGAGCCCCGGTCGCCGGATCACTGGGCGTGCCTCTTCGATTCGTTCTCGGTCTGCGTCGTCCTTCACCACCTCGTCCACGATCTCGCTCCTGGTGGCGAAGTAGGGGTAGTGCCGGTAGACCTCTCCGATCAACGCATTACCTCGAATGGAACCATACCGTTGCCGGAATAGATCCAAAGCCGCCCTGGCTCGTGGGCTCTGACGGGCGACATCGCTGCCCTCTTCCGTTAGTTTCCAAGCATTGGGGTCGTCTGACAAGTAACCCTTGTCAATGAGCTTGCGCTTGTCAGCGTAGGACGTGAACGAGAAACAGCCGCGCTTGTACGGCACAAAATCGTAAGTGGCAGTGTTCTCGAACTCCTTGGTGTACAGGAACAGCAACTTCTGGAAGTCCGTCGCCCCGATCTGGCCACCCATGGTATCCAGCATAGAAATCAGCAGCTTTTGGCGTTCATACAGCATTTTCAGTACGTTACCACACGCGCGATCATACGGCAATTTCCCCGCTCATGAGCTTAGGCAACAACAGATCTCTGGCTTTGCGAAGCTTCTGGCACTGACTTGCTAGGGCCTCGCCTTGCTTGAACAGCAGTTCCACGGAATTACCGAAGGGGGGTGGACGGTTAGCGCCACCTGGTACAAGATGTAGTGGTGCAAGCTTTGATCGATCCGAGTATGACGCCCCGGCGACTGGTCGCGGGCGACGATTACCCGCGGACCTACCGCGAGTTCGTGGAGATGTTCCCCAACGCCGCCGTTACTGGCCCTATCACTGAAGCAGATGTTACCCACGACTACAAGTGGGACCAGCACAAGATGTAGTGTCCAGTGGCGCTAACCGACTACCCCCTTTTACCGAATTGTTCCATAAGTGTTCTTGGCGGACGAGTAATCTCGAAGTTGGCAACCATATCTTTGGTCGCCCTTCCGGGTTTAGTGTGGGTACCTATGACGTGTTGTGTTTTGCCAGTGTACGTTCCACCCCCATCCCCACCTCAGCGAAGCAGCACTTCGGAGCGGCCGCCAGCCTTTATGCCACCAGACCACAACATCTTGGGGTCACCCACACTGATCCCGGAAGGACCAAAAGTTAAAACCGTTCCCCCACTCGTGCCCCCGACATGGGCTTCATCGCAGGCTACGGACTGAACGCAGGCGCGGAACCGGGCCACATAGAAAACGACTCGTTGGGAACCGGCACCCAGAACAGAAGCTTCTTTTCAGGCGGTTCAGGCCGCCCGAAGGAGCCCAGCGCCAGGCTCACGCCCGCGACGGCGGCCAGGACGGAAGCCGCCAGGACAACTTTTGATATGGCGTTTATCGGGACTGCTTCTTTTTGTCCTGGGAAGATTCGTACAGCCAGCGGGCCAGCAGGCGCTGGTCCTCCAGATCGATTTCTTCGAACTGACCCCGGACGGTCTGATCGTCCTGTCTCCGGACGATTCCCGAGGCCTGAATGCTGACGCTGGCGTTGGGCAGTTGGAAGCGGACTTCCACCTTCGCGCCGGGTGCGAGGCTATTCTCGTACTGGAAGGAGAACCCGTTGTATCCCAGATCCCCGGATCGCTCGACGAAGTGCTGGCTGTCGGGCAAACGGATGAACAGGTTGATGGGCTGGCGCGGGGAACCGCGATCATAGTTCCAGAACGGATGGGTCTCCTCCCGCCGGCGGAACAACTTCTTGATTTTATTCCAGATAGACAAGTCCAACGGCTACCTTCGATTTTTCCGGACGGGACGGGGCCGGCGTTTCCGCTCCGGCCGATCTCGTTGGGGTTTTTCCCGGGGCCGGTTGGACGCGGCCCGCTGTTCGTCGTGAACCCGGTCGGCGTGGCAGCGAAGCAGGTAGGCCACGATCTGCTCGGCCTGATCGTGCACTAAAATGGCCCGGGACTGGACCAGATAACCGTCGCAGATGGCGACATCGGCCGCTTGGATCAGTTCCTCGAGCTTGGAATCGGTGCGATCTTTTTCCATTTCTTTCGCCGGCGGAAACCGACGCTCCTCGAATTTGATTCCGAATCGTCGTTCCAAGAGACCCAGCGTGTGCACCCGGCGCCCGGTGATAAGGCTGATGGAAGTGCCCTGCGTGTCCACCCGACCGGTCCGGCCCACCCGGTGCAGGAACACGGCCGGGTCCTCGGGCAGGCTGTGGTTGATCACGTGGGTCAGGCCGCTGATGTCGATACCCCGGGCGGCCACGTCGGTGGCAACCAGGAAGCGCAGTTCTCCGGAGCGGATGGCATGCATGACCCGCTCGCGTTCCGACTGGGGAAGCTCCCCCGAGATCATCTCGGCCTGCAAGCCCTCGCGGGCCATGACCGTCGCCACCAGGGAAGCATCCTTGCGGGTGTTGACGAACACGATGGCGGACTTGGGCTGCTCGACCGCCAGGACGTGCAGCAGGTAGTGATGCATCGGCAGGTCGTCCCCGATGACGTAGTAGACGTTGTGGATGCCCTCAACCGATAGGACGTCGGCGGAAAGGTCGATGCGCACGACATCGGAGGCGTAGCGGTCGATCAGGGCGGCCACGTCGGTCTCCAGGCTGGCCGAGAGAATCACCAGCTGCCGGCAGTTGGTGCAACCGTCCATCAGCGCGGAGACGTCCTCGAAGAAACCCATGGAAAGCATCTCGTCGGCTTCGTCCAGCACCACCGCCTGGAAGGAAGCCGGCTTGATAACTTTCCTGCGCACGAGATCCAGCAACCGCCCGGGCGTCCCCACCACCACGTGCGCGCCCTGCTTGACCTCCTTGATCTGCGCCTGGATGGACGCCCCCCCGTAAACCGCCGCCACGCGGATCTTGCGGTGCTTTCCGATTCCGGTCAGGTCTTCTGCTATCTGGCCGGCCAGCTCCCGGGTGGGCGCCAGCACCAATAATTGGGGATATTTCTCATCGGGATCCAGATTCTGAATCAACGGGATTCCGAATGCGGCGGTCTTTCCGCTGCCGGTCTTCGAGCGCAGGCTGACGTTCTGGCCCTCCAGGATGGGCTTCATCGCGGCCTGCTGAACCTCGAGCGGGCGCCGGTAGCCACGATCGGAAAGTCCCAAGATGATGTCCGGCGCGATACCCAGGTCATCGAAGGTCGGATTGTCATTCGCTGGTGGATTCATTCTCTCTCTCGCTTCCTCTTGCGCCAGGCAACCAGGCGAGCAGTGAGCATGCCCAACTCGTAGAGGACGTAGATGGGCAGGGCCATGATGGTCTGGTTGATGGCGTCGGGGGTTGGGGTAATGATGGCGGCAATGATGAAGGTGAAGAGCAGGACATATTTTCTGTAGCGGGCCAGGGTCTTGGGACTGACCAGACCGATCCAGCAGATCAGGAACGTGATGATGGGGGTCTCGAAGACCAGGCCGAAGGCCAGGATGAACATGGAGGCGTTGGAGAGGTAGGTCTTCAAGGAGAGGATGATGCGGGTATTCTCCATCATGGCGCCCACCGAGAAGACGGCTGCCTTGGGAAGGACGATGAAGTAGCAGAAGGCTGCTCCGCCGAAGAAGAAGATGGTGGCCAGGAAGATGAAAGGCAGGGCCATGCGGCGCTCGTGGTGGTGCAACCCCGGGGAGATGAACCACCACAGCTGCCAGAAGACGACGGGGCTGGCGGCGATCAGGCCGCCGATCAGGCCCAGCTTGAGCTTGTAGAAAATCGGTTCGAAGATGCCCAGAAACACCGGTTTTTCGGAGCCCTTCGGAAGAATGTTCTGGAGAGGCAGGCGCAGGGCCCAGTCCAGGTAGTCCGCGAAGACGACGCCAACGACGAAGAACACCAGGACGGCGATGCCGGAAACCACCAGCGCCCGGCGCAACTCGCCCAGGTGTTCGGTGAAGGAGAGCTTTTTATCTTCCATCTTAGAGCTTTATGCGTCCCATCTCCGTGCGGAGCGTCTCGGCCTGCCGGGCCATAAGGTTGACGATCTTCTTCATGTTACCCATGGAGTCGGAGTGGTGCTCGGCAACCTCCTTGATCCTCTCGACCGCCTTCATAACCTGCTCGGATCCGTGGGCCTGCTCTTTCTGGGCGCGGTTGAGGTGGTGAACCATCTCGGAGATATTCTCCATGGCCTGGATGATCTGCTTGCTGCCCCGGGCCTGCTCCTGGCTGGAGCCATGCACGTGCTGGGTGATGATCTTCATGCGCTCGGCGGCGTTCATGATCTGTTCGGAGCCCTTGGCCTGCTGGCTGGTGGCGGACGCGATCTGCTGGACCGTATCGGCGATCCGGGCGATGGCGTCCGTAACCACCTTGGAGCCGCGGGATTGTTCCACCGTGGCCCGGGCGATCTCCCGAACCATCTGGGTGGATTTGGTGGAGCTTTCGAGAATCTTGGACAAGGCCTGCTCGGCCTCGGCGGACAGCGCCACGCCCTCGTCGACGTTCTTTAGGCCCCCTTCCATGGCCTCGCTCACGCTCTTGGTTTCCGTCTGGACGGCGCGGATCAGCTCGGCGATCTCGCTGGTGGAGGTGGCGGTCCGCTCGGCCAGATCCTTGATCTCGTCGGCTACGACCGCGAACCCCTTGCCGTGCTCCCCCGCCTGGGCGGCGATGATGGCCGCGTTGAGGGCCAGCAGGTTGGTTTGTTCGGCCACGTCGTCGATCACGTTGAGCACCTGGCCGATGGCCTTGACCTTCTTGCCCAGTGATACCATGGCGGTGTTGGCGGTGCGGGTGGATTCGTCGATGCGGCCGATGCCCTGGATGGTCTTCTTCACCGCCTCGGAGCCCCGTTCGGCGTCCTGGCGAACCTCCTCGCTGATGGCGGCGGTATCGTTGGCGTTGGTCTCCACCTGGCCGATGGAGACGTCCATCTCGCGCATGGAGGAGGAGGTCTGCTCGGCGGTGGTGGAGAGATCCTCGACGCTCTTGGCCACTTCCTTTACGGCCTGGGTCATCTGCTCGATGCTGGTGGTGGTTTGCTCGACGCTGGAGGCCAGCGAGCTGATGTTGTTGGCCACCTCGTCGTTGGTGGCGGCCATCTCCATGATGGAGCTGGAGCTTTCCTCGGCGCTGGATGCCAGGATCTCCACGTTCTCGGCCACGCCCTTGAGCGAGATGACCATCTCGGACATGGAGGAGGAGGTTTCGTCCACCGAGGCCACCTGGTAATCGGCGCCCTGGACGATCTCCTCGGTGCTTTCGGTGATACGCTCCACCGCCTCGCCCAGGTTGTCGGTCACCTGGGAGATCTTCCGGATGATGTCGTTCAGGTTTTCGGTGATGGTGTTGAGCGCGGACGCCAGCATTCCAATCTCGTCGTTGGATACCTCCGCGATGGACGCGGTAAGATCTCCCTGGGAGATCCGCTGGGCGGCATCCATCAGGGACAACAAGCGCCGGTAGATCCGATTGGAGGCCAAGAAGATAAACACGGTGAACAACAAAACGGCTATGATCAGAACGAAGGTCAGAGTTCGGAACAACCCGCTGCGCTGGGCATCCAGTTGGGCCGTACTCAACCCCAGGCACAAGTAACCCCACCGGGCCTCTTTTTTCTCGGAAGGCCGCGGGGCTCCGGCCTCCGGTGCCGCTCCCTCCTCCCTGGGGATCTCCCCGCTCGGCTCTGCTCCCATGCCCTCCAGCTCCCCGAACATCAGCGCTTCGCTCTCGATCTCGTCCATTCCCCCGCCAGCGTCAGCATCGGCGTCGGCTTCCTGGCCCTTGTCACCAGCGGCCGTTTCTTCCCCCCCGAACATCGTGCCGGCATGGATCTCCTCGGTGAAACCGAGGAAGTCATCCCTGACGATGGTCTGGCCGGGTTGGGACAAGTGGATGTCCACCAGACTTTCGATGTCCATCGGCTTGCCCGGCTCGCGGAACCGGTTGGTGAAGAGAACGAATGGCCGGCCTCCAATGCCCTCCTCTCCCGGTTTGGCCTGCTTGAGAACCAGGACGTATACGATTTCTTCGTTGTCCTTCAGCTTCTCCTTCAACCGCTTGATATGGGCGTCCTCCTGCTCGTACAGGAGCTCCACCCTGCTCTCGGCGCTCAGGCTATGGGTAAGCTCCTGGCCGCGGATCTCCAGGGAGCTCTGGAGCTGATCGGCCACCTGGAAGTACACGACCAAACCCACAACGACCATGATGGCTATCAGCACCGCGTTCATCGCGAGGATGATTTTGGTCCTCAGGTCGAATCTCTGAAAAGTAAACAGTTGCGTTTCCATGTCCACCCCGTCAGGTGGTTACTTGATTTTCTTCACTTTCGGGTTGTTCATCACGCTCGCGGGTATCTCTAAACCCGCCTTCTGGACCGAGTTGACGTTGACGGTCAAGGTGCCTTCGGGTGCCTGGATGGGTATATCGCCAATTTTGGTGCCGGCCAGCACCGCCCGTACGATCTCGGCCGCTTTTCTTCCTTGACTCGGATACGTCGCCGCAAACGAGCAGACCGCCCCCTTGCGAACGAACTGCTCCGAATAAACCAGCAGGGGAATCTTCTTTTCGAACTGCACAATCAGCGTATGATTGAAAAACTCCCGGGTAAGCACGGTAGCGTCGCGGATCAGCCAGAGGGCCTGCGCGCTGGCGGTGATCGCGTGAAGTGCCCCGAGGACGTCCTTGCGTTCAGCGACCGGCTTGGCTATCAGGGTCAGCCCCGCCCCCGCTGCGGCTCTCTTCGCGCTGTTGACAAAGCGGCCGGTCCGCTTGGGGTTGTAAATGATGCCCACCCGTTTCAGGCCGGGGACGACGCGCTTGAATGCCTGCAACTGGTCCCTGGCCTTGGGTTCCAGATCGACACCGGAGGTGTTGCCGGACTTCAGCTTGTTCTGGGCCGGGTGCATGGCCATACAGAAGACGATGGGAATATCCGAGATCTCGGCCTTCAGCGCCTTGGCCGCCCGCAGGCCCACCGCCAGGATGACCTTGGGCTTTTCCCTACGAACCGCGCCGGCCAGTCTGTCCGGGTCCGACAGGGGGCCCTTCATCCTCAGGGTGGAGATAGAACCTTTGTAGACAGACCGAAAACCCGCCAAGGCCTTGTCGTACAGGGCAAAATCCTTGGATTTCACCACCAGGACCTCGGCGCCGAACGCAATCGACACGTGCGTCAGGATCAACAATACTGCCAGGCACACTACCACCTGGCCACTGAGGCAGAGTTGCTTCAAGACTCGATGCTTCCTTCCACACAGCAGGCCAACCTATCGAAACATATTCGGAAAAGAATACGGCAGGCCATTTTAGGGTGTCAAGAAATTACGAGACTTTAGTCTCGTTCTACAATGCCAAAAAATCACTTTTGTCTCTCTCTCGATTGTTAGACGGAGCCAGGCGCCAAGAATTGCGAATCATCTGGCCTTGTGACCGGTCGCTCGACAGGGTAGAATCCGGTCAATCTGTGGCCTTTACCAAGGAGGACGCCATGAGCAAGACCGGCGTGGTCAAAGATCCCCTGTATATCAAGCACGATCCGGGAATGGGTCACCCCGAGTCGCCCGACCGGCTGCGGGCCATCTACTCGTTGATCGAAAAAGAGGGAATCTTGAAAAAATGCACGGAGGTGATTCCGCGCCCGGCCACCGAGGAGGAGATCTGCCGCATTCACACCCCGGAGTACTACAAGCGAATCACCGAGTGCGACGGCCGGTCGGTCATGCTGGATCCCGACACGGCCACGTCGCCGGATTCCTTCAAGGCCGCCGAGTTGGCTGCGGGCGGGGGCCTCGAGCTGACCGAGCAGGTACTGGGCCGGGAGATCGAGTGCGGGTACGCCCTGGTGCGCCCGCCGGGACACCACGCGGAGCGGGGCCGCGCCATGGGATTCTGCCTGTTGAACAACGTGGCGGTTGCGGCGGCTCATGCACTCGATAAACTGGGCTGCCAGAAGGTGCTGATCGTCGACTGGGATCTCCACCACGGGAACGGCAGCATGCATTCCTTCTACGACCGGAAGGACGTGCTTTACTTCAGCACCCATCAGTATCCCTACTACCCAGGCACCGGGGCCCTGCAGGATGTGGGCAGCGAGGCGGGGGAGGGTTACACCGTCAATGTTCCGCTGGGCTTAGGCATGGGCGATGTGGAGTTTCGGGCCATCTTCCGGCAAATCCTCGCACCGGTGACGTCGCAGTATGCACCCGATCTGATCCTGGTAAGCACCGGCTTCGACACCTACCATGCCGATCCCCTGGGCGGAATGAAGATGACCGCCGAAGGCTACGGGATGCTCACGGCCGAGCTGATGGAAATGGCCGGCGGATCGGCCCAGGGCCGGCTGGTCCTCATGCTCGAGGGTGGCTACCACCTCAAGGGACTGTCGCAGGGCGTCGGCTTCTGCCTCAAGGCCCTGCAAAAAGAGTGGAGCCCCGAAGCGGACACCGGGGACGCCGGTCAGGCAAAAAGCATTATCGACGCGGTTAAAAAAGTGCAGTCGAGGTTTTGGAAATTTTAAAAGCCTTCACCCCCACCGGAAGACCCAGCGGGTACCTGGAGTTTGTCGATGAGCTTTCGGCAGCGCCCGTGGGCGTAGTTGTCCTTCTTGACCATTTTCATCACCGTTCGGCAGTGGGAAATGGCCTCTTCGGGCTGGTTCAGCTTGATCACGTAGGCGGTTTCGTAAAGCGTGCGGGCTTCCCGGTCAAGGGTGGCCAGCCTTTGCTCGATCTGCTTTTGCTCGGGGCGGAATTTCTTGGCCTTCATGTAGTTGTTGAAAGCTTCGGGATAATTACTGCGGTTGTGGGCATCCACTCCCTTGAGGAAGTACACCTCGGCGAGCTTGCCTTTCAACTCGTCGGTTATCTTCCCCTTACCGCCACCCAGGCGCTTGTCCAGCTGATAAGCCTGGGACAGGTACTTCTCCGCCTGCGTAGCCTGACCGGGATTGCGTGAAAGCTCGATGCCCCGTTTGTACAGCCTCTGGAACTTGCGTAGCTGGTCGGTGCCCTCGGCGCTGACGCCGGAGCTGCCGGCCGCGGAAACCACCCGGTCCAGATCGCCGGATCGGTAGGCCTTCAGCGCGGAGCCGGCCAGGAGAAACCTGGAGCGCAGCGAAGAGGGCGGCGTGATCTTGGTTGCCTTTTTCTTTCTCTTTTTCAGAAGAGAGGCCGCTTGCTTGTCCAGCATCGCCTTGGCTTTTCGTTTCCACTTGGATACCTGCTGGTTGTCGGGATTGCTTTGCAAAACCTGGTCGGCCAGGGTGACGACCCGTTCGTAGTCCCTGCCCTCCAGCGCCTTCCGGGTAGCGTCTATGCTGGTTGTCAGCCGCTTCTTTTCGATCTGCTTCTTGAGCTCGTTAGCGGTTTCGACCTGCATGCTTTGGGGAGACACCTTTTCCAACTCGGCCATGGCCTGGTCGAAATCATCCACCGCCATCCGGGCCTGGGCGGCGATCAGGGTCTTTTCCGTTGCGCTCTCCAACTCGATGGACTCCTTGTATTTGCGCACGATGCCCCGGTCTCCGATGACCGCGTTGACCTGGATAATGAGGGGAAGCGCCTCCCTAAAACGGTTCTCCTTCACCAAGGACTTAACCTTCTCGAAGGCGACTACGGCTTTCTTTACCGCCGCCTGGCGCTCCCTGGCGGCAACCTCCCTGGGGGAAGGCCCGGGAGGCGGAACCGGCTTCTGGGTGAGATTCTTGGCAATCCCGAGGATACCGATGAATACGACGATGGAGCCGACGATCAGGAAGAACTTCTTTCTGCGCTGAAAAATTCCGGATCCTCGGGGACTCGCGCCGCCGACTCCGGTCGCCGCCACCTCGGCGGCCGGAGCATCCGCATTGCCCGGAACGGAGAAGGTGATGTCGGCGTTTCCCACCCGGAACACGTCTCCATCGAAAATCTGAGCTTCGGTGATGCGCTCGTCGTTGAGAATCGTCCCGTTTCCCGAGCCCTGGTCGCACAGGTACCAGCCGTCGGATCGCTTCTCCAGCACCGCATGGTTGCGGGAAATCAACTGGTCGGGGATCACCACGTCGCTGTTGGGGGCCCGGCCGATGATGAAGCGGTCGCGGACTACCTCCACGTCGGACACACCCGCGGCCGTCTCCACGGAGAGAACCGGGACCATCTCCTGGGGTTCGTCGAACACGGCGGGTAGAATTTCCGTTTTCCCGTCGTCGAACTCGGGGGGGGTTGGCAACTTGCCGACGAGCGTGGGGCCGGCGGAGTCCATCGGCCCGTCTCCGAAGACCAGCGCATCCTCCTCCTCCTCCTCGAATTCGCTCGGATCCTCGGACGGATCAACATCCTCGAGCCCCCGGCGCTTGATTTCCTCCTGGATTTTCCGGATGTCCCGACGGGTAGTGGTATCTTCGTTCTCATCGACGATTGAGGATTCTTCCTCATCCTGCGCTTCGGCAAACGCCGGAATCTCCTCGGTGTCGTGATCATTGTCGTTCACCGAGAAGTCGTCTTGCTTGGGTTTGGGAAACTTTCGTTCGTCGATCATGCGGCTTCCTTTTGCGCTCAATACATCTTGTCCACCTTGAAGAATTGCCCCGGTCGGACCACGTCCTTGGCGGGAACATACTCCTTGGGCACCTCTCCGCGGCGGAATGCCTCCAGAACCGAGTTGGGCGTATCCGGCCGGGCCAGGAGCCCGGTCAGCGGATCGATCCGGGCGAAAGTGATTCCCGGCGGTACTTCGAAGTCGGCCTGGGGCCGATCCTTGAGAACCGACTGCATGAACTCCAGCCAGATTGGCAAGGCGGCCCGGGAGCCGTTCTCGCCGCGCCCCAGGGGATTCTTGGGCTCGTCATGGCCCACCCACACACCGGTCACGACGTCATGGGTAAAGCCCATGAACCAGGCGTCGGCGGAATCGTTGGTGGTGCCGGTTTTTCCCGCCACGGGCTTACCCAGCCGCCTCGACCGGGCTCCGGTCCCCCGGGTGGCCACTCCCTTCAGCAGGTGGGTAAGGATAAAGTTGGCATCCCGGGAGATGATCCGCGGCATGGGGGTAACCAGCCGGTCGTAAGCGCGGTCGAACTTCTCGTCCCAGGTCTGCCAGGGATCGTGATAGGAAGTGTTGTTGATGAGAACGCGGCCGTAGCGATCGGTTACCTTGCGGATCATGTTAATTCTGGGCTTGCGTCCACCCATGGCGAAAACCGAGTACACGCGCGCCAGATCCCAGGGTTTCACACAGGAGGATCCCAGTGCCAGGCCGAGCTCTTCCCGCAGCGATGAGGTGATCCCCAGGGTGTGCGCCCACTCGATGGCCGCTTGGATGCCCACGTCGTCGAGCACCTTGATGGAGGGGACGTTCATCGATTTGACCAGGGCGGCGTGTACGGTCACCTTGCCCTTGAAATCGTGCTCGTAGTTCTCCGGCTTCCAGCGCTGCTTGTTTTCCGGATCATCGTAAACCACGGCGGAGTCAATAATGATGGTGGCCGGGTTGTACTCCTTTTCCTCGATGGCCAGGGAGTAGTGAACCGGCTTGAAGGCGCTGCCCGGTTGGCGGCAGGCCTGCAGCACCCGGTTGAACTCGCTGTCGAGGAAATTGTAGCCGCCGATCATGGCACGGACGTAGCCCAGCCGAGGCTCGATGGAAATCAGGGCTCCCTGTACGCCGGGGATCTGCTCCAAGGCAAAGACCGTGCCATTTTCCGGCAGGATTTTCCTCAAGGCCGCCGGTTCGTGGATCATCAAGGCTTTCGGATCGGCGCGTCGCACCAGGACGATGTCCCCGGGGCGAAGCACCCGGCGGGCGTCCTTCACCCGCGCCATGGCGCTTTGGAAGTGGACGGTAGGATTGGAAGGGCGTGCCCAGCGCATGCCCATTATGGGCAACACGCCGCGGTTGTGGCCAACGGCCACCTCGATCCGGTTCTCGCTCACCGCCTCCACCACCCCGGGTAGCGAGCGGCCGATTTCCAACTCTCCCGCTCCCAGTTGCTCCTGAACCTTATCGAGGAAATCCTTTATCTTTTCCTTGGAGTCTAGCTTGGTCAGAGCCCCGCGGTAACCTTGGCGGTGATCGATATAGCGCAGGCCGCGGTTTATGACCTGTTGGGCAGCGTGCTGCCAGTCCAAATCCAGGGAGGTTTCAACGGTTAAGCCGCCTTCGTAGACACCCTCGGTTCCATAGCGCTGCTGGATTCGGCGCCGGATCTCCTCGGTGAAATAGGGTCCCCGGTTCCTGAACAGGTCGGGGATGGGGTGAGCCTCCAGGGCGGCGATGTTGGCGGCCTTTTCTTCCTCCGCGGTGATGAACCCCTCTTCCCGCATGCGGGTCAGCACGTAGCCGCGGCGCTCTAGGGCCATCTTGGGTCGATCCACCGGATCGTAGTCCGAGGGAGCCTGGGGAAGGCCGGCCAGCGTGGCCATCTCCGGCAGCGACAACTCCCAGGCGTTCTTGTGGAAGTAGTTGCGGGCGGCGGCCTGGACACCGTAGGAACCGTGACCCAGGTAGATCTGGTTCAGGTACAGGTAGAGGATGTCCTCCTTTTTGAATTTCTTCTCCATGCGGCGGGCCAAAATGGCTTCCTTGAACTTCCGAGTGAAGGTTTTCTGCCGGCCGATGAAGCTCTTGGCCACCTGCTGGGTTATGGTGCTTCCACCCTGAACGATGCGCCCGGCCTGCAGGTTCTTGATGGCCGCGCGCAGAATGCCCATGGGATCGATGCCCGAGTGGGAGAAGAAGTTATCGTCCTCGGAGGCAATAAAGGCCTCCACCAGGGCCCGGGGGATCCGGTCGGCGGCCACCACGTCCCGTCGTTCAATAGCGAACTCCCCCATCAGGATGCCCGACTGGTCGTACACCCGGGTGGTCAGGGCGGGGTTGTACTGTTCGAGTTCCGGCAGGGTCGGGAGGCTGTCTTCGACCAGCAGATAAATCAGGTAGATGCTCCCCGTCCCGGAGAGCACCCAGAAGGCGAGGCATGCCGTCGTCCATAAGAACACCCGTTGCCATCGGCGCCAAGTCTTGCGTGGATTGGCCACCTGAAGGGGGGATTCTTTTTCCCGCTCGCTCTGGCTCCCGCTCAAGCCTCTACCTCCTTAGAGTGAATGTGAAAGCTTATTTACTTTCATCTCCCCAGTCAAATCGTGGGGTGCCCCACAGGTTTGAGCCAACACCGGGACACACCAATTAATTTGCGCCCTGGTATTCAAGCAAGACCTGGGAGAATTGGATTAACCCTGGGGGTTACCAGTCGTCCGGCACGTCTTTCTTGGGTTTCTCCCGGAGCATCCAGTCCGGTGCCAGGTCCTCGATGACCCGAGGGGCACCGGCCTTGGCAATCCGCTGGATGGATATCTGGATGAGTCGCCAGAGGATCTTCAAGCCCGCCGTGGTTTCTCGGCTGAGAAACTTGTAGAACTGTTGCCGGCCGACTACCAGCAGCTCGGCGGCCGTGGTGACCTGGACGGTGGAGTTCCGCGGGGCGGTGGAGAAGATGGAGACCTCGCCGAAGTGAGCTCCCTCACGCAGGCGGGCCACTTCCCTTTCTTCCGCCAAGAGGCGAGCCTCTCCCTTGGTCAATATCAAGAGCTCGTCGCTGGTTTCGTCCTTTTTGGTGATGTACTGCCCTTCGGACAGCTTCCGGATGTAGGAAAAATTCGTCAGCGCCACCAGCTCGCGGTAGTCTAAGTGCAGAAACAGCGGGGCCTTGCGCAGCACTTCCATGCGGTGGTGCAGGTCACAGGACGTAGCGGCCTCGTCTTTGGGAACCACGATCAGAACGACGGTGATGTTGTCTTTTCCGCCCCGTTCGTTGGCCAGGGCCACGAAACGTTTGGGGGCTTCCTTTAGGGGGCCTTTGCCCAGGGTCTTTTCCACGTCGCCGGCCCGCAGGTAGTCGGAGAGTCCGTCCGAGCAGAGCAGCAGGCAGTCCTCGGAGAGCAGGTCCATCTGCAGCGTGTCCACCCGGACCCGTTCCTCGTGCCCCACCGCCCGGGTGATGACGTTCCTAAACACCGCCTCCTCGGCGCCGGTCTTACCGATGTGGCCCTGCTTGTACATCTCGCGCACCAGGGAGTGATCCTCGGTCAGCTGGTGGACCGCGCCTCCCCGTACCAAGTAGATGCGCGAGTCGCCCACGTGGCCAAAGAAGGCACCCGCGTTCTTGATCAGAACCATGGAAACCGTGGTGCCCATACCCTTGCGCTTGGGGTTGTCAACGCTTTCCTGGTAAACCGCCCGGCAGGCGCGCTGTAGGGTCTCCTCGATTAAATTCAGGATTACGTCACGGACTTCCGCCGAGCTGTCCGGTTTGTACTCGTTTAAGACCCCGGACCAGTTGCCCAACTCCCGCTTGGCAATGTCAAGGGCCATCCGGGAGGCCACCTCTCCGGCGGCGTGTCCGCCCATGCCGTCCGCTACCGCATACAGTCCCAGTGACTCGTCAACCAGGAAGGTGTCCTCGTTATTGGAGCGCCTCTTGCCAACATCCGTTTTCGCGAACGCCTTCGGTCTCATGGTCTATTCCTCGGTCATGGCCTTTTTGCCCCAATACGCTACCGGTGCCCCTGGGACCCGGGTTAATGGGACCGACACCACACTAGCAGAAAGATCCGCAAGAGTGGTATCATAATAGGCAGGCATGCAGAGGATTAACTGGATAGTCGCGGGTTTGCTCGTGGCGCTGGTTGTCGGCTGTGGGTCGTTTAGAACCTACCGCCTGCCCGTCGGCGTGGCCAACGCCCGGGCCACCTTTCCGGCGATCAAGTACGTGGCTCGGAGTATGGGCCTGCAGGTGGCCGAGTGCGAGGACGCGGTGCACGTTCGCCTCGACGAAACCGCCTGGGTCTACTACTCCATCCAGAACGACGAGTACAACCTGGTCCTGCACATCGATGACGATCTGAGCGAATCGGGGCGCGAAACCAAGTTCTCGGACATCAAGATCCGAGCCGAGGAGATCTGGAACGTCGCCGTGGAGATCGAGGGAACCATGCCGCCTCCCGCCCGCGCTCTTACAATCCGTTAGTCATTCCGCACACCCGGTGATATCTCCGTCGCCATGAAACGCCTGACGGCAGCCCCGATCTGCCTGGGCCCTGGGCAAATATGCTCCCCAGAAGCTCTTGGTGCGCTCCGGCGCGAAAGGAGCCGGTTGACCCGGTTTGCCGATCTTTCTTTGTAATGATGTAGATCCTTACAAATCGGTGGGTTGTGCCGGTTTTTCGGACAGTTTTTGACAAGGGAGAACGGGTATGCTAGAAAATCGCCACCTGCGGGCCCTGCCGAAGCAAGGGGGTACCGGTTGCGAACAGTTTATTTCGACATCGACGACAAAACCAAGGAATTAACAGAAAAGATAAGAGAGAACAAAGAACTAGCCCGCCTTTTTCACGAGCGCTTCGAACTCTCCTGGATATATCACGAAAACGCGCTGGAGGGGGTGGTTTTGGACGT
The DNA here is from genome assembly GCA_030622135.1 of Deltaproteobacteria bacterium. Lineage (GTDB taxonomy): Bacteria > Myxococcota > B64-G9 > B64-G9 > B64-G9 > JAUXGL01. The sequence continues at coordinate 24,724 of JAUXGL010000020.1, forward strand.
CTTTGACCTCAAGGCGGCCCTCGACCACGCCACGATGGAGGGCGGCATTCTCATTCCCGTCTACCAACGAATACGCAACCATAAAAACGCCATCGAAAATATGAAGAAGATCGCCACTTCCTCGTCCTGCATTCCCACGCTGAGTTTCATCAAGAATCTGCATTTGCTTCTGACATACGGTTTGGACGACAAGCGGGGCGGGGTGTACCGGAAGGAAATCCCCATCCACCGCATGTACTTCCACGACATCGCTCCGCCCAAGCGCATTTCCTACCAGATGAACCGGCTGGTCAGAAGCATGAAGACCAAGGAGTACAAGCAGTACCACCCGGTTCGGCAGGCGGCCGAGGTGCACTACCGCCTGATGTCCATCTTTCCCTTCGATTCCGAGACCGGCAAGGTGGCCCGACTGGTGATGAACTACATGGTGCTACGCAGCGGCTACTACCCTGTCATCGTCCCCGACGTGGAGCGGCAGCACTACTACGACGCGCTCCGGGTCGGCCCCCACGTGCTCCATAACCTGGTCGTCGATTGCATGGAGCGCATGCTCAACCTGTCGCTGCGGTACTTTATCAGCGGGGGGAAGGAAGCCTGGTAAGCCTTACGGGCTCCAGCCGAACATCCGCGTCTGTACATGAGGCTGGCTATGTCCGCTTCTGGAGGGGAGGAGGAACCCATGAAAGAGAAGCTCTGGCACCGGCACAAGTGGCCCGAGGGCGTCGCCCACGATATCGGCGGGTACGACCGGCCCCTGTTTTCCCTGCTGGACGACACCGCCGAGAAGTACCCCGACCTGGTCTACACCATCTTCGAGGGCGCCACGCGCACCTTTACCCAGGTGCGGGACACCGCCAACCGGATCGCCGGCTTCCTGGCCTCGCGGGGGATCGAGAAGGGCGACCGGGTGGGAATCTTCATGCCCAACATCCCCCACTACCCGCCGGCGCTCTTCGGCATTCTCAAGGCCGGTGCCGCGGCGGTGACCTGCAATCCCCTGTACAAAACCAACGAGTTGAACTACCAACTCAAGGACGTCGGGGCCAAGGCGGTCTTCGTCATGGATCATCCCGAATTTTACCAGACCGCAGCGAAGGCCATCGAGGGAACCGACGTGGACACGGTGGTGATCTGCTCGGTCAAGTCCCAGTTGCCGGTCCTGAAAGGGCTCATCGGTGGGCTGTTGGGAAAGATCCCCAGGGCAAGGAGTTACCACCCCGGACACTTCTTCTTCGACGAGATTGTAAGGGGTGCCGATCCAAATCCGCCCGATATCCAGATCAATCCCACCGAGGATCTGGCCGTGGTCATTTACACCGGCGGCACCACCGGGGCGCCCAAGGGCGCGGCCTTGACGCATTCGAACTTCGTCTACGACGTCATGGCCCTTTACGAGTATATCCGCATGCGCCATGAGCCCGGCGGCAAGCCGGAGACGCTCCGCTTCGGCGGTTTCCACACCTGGCTGGGCGTCCTCCCCTGGTACCACAGCTTCGGCCTGACCATCTGCCTGCTGGGCGCGGCCTTCTCCGGCTCGCGCCTGATCTGCGTCCCCGATCCCCGCGCGGGCAACCCGCCGTTCACCAAGGTGCTCGATGCGGTTCAGCGCTACAAGGCCACCGCGCTGGTCGGCGTGCCCACCATCTACGTGGCCTTCATGAACCACCCCCTGCTGTCCAAGTTCGACCTGACGTCCTTGATGGCCTGCGGCTCCGGCGGCGCCCCCATGCCCGTGGAGGTGATAAAGCGCTTCGAAGAAATCACCGGCGGCGTAATCTTCGAAGGCTACGGTCTCAGCGAGACCACCCCCGTGGCGACCCTCAATCCGACCAACCCCGAGCAGCGCAAGGTTGGCTCGGTGGGCTTCCCCTTCCCCGGCACCGACATCAAGATCGTGGATCTGGAGGATCCCACCAAGGAACTGCCCCAGGGCCAGGACGGCGAGATAGTCATCCACGGCCCGCAGGTGATGCAGGGCTACTGGGGCCGCCCCGAAGAGAACGAAAACGTTTTCAAAGACATCGGCGGCAAGCGCTTCTTTCTCACCGGCGACATCGGCCACTACGACGAGGAAGGCTTCTTGGTAATCACCGACCGCAAGAAGGACCTGATCCTGGTCGGCGGCTTCAATGTCTACCCTCGGGACGTCGAGGAGATCCTCTACCGGCACCCCAAGGTGGCCATGGCCGCCGCAATCGGCGTCCCCGACGAAAAGAGCGGCGAGGTAGTCAAAGCCTTCGTCCAGTTGAAGCCCGGCGAATCCGCCACCGAAGACGAAATCAAGGCCTTCTCCAAGGAGCACCTGACCGGCTACAAGCGTCCCCGCTACATAGAATTCCGTGACTCCCTGCCGACATCTCCCATCGGCAAAGTCCTCCGCCGCGAGCTCCGCGACGAAGAACGCGCCAAGCAGAAACCGTAACTTCTCTCAATAAACCCGGGCAACCGTGTCTCTACCTAAGACTTGACCCCATTTGCGTGCTCCAGGATGCTGCTTACTTTTTCTGAAAGCTCGTTCATGGTGAAAGGTTTCTGCAAAAAACCTGCACAGCCTTTGTTCAATATTTCTTCGGCTTGACCATTGAGGCTGTATCCGCTGGAGAGCAGAACACAAACATCACGATCAATCTCTTTTAATCTATCAAAAGTTTCCTCACCGCCCATCACCGGCATGATCATATCAAGAATAACCAGTTTGATCTCCTTTTTGTTTTTTTCATACTCCCGGATGGCTTCCTTCCCGCTATTGGCCGTCAGCACCAGGTAGCCCAGTTTTTCCAATAACTTCTTGCCTACTTCGATGACCAACGACTCATCATCCACCAGTAGAATGGTCCCTTCTCCCTTTACTGATTTTTTAGGCGGCTTTTTCTCTAAAACAACTTTTTCCCATGAAGCCGGTAGATAAATCTTGAAAGTGGTTCCTTTTCCCTTTTCACTGTAAACATTGATGTAGCCCTTATGGTTCTTAATTATGCCATATGCGGAGGCCAGACCCAAACCGGTGCTTATTCCCTGGTCTTTGGTGGTAAAAAATGGTTCAAACACCTTCTTTTGAATTTCCTTATTCATACCTGTCCCGGTGTCCGTCACGGATGTTTTTACATACCGGCCCGGGGTAATCTCAAGGGCTTTTCCACAATCCTCGTCAATGCTTACATTCTCGGTTTGAACATAGATGTGTCCACCTTTGGGCATTGCCTGCCAAGCGTTGATGTAAAGATTTAGCAGTACTTGCTGCATCTGCCCCCGATCCGCTTCCACGGCCCAAAGTTGTTTGTCGTACTTGCCGTGAATCTCAATCTCTCTTTTGGTCCGCCCGAACATCTTGTTCTCGTTCTTTATCAGTGCATTCAGATCGATCGGCTTGGTGATATATTTCCCACCTCTGGCAAAACCTAAAAGCTGTTGGGTCAGATCCACCGCACTGCGGACAGATTCTTCGATGCTATTCAAATGTTTATAGTCAGAAGAGGAATGCCCTTTGTCCACTTTCATCAAGGAGGCATGCCCTTGAATTCCCGTCAAGATATTATTGAAATTGTGAGCAATACCGCCGGCCAGGACGCCGATTGCCTCCATCTTCCGGGAATGGTGCAGCTGTGATTCCAGTCTAACTTTTTCTTCCTCCATCCGCTTCTGCTCGGTAACATCAATTTGCGTTCCCCAGGCACTTATCAGTTTACCATTTTTAATAACCCCAACCATTGAATTCGAGAAATATTTTTCTTCTCCACCTTCAGTTAGCTCTCTTGAAATACCCCCGGATAATTTGAACCCCTCTTTGATGAAGGCTTTTAAGTAATTCCTGTTTTCGTCTGTATTCGGCATGGCATCGGATAGTTTCAATCCAAGAATTTCTTCTTTTGAAACACCCATCATGCTTGCATAAGTGTCATTACACTCTATACAAATACTATTAAAAAACTCGGCAATCATTTGATCTTCAGGATTATTGATATTGACAGGTTTTACGGGTTGAAAACACCAAATCCCCAGTGGGGTAAATTCAATAAAGTTTCTGAGCTTTTCTTCACTCTCTTTCAGTGCCGCTTCCGCCTGCTTGCGATGTTCAGCCAAAGATTCCAGCTCTGCATTCTTCTTCCTTAGTGCTTGAAGTTCTGAAATTAATACTATTTTGGTTTTTTTAATGTCATCCTTTTTTCCAGACATTTCAGTCACCCTTGTAAGGCAAAGAATCAGGACAGGAAATCCGAGTAAAAAGAACCAGGAGGCCACCTACAGAGAGGTCCAGCAAAACACAAATCCACAGCAAATTCCATAAAATCTCATAGGTCGGATTCGACTACACCGGCGGGACCATCGGGGCGCCCAAGAACGCGGCCTTGACGCATTCGAACTTCGTCTGCGGCGTCATGGCCCTTTACGAATACATCCGGCCCAGCGAAGCCACCGGCACCGATTGCCTTGTAGTGGCGGCCGTGTTATGGGGAAGGCCTGGGAAATGATAGACCTGGGAAATGATGGTGAATGCCGGGGTCCGTGTTTGCGTCGTTTCCATGGCCAAAAGTCACCAAGGAGTTACAATGAAGCGGGTATGGTTGCTTCAAATATTGTGGATTGCGGTGCCTTTGACTGCCTCGGCGGAAGAAGTGCTCTATGCGCGCAGCAACGGGGATTATCAGGGGCGCGGCCGTCCGGGCCAATACAGCGCTTTGAATATCCTAGACGATGACCCGTCCACGGTATGGTGCAGCACCGGGACGGGGAAGGGTGCGGAGATCGAGGTGGTCTTCACCGGGCAGGCCCACATCGAAAAGATGATCATGGCCACCGGCAACCAGAAAAGCGAAAAGACCTACCAGTCTTTCAACCGGGTGCGCCGGATGACGGTTTTCGAAGGCAATATGGTACACACGGTCGAGTTGGAAGACAAACAAGGCTCTCAGGCTCTTAGCTTCGATCCGACGCTGGCCACCGACCGGCTGGTGCTGAAACTTAAGGCAGGCTACCGGGGATCCGGCCCGCGCCACACCTGCATCAGTGACATCGTTTTCTACGAGGGCAGCCGGCCCTTGAACGGGAAACGCCTAAAAGCCCACGTCAAAAAGGGTAAGCGGGTGATCGATTTCCTCGACACCTGGGTTTCCGGTCCGGACTACGCCCGGGACCGGGAGTTGGTCTTCGGTGTATCCGGAACCTACCGGTTCCTGTACATCCCCAACGATCCCCAGGAAACCGACCTCCAGAAAACCGGGAGTTGGCGCATGCAAGGGAAGAATCCCTCCATAAAGATTGGGAACGAGTGGTTTCTGGTCAAGGTCAAGCGGGACGACGCCGGCCGGGTGGTCAAGCTGAAGGTGGAAGCAGACCAGATGGCCGGCGTCTACGTGCGGCGACGGCAGGAATAGATCCGGGGGGAAATACAAATCTACATTGAGGGGTGGCGGGCGGCATGCTATGTTCCCGCATCAGGAGGTAAGCACATGGACATTCGTGGCGAAGTGGTCGAACGGTTTCTGAGGTACGTGAAGGTGGACACCCAGTCGAAGGAGGGCGTGGAAGACCGGTATCCCTCCACCGAGAAGCAACTGGATCTGGCGCGCATGCTGGTGGAGGAGTTGAAGCAGGTCGGAGCGGATGAGGTCCAGATCGACAAGAACGGGTACGTCACCGCCACCCTTCCAAAGAATGTTCCGTCCGGCATCCAGGCCGCTGTCAAGATACCCACGGTGGGACTCTTGGCCCACGTGGACACCTATCCGGAGGTGAGCGGGAAAGACGTCAATCCCGTCATTGTCGAGAACTACCCGGGCGGAGGGATCGAGCTGGCCAAGTACCCGGAGAAACCCATCCTGCCGGAGGACAATCCGGAGTTGGAAAACTACAAGGGGGACGACATCATCACCTCGGATGGCTCGACCCTGCTGGGAGCGGACGACAAGGCCGGCATCGCCGAGATCATGACGCTGCTTTCCGTGCTGAAGTCGAATCCCTCCCTCCCCCATCCCAAGATCCGCGTGGGGTTCACACCGGACGAGGAGGTGGGCAACGGCACCAAGTACTTCGACACGCAGGCCTTTGGCGCGGACGCGGCCTACACGCTCGACGGCAGCGGGATGGGCGAGGTGGAAGACGAGACCTTCTGCGCCAACACCGCCTCCGTCAACATCAAGGGGATCGATGTTCACCCGGGCTATGCCAAAGGCAAGATGGTCAATGCCGTGAGGCTCGCGGCCGACTTCGTCTCCCGGATACCCGCCGAAGGCGTTCCGGAGACGACCGAGGGGCGCCAGGACTACCTGCACCCTTATCGTGTCACCGGGAATGTCTCCGCGGCCAAGATCACCGTCCTGGTGCGCAGCTTCTCCGAGGAGGGTCTCAAGAAGATGGAGGCTCACCTCGAGCGCATCCGCAAGGAGCTGCTCGACTACGAACCCCGAGCGCAGATTCAGATCGAGATCAAGGAGTCCTACCGCAACATGAAATTCGTGCTCGACAATCACCCCGCGGTGGTGACCCGTGCCGAAGAGGCAGTCCGGCGTTGCGGCCTGGAACCCAAGCGCACGGCCATCCGGGGCGGTACCGACGGCGCCCGGCTCTGCTTCGAGGGCCTGCCCACCCCCAACCTGTCTGCGGGCGGCTACAACTTCCACTCGCGGCAGGAATGGATACCCATCGGGGCAATGGTGAAAGCCGTCGAGGTGCTCAAGGCGCTGATGGCGGTTTACGTGGAGAAGGGCTAGCCCCTTGTCGCTTCGCGCCACGGGACAAGACTTGCCTTGGGAGGTGCTGGTGACTTTGGCAAAACTCGCGAAGCTGCACCTGATTTGTAGGTGTGACTCAAGCGTGAAGGTCGTGCCGTATCAAGCGGTCTAGAAATGAAGACGCTGGCCCGATGGATTCTGAATCGTAGCGTAGCCTGGGGCGTGGTGTCGGTGGTGGCCCTGCTGTCCCTGGTGAGTTTGTACAAGGTGGGAAACCTCGGGCACGACGACGACGTGCTGGCGTTCCTCCCCCGCGACAACCCCGACGTAGAAGCCTTCTATTACGTCAACGAGCGGTTCGGCAGCCTGGATCTGGCGCTGGTGGGAATCGAGGCGGAGGACGTGTTCGCTCCCGATTTCCTCCACAGGCTCCAGCGGGCCACCAAGGATCTAAAGGACACCCGGGGCCTGGATCACGTGCTCAGCCTGGCCAACGTGGTGGACTTCGCCCCGGACCTGAAGCGAGGCGGCATTGTCACCTCCACGCTGGTCGAGGAGATCCCCGAGAGCACAACCGAGCAGGAGACACTACGCCGGAAGGTCATGTCCAAGGACCACCTGGTGGGCCACTTGATTTCAAAAGACGCCCGGGCGGTTCTGATCTACTGCTTTCTGGCCTACGGCAGCGATCAAAGAGCCATGGCCGGCAACATCCGCGGCGTGGTGGACGAGGCCTTCCCCAATCATCACAAGTACTGGGGAGGCGGTCCCTTCATATCCACCTACATCTACGACACCACCCAGAAGGACATCCGCCGGCTGACTCCCTGGGCGGTGCTGGCCATCGTACTCGTCATGATGGTGGCCTTCCGCGACATCATCGGCGTCTGCCTGGTGCTGTTCTCCACGGCATTGGGCACCCTGTTCTCATTGGGAGTAATGGCCGGCTTCGACATCCGTTTCAACATCGTCTTAGGTTCCATGCCGGTGATCCTGTTTGCCATCGGCAGCGCCTACGGAATCCACATGCTCTTTAGGTACTACGCCTACTCGGAGAAAAAGGACTACCCGGAGGCGTTGATGCAGACCATGTGCGGGGTGGGACCCACGGTGCTGACCGCCGGGCTCACCACCGCCGCCGGCCTGCTTTCCTTCGTCGCCATGGACATCCAGCCCCTGCGGACCTTCGGCCTGTTCACCGCCCTGGGGATTCTGGCCACCCTGGCCCTTTCGGTCACCTTCATCCCCGCGGTGGTGGTGTTGACCCGGTTGAAGCACAAGCCTTCTCCCGCGAGCATCCTGGGAGAACTCACCGCGCGGCTTTCGATGTTCGCCCGCCGGCACCGGCTGGTGGTTGGTCTGGTTCTTCTGGCGGTGGGATTGGGCGCCGGCACGCTGATCTCCCGGGTGAGCGCCCGCATGGAGAACGCATCCTTCTACTCAAAAGACAGTCCCCCGGACAAGAGCGACAAGTTCCTGCGCAAGTACTTCGGCGGTTCCCACTTCATCCAGGTGCACGTGAAGGGCGATCTGAACGATCCCCACGTCCTGCGAGAGTGGCAGCGACTGGCCGACCGGATATCGCTGCTTCCCCGAGTGAGCAACGTGCTCCACGTGTCCGACATAATGGCCAAGTCCACCGAGGCCATGGTGGGCCAGCGCCGAGTCCCGGACACGCCCGAGCAGGTGAGACTGCAGTATACGTTTCTGGTCGGCGATCCCTCCCTGGCCCAGGTGGTCACCCGGGACCGCCGCCAGGCATTGATGCACATCAAGGTGGATGCCGGCCGGGCCGAGGAGATCGAGGAGCTGCTGGAGGAGGTGGAACGGATCGTGGCCACGGAGACGGTGACCCACTTCAAAATCGGGCAGCAAGGCGCGGATGGTGTCCAGAAACGGATTCATGACCTGGTCACCTTGCGGATCCGGTCGTTGGCGCATGTCTACGCCGTGCCTCTGGACGGCGGCCACCGGCAACGCCTGGGCGAGTACCTGGCCGGGCCCACACCAAGCGCGGATCCCGGCCGGGTGAAAGCGGACCTGCTGAGGTTTCTCGGCTCGGACGAGTGCGCGGTGGATTGCACCCGGGCCGGAGTGTCCAGAGAAGACGTGGCCGAATCGCTGGTCAAGCTCGGACCTTCCACAAGCGAAGGCACGTTGACCCGCTCGCTGGCTGCTTTGATGCAGCGGCCCGCGGATGACGCGCTGGTTATGGATCTGGCCTTTTCGGTCACAGCCCCCCTGACCGAGATGTGGAAGATGCAGCGCGCGGCCCGGAGGGCCGAGCAGCTGATCGACGATATCGACCTGAAGGTTCCCGCGGCGGACAAGGGCCGCCGGTTCGTAGCCGCCCTGGGTACCACGCTTCTGAACCTGGATAATCCCACCGCCATGCTGCCGGCCGCGCCGGGTGCGGCCACGGGCTCTTTGGATATGCGGGTCACCGGACTTCCGGTCATGCACCGGGGCCTGTCCATCAGCGCGACATCCAATCAGGTCAAGAGCCTGGCCTTCGCCCTGGTGCTGGTGGTGCTTATAATGTCGGTGTACCTGCGCTCCATCTTCAGCGGATTGCTGGTGACCACTCCCACCCTGCTGACGTTACTGGTCATTTACGGGGGAATGGGCCTGATCGGTGTTCGCCTGGACATCGGCACCGCCATGCTGGCCAGCCTGATTCTTGGCGCGGGGGTAGACTACGCGGTGCATCTGACCTCCGCCTGGCACGTCCGGGCGGGAGAGCCGCTGCAGGACGCCGCGGCCAGGGCAGCCAATTTCGCCGGGCCGGCCATCTGGACCAACGCCATCATGGTCTGCGCGGGTTTCTTCGTGCTCACCCTGGGCGAGGCCCGCCCGTTGCAAAACGTGGGGAGCCTCACCGCCACGGCGATGATCGTGGCCGCCCTGGCCACCTTCATCTGCATCCCCGTGCTGGCCCGCAAAAGGATCTACCGTCAACAAGCCTATTTATCCAAAGAACAAGACGTCGAGCGGCGCGCCGGTGAAGGCGCCCCGGCCAACAACTAGCAAATGGTAATCATGAACAGTAAGGTTCTCATAACCCTGGTTCCCGGCCTGTTGCTGCTGGCCGCGGTTGCGACCGGCTGGGATAGTCGATTTCCAAGTAAGCCAGCCAGGCTTTGATCGTTTTTTCCACGGCCTGCTGCGCGTGGAATCCAAGGGTTTCGTCATTGAACTTCCGGTCAGGCAGAAGCGCTTCCAGGACCGCTTCGTCCTGCGCCGCTTTGCTCATCAGGGTTCGAACCATCTCAAGCCGCTTCATAGATCACCTTCCCTTCTTTTTGCGCCGCATGGTACACGCTGCCGGGCGTCTCGGCCCACGACTCAAACCCCTTTTCGTCAATCACGAGTATATCCACAGCCAGAATCAGTCCCCGGAGCGCGGTATTCAAACGGACCATCTCGGCAAAGCGGTCCTTGACATCGCGTTCAATGACAAGAATGTCCACATCGCTGTCGGTTCGTGCGTCATCCCGCGCATGGGAACCGAACAGGATGATCTTCAACGGCTGAGCGGTTTCTACGATTCGGCGTACAGCCTCCTGAATTTTTTCAGGGGTCACGGCCCAGATCGGTTGAGAATCGTTTGTGGGGAATACCATGATTATATTTCCTCCTTAAGCGAAAGAATGGCTTCGTCAAGGATCCCATCGGTCAGGCGGATGCGGCACTCGTAACCCGCGCCGATAGAGCGGACGGATCCCAATACGACTGGCTCCGGGAAGTGCCCGGGCCTGTTGAAACCTCCCAGACCACCAGATACCACGTGGCGGCGCGCCACTCAACTGCCTCGGGATGACCCCAATCTCCCACTGGTGCCCCTACGTTTCGACATAACATATTGACTTCCCAAAGGAACTCAATATACGCGGTGCCACTATACTAGTGAGATAATTTACTTGTGGTCCTCTCGTA
>JAUXGL010000226.1 GCA_030622135.1 Deltaproteobacteria bacterium
AATTCCGTCGGCCACCATGAAGCCCGCGGAGGTAGGACGCAACCGTCCATCTTCGTCGGTGACCAGCCCTTCCTCAAGCAGTCGCTCGATGGTCTCATGGGTTTCTTGGCGCTCGCGGAGCCGGGACAGATCTACCCCGTCGGAGGTGCGCATCCCCAGCGAGAGCTCCTCCAGCCGGGCCTGCTCCGGGTCGATTTCCTCGAAGTCCTCGACCGGGCGCCGGCCGGCGCTCAGGGCCCGGTCGTAGGCGCCCAGGTCGCGCAGGTTCCACCAGCGTTTTCGCCCGTCATACGAATGGGCCGCCGGACCCAGGCCCAGATAGGCAACTCGCCTCCAGTACTTCTGGTTGTGACGCGAGCGCAGTTTTGGATTTCTGGCGAAGTTGCTGACCTCGTAGTGATCGTAGCCGGCCTCCGCGAGAATTCGTGAGGTTTCTAAGAAGAGGGCCGCGTTCGTGTTCTCATCCGGTATCACCAGCGTGCCCTCTCTCTGCATCCGGCCGAACGGGGTGTCGGGTGCAACCGTCAGGGCGTAGCAGGACAGGTGTTCCGGATGGAAGCCGAGCGCCTGTTCGAGGTTCTTGCTCCAGCGACGAAGGTCGGATCCCGGCAGACCGTGGATCAGATCCATTCCCAGGGCGGCGAATCCGGCCTCGCGGATCGTCTCGATGGCCCGCCGGGCACCGGCCCCATCGTGGCGACGGCCCAGTAAACGCAGCTCGTCGTCGTCGAAAGATTGCACCCCGAGGCTTAGCCGGTTCACCCCGGCCTGCCGCAGAGAGGCAAGGAGCCCGGCATCCACGTCGGCCGGGTTGAGCTCCACCGTGACTTCCGTCTCCGCTTTAAAGTTGTGCTGCCGGCGGATCGAGCTCAGCAAACCGGTCAGTTGTCGAGGCGACAGCGCGCTGGGGGTACCGCCGCCGATGTACAGGCTGTCGAAGGGGCCCATGGCCTCGGTCCAGAGCTCGCTTTCCCGGCCGAGGTTCTCCAGGAATACGGGCACGCGCTCGGGAGCGTGCACCGAGTGGAAGTCGCAGTAGGGACACTTGCCCTTGCAGAAAGGCACGTGCACATACAGGCCCAAGAGCTCGTGCACGGCTACTCCCGGTCGGTCTTGAGAATGGTCACGAAGGCGCTCTGGGGAATCTGCACCTGGCCCACCATCTTCATTCGTCTCTTGCCCTTTTTCTGTTTCTCCAGAAGCTTGCGCTTGCGGGAGATATCGCCGCCGTAGCACTTGGCGGTCACGTCCTTGCGGAAGGGGGAGATGTTGGTGCGGGCGACGATGGTCGAGCCGATGGCCCCCTGGATGGCGATCTTGAACATCTGCCTGGGGATTTCTTCCTTGAGCCGTTCGCAGATCCTGAGCGCCCGGCCCCGGGCGCGATCCCGGTGGACCATGGTGGCCAGGGCATCCACCGGCACGCCGTTGACCAGGATGTCGAGCTTGATCAGATCGGACCGGCGGTACCCGACCAGCTCGTAGTCGAAGGACCCGTACCCCTGGGTGACGCTCTTCAGCCGGTCGTAGAAGTCGAAGATCACCTCGGCCAGCGGCAGGTCGATGTTTATTTCGATCCGCCCGGGAGCCGGGTAGGAGAAACTGGAATTGTCTCCACGACGATCCAGACACAATTGCATGACCGCACCCATGTAGCGCTCGGGGATCAGAATGGTGGTCCGGATGTAGGGTTCCTCGGACGATTCGATTTGCATGGGATCGGGGAAATTCGCCGGATTGTCCACCACCACCCGTTCGCCGTTCTTCAGGTCGAAGCGGTAGCGTACCGAGGGCATGGTCATGATGATCGACTGGTTGAACTCCCGTTCCAGACGCTCCTGGACGATCTCCACGTGCAGCAGCCCCAGAAAACCGCAGCGAAAGCCCTGACCCAGGGCCGCCGACGAGTCCTTCTGGTAGACCAGGGCGGCGTCGTTCAGCTTGTACTTTTCGAGCGCATCGACCAGGGACGGGTAGTCGTCGTTGGCGATGGGGTAGATGGAGGAAAACACCACCGGCTTGATTTCCCTAAAGCCCGCAAGCGGTTTTTGTGCCGGGTAGTCGTCTAGGGTGATGGTGTCGCCGATGCTCACGTCGGACACGGTCTTGATCCCGGCGAGCAGGTAGCCCACGTCACCGGCGCGGAGCCTGGTGGCGGGCTCACGCTTGATCCGGAAGCGGCCGATTTCCTCCACGGCGTAGGCGGCTTTGTTGGACATGAAGCGTATGGTCTGTTTGCGCTCCAGGGCTCCGGTCACCATCCTAAAGGAGATCACCGTGCCCCGGAAGGGATCGTAGCGCGCGTCGAACACCAGGGCCGAAAGCGGTTCGTCCTCTTTCTGGGGTGGCGCGGGGATGCGCTCGATGATTGCCGCGATGATGTCTTCCACGCCTTCGCCGGTCTTGGCCGAGCACAAAACGGCCTCGTCCGGGTCCAGGCCCAGGTCCCGTTCGATTTGCTCACGGACCGCGTCGATATCGGCCGCGGGCAGGTCGATCTTGTTGATGACGGGTACGATCTCCAGATCGTGCTCCAGGGCGGAGTAAAGATGGGCCAGGGTTTGGGCTTCCACCCCCTGGGCGGCGTCGGTGAGCAGCAGCACCCCCTCGCAGGAGGCCAGCGCACGGGACACCTCGTAGGTGAAATCCACGTGCCCGGGGGTGTCGATCAGGTTCAGCTCGAACCGCTGGCCGTCGGCCGCGGTATAGGGCAGGGAGACCGTGTTCGACTTGATGGTGATGCCTCGCTCGCGCTCGATGTCCATGTCGTCGAGGATCTGTTCGCGGAAATCACGTTTCTCCACCAGCCCGGCGTGCTGGATCAGGCGGTCGGCCAGGGTGGACTTGCCGTGATCGATGTGGGCAATGATGCTGAAGTTGCGTGTCTGGACTGTGGGTTGTTCCTGCATGTCTCCCATCCGGTTGGAAGGCATTCTTAGGCTTTTGCCGCCCCGGTTGTCAAGGCTGACCGAAACCGGCGGCTGGGGATCACGTGGGGATCAAGGGGACATTGGGACATTTCGGTTTTTTTAGACGGGCACCAAGCTAAGGATCGATCCTTACCAGTATTCCCGTGATGTTGTCTTTACCCCCACGGTCGAGGGCCATCCGGATGAGTCTGTCCATGGAGCCGGGCAGGTCCCGGACGTCTACATAGTTGGTGAGCTCACCGTCCTGCAGGTACCCGTGCAGTCCGTCGGAACACAGCAGGAAGACGTCGCCGATCTTGTGCCGCAGGATGCGCGTGTCCACCTGCACATAGTCGTGGGGCCCCACCGCTCGGAGCAAGACGCTGGAGTAGCGTGAGCGCTGGGCCTGCTCTTCGGTCATCTTTCCCTGCTTGACCATGGTGGCGACGTAGGTGTGGTCGTGGGTGGCCAGGCGGTACTTCCCTTCCCGGATCATGTAGATGCGGCTGTCGCCGACATGGGCGATGAAGGCGGCGGTGGGCGTGAGCAGGAGCAGGGACAGGGTAGTGCCCATCCCCTTGCGATCCGGGTCGATCTCGGTCATTCCGAACACCTGGTATCCCGCTACCCGGACCGCCAACTCCAGGTTCTTCCTGACCAGCTCCGCGGTGTCGTTGTCGGGGGTTTCGAGGAAGGACTGCAGCACGTTTTTCTTGGCCAGGACGTTGTCGCGAAGGGCTTCGACTGCCTCCCGGCTGGCAACCTCGCCGGCGGCGTGGCCTCCCATTCCATCGGCCACCACGAACAAGTCCAGCTCCAAATCCAGCAGATAGCTGTCCTCGTTGTGGTCTCGCTTCTTGCCGATGTCGGTCTTTGCACAAGATATATACTTCATGGCGATTTGCGATTTTAAATGTTCGCCAGACCATCATGTTCAAACCGCGCTCGGCTGTCAAGCCGATGGTTCTCGAACAATTCGAGGTTATGGGGGGAAACCGGTTGTTGCGCGGAATTCGCCGGTGATATAATGAAGAACTGGGGTGGGTAGTGGAGATTGTCGTCGATGCGCAGGGTTGTGTGGATATGGCTGCCGATTTTCCTGGCCGGACCGGTTTTTTTAGCCAGGAGTGCCGAAGAAGCGGCTCCGGCTCCGCCGGTGAAGCTGGTTGTCATCGGTACCAGTGACTTTCACGGAGCGCTGGAACATAGCCATGCCAAGGTGGTGGGGGGACGGCAGGTAGGCGGCATCGACATCATAGGTGCCTACATCCAGGCTCTGCGCGCGACTCATCCCGGTGGCGTGGTTTTGCTCGACGCCGGAGATCTTTACCAGGGTACCCTGCTCTCGGCGGCCAGCGAGGGTCGGGCGGTGATCGAGTTTTACAACGACATGGGTTACGACGCCGTGGCCGTGGGCAACCACGAGTTCGACTTCGGGCCCGTGGGCTATCACAGCACTCCATCGGGCCCCGATGAAGATCCGCTGGGAGTGATAAAGGCCCGCGTCGGCGAGGCCAAGTTTCCCTTTCTGGCCGGCAACATTTACGATAAGGCCAAAAACAAGCCGGTTGAGTGGAAGAACCTGAGCGGATATACCATTCTGGAGCGCCGGGGGATCAAGATCGGGGTCATCGGGATGACCTCGGCGGACACGCCCTTGATTACCCACCCGGCCAACATTCGTACCCTGGAGTTCAAGCCGCTGCTTCCAACCCTGCGCCGCTTGCTCCCCGAGGTTTGCTCGCGGGGGGCCACGGTGATCATCGTGGTGGTCCACGCGGGTATCGGTGTGGACGAGAAGACCGGGAAGGCGATTGGGCCGGCGGCCGACCTGGCCCGGGCTCTCAAACCCGGCGAGGTGGACCTGATCCTTTCCGGTCACCAGCACACGCCCTTTGCCGCCCGGGTCAACGCCATCCCGGTGATCCAGCCCTGGCCCAAGGGCATCGCTTTCGTGCGCGCGGATCTGGTGGTGGACCGGGCCACGGGCCGGGTCCTCCAGGACCACGTGGTGATTTACGAGAACACCTTCTTCTTCCGCACCGACCGGAACGGCCAACCGCCGACATACGCCGGCCAGGTGATCCGGCCGCTGCCCGGCTACCTCAAGAAGCTGAAGAAGTTCAAGCGCGGCATTGTCCACCTGGAGCGCATTCGCCTGGGCCGGGCGACCGAAGCCATGAAATGCAATGCGCCGCTGGATTCCCCGGTGGGGAATCTGGTCACGGATGCCATGCGGGCCATGGACATATCCATCGATGTGGCCATGTACAACTCGGGCGGCATCCGGGCGTCCATTCCCAAGGGAGTGATAACTTTCGGTCACGTTTACGAAGCGGTTCCCTTCGACAACAATCTGGTGAAGTTGACCATGACCGGCGCGCAGATCCGCGAGGTGGTGGAGCATGGATTGGCGGCCACCTACGGAGTCATGGAGATCTCGGGGCTGGAAGTGACCTTCGACCCCGATGCCCCTCAGGGTGCCCGTTGTGTTTCCATCAGCATCACCCGTACCGGGGACGAGCTTGACGAGGATAAGTTGTACACGGTAGCCACCAACGAGTTTGTCATGAACGGGGGGGACGGATACTATGCCTTTTCCCGCGGCACCAACGTGCAAAACACCCACACGTTGATACGTGAGCTGGTTGCCGGATACATCAAGGAGAAGGGCACCGTAACCCCGGACAAAGGGGGGCGCTACACCCCAATCCGCCACCGGTGCCCTTGAGATCCGGGTTAACCCGTTGACTGCGCAAGGGAATCACTGGTGCTTGGTGTCATAGATACGGTGAGTGAAGGAAACTCTTTGGCCTCTGGTAAGGTACCCATTTTACTCGGCGTATTGGGGTTGCCGAGAAAGGGGGGTGGGAGATCCTGGCTACAAGCCCCGCAGGCAGTCACGTGAGCAGAAGTCTCATTAAAGCGGCGCTGGTTTTATCCCTGCTGGGATGGGGCTGCGAAGACCTTTTCCCGGAGGGGATAAACGAACAGTTCGGTTTTTCCGCGCTGATCTTCGTCTCGCGCGCACCGCCGCCGAACGCCAGCAGCCTGGCGTTGCCGGATGGCCCCCGGCCCGGCGGCAACCTGCTCATGCTCAAGCCCGCCGCGCCCGGCGGCAAGGTCATCCGGCTCACCGACTTTGCCGCGGGAGACGTGCTGGGGATCGATGTGGCTCCGGACGGCAGTTCACTCCTGGCGGCCATGCGGTGCGATCCGGGCGACCGCTTTCACCTGTACCGCTTCGACCTGGAGGAGGCCGAGCGGGGGGGCGATTGCTTTACCGCAGAGGGGGACCTGGGACCGGCCTGCACCCGGCTGACCTTCGGTCCCGCCGACGACACCCGGCCATTGCACCTGCCGGACGGAAGGTACGCCTTCGTCCGATCGGATCCCGATGGTTTGGTGGATATGTCGGGACGTGGCCGCGCCCGGGTACTGGTTGCCGTGGAGCCGGACGGAAGCGGCCTGGTGCGCCTGGACATGGGACCGGGAGATACGTTGGGAGCCGGGATCCAGGCCGACGGTTGGTTGCAGCTGGTTCGCTGGACCGAGCGGGAGGGACAGCCGATGTATCTGCCCTTCCGGGCCGATCCCACCGGCGCCGCTTCCATCGCACCGGACGGCCCCGGCCTGCAGGACGTTCCTCTGGGTCCGCTTTTCTTCCAGGATGCGGGGGATCGGCTGGCGGCCTGTGTTCCGCCGGCGGGCACCTGGGGAGCCGGAACCATCTGCCGGCGCGGCGACGGGGCTTGGAGTGACTGTGTGGTGGCGGGCATACCCACGGGGAGTGGTTGCTCGCCCGAAGGGCGGGTTCGCGATCCGTTCCGGTTGCAGGACGGGCGTTTCCTGGTTTCCTACGCCAATGTTCCGGGTGGCTGTCTGAACAACCAGGACGGCGACCGGGGCCTGGCTCCCGACTTCAGCCTGGCCGTTCTCGATCCTTGGAGCGGCAAGAGAACCCCGGTTTACAACCGGCCCCAGTCGGCGGAGGTCTGCCCCCGGCCGGTCGTGGAACGAAGCATTCCCGATCCCGGCATCGGGGTGGGGAGTTGTCCGGAGGGCGGGGTCCGGTTCGAGGGATTCGTCGGCGCGGAGCTGCTCGGCCGGGGAGTGGTGAGGGTCCGGGTGCTCGAGGGGATTTCCGGGGCCATCGCTCCCTGGATGATGGAGATCGGCGGGTACTCGGTCGGCGCCGTCTGCGCCGGCGATTCGGACGCGGACACGCTGGTGGATACCTGGGAAGCGCCGGTGCAGGCGGATGGCTCCTTTCGTGTCCGGGCGCCTTCTGGGGTGCCGCTGAAACTGCAGGTGCTCGATCGCTACGGCGCCGTTTTGGCGGCCGATCCGGTCTGGCGCGGAGGTCCCCCGTGCGCGGTGCGCCGTTGCGG
>JAUXGL010000256.1 GCA_030622135.1 Deltaproteobacteria bacterium
GCCGCGGGATCTCCCTCGTACGCGGCCTGGACGTCGGTGGCCAACAACCTCCTTACTTCGGGCAATCTGGCCAGAAATTTCCTGGTGGTGACCCGGGCATTTTCTTCACACTGGGTACAATCGGGCTCTTTGCGGTCGCAGGTGAAACACACTCCGCGCTTCACCTGCTCCTTTAGGGTACGCAGCACCCGGTCGAGGGTAGCGCCCACGTGAAAACACACGCTCTGGTCGTCGACCTCCGCGGTGCCGAAGTAGCCCGGGAAGAGAACCGAGCGCAGCAATTCGATCGTCTCGATCAGCGTATCGCGCGACGGCAGAACATACTGGCAGGGCAGAGAACGCCGCCGGGCCAGGCCGTCACTGGCGGCGCAGATCTCAGCCACCACGCTCGGGAGTATATTCTCTTTAGTCTCGTCTGCCATTTTTCTCTCAGCTTTCTTCTTCAAAAAGCCAGGTACTGAGGTAACGCTCGCCCGTGTCCGGCAACACTACCACGATCAGCTTGCCCTGGTTCTCGGGGCGTCGGGCAACCTCCATCGCCGCCCAGACGTTCGCGCCCGAGGAGATGCCGGCCAGGATGCCCTCCTCGCGGGCCAGTCTCCGGGCGGTAGCGCCGGCTTCTTCGTGCCGCACCTTGACTACCGCATCCACCAGATCCATGCGCAGCACCGCGGGCACGAAACCGGCTCCGATTCCCTGGATCTTATGCGGTCCCGGCTTTCCGCCGGAGAGAACCGGCGAGTCGACCGGCTCCACGGCAATGGCCTTGAAGGCGGGTTTGCGCTTCTTGATGACCTCGGCGATACCGGTAATGGTTCCGCCGGTGCCCACGCCGGCAACCAGGATATCGACCTTTCCGCCGGTGTCCTTCCATATCTCCTCGGCGGTGGTCCGGCGGTGGGCTTCCGGATTGGCCGGGTTCTGGAACTGATGCAGTAGTAAATGGCGTTGGTCCGATTCGACCAACTCCTGGGCCTTCTTGATGGCACCCTGCATTCCTTCGGATCCCGGGGTAAGCACAAGCTTGGCTCCGAACGCGGCCAGCAGTTTGCGCCGCTCGATGCTCATGGTGTCGGGCATGGTAAGAACCAGCTTGTAGCCCCGAGCGGCGGCGACGAAGGCCAAGGCAATCCCGGTGTTTCCGCTGGTGGGCTCCACCAGGATCGTGTCGTTATTTATCTGACCTTTTTTCTCGGCCGCCTCGATCATGCTCAGGCCGATGCGATCCTTGACGCTGGAGCCTGGGTTGAAAGACTCCAGTTTCGCCAACAGCCGGGCGCTCAGCCCGGTGCCGATCTTCTTGAGCTCGACTAGAGGCGTTTTCCCGACGAGCCGGGTAATGTCTTCGTATATTGTCATCACTAACCTCCCATGGCTTATAGCCGAGAAAGGATCTGCTTTCTAAAGAGTGCCGCCGCTTGAGTCGGATCCTTGGCGGCGGTAATTGCGCTAACCACTGCTATACGACGGGCTCCGGCGCAAAGAACCTGATCCAGATTGTCTAATTTAATCCCACCCATGACCGAGAAAGGTATTTGAAGATGGGGGGCGATGTCCGCAATTTTTTCGGGGCCCAGGAAACAACGAATCCCCTGTTTGGTTTGGGTGGGGAAAATGGGTCCGATGTTGACGTAGTCCGCGCCCTGCTCCTGGGCCGCCAGGGCTTCTTCTAGACTGTGCGTGCTTGCGCCCAGCAGGATGTCCGGTGCAATTTTTCGAGCCGCGTGGATAGGAAGATCGTCTGTGCCCAAATGAGCTCCATCGGCACCCACCGCCATGGCCACATCCAGATGATCGTTTACGATCATCAGAAGACCGGGATGACGTTTGCGTATCTCGGCGGCCAGCTCGTGATAGGACCGCTTGGATAGGTTTTTCTCACGCAGTTGGAAGATCTTACAACCCGCCGCGGCAATGGCGTCTACGATTTCCAGGGTGGACCGGCCGGCACTTTGGAGCTGTCCGGTGACGGGATACACATCTATGTCCAGGAAGGCAGCGGCACGTTTTTGGCGCAGTTTTCTCATGGTGCATCCCCTATGAAAGCCGCGTCAAAATCTTTAGTCACCGTGTCGTAACCAGCCGCTTGGACGGCTTGGATGACTTCCCCGACACTGCGTTGGTCGTTGGGTTCGAATTGTCCGGCAGCGCTGTCGGGCAGATCGCAACCGTAACCGCCCGGGGTTGTTCGCGATCCCGCGCTGATGCGAGTGACCCCCAGGGGCAGGAGCCGATCGCGCAACTGGGCCGACTCCCGCGTGGAGACGACCAGCTCGGCGTCGGGAAACAACAAGCGAAATCCGATCACCAGTTGGACCAGCTCCGCGTCGGACACGGGATGTAAAACCGGTGTGCCCGAGGGGACCGGCCGAAGACGAGGAAAGCTGATGGCCAGACGTGCATGCGGGTATTTGCGCATGAGGTAGGCCCCGTGCAAAACCATCGAAACCGCCTCCACTCGGTGCGGAGTCAATCCCAGCAATGCCCCGATGCCCAGGGATCGAAAATGGGCCTGCCCGCCGGCGTCCATGGCGGCCAAGCGGCCGTAAAAATCCTTTTTTGGGCCGGCGGGATGAAATTCTCGGTATCGTTGTGGATCGTAGGTCTCCTGGTAGAGCACCAATCCGTCCACCCCGGCCTGGGCCAGTTGGGTGTAGCCCGCCAAATCGCAGGGAAAGATCTCCACGGCAATGCTGGCCGCCCGCCGGCGCACCCGTCTAGCCACCGCTCCAATGCAATCGAGCCCATACTGGTTCGGCGCTTCTCCGGTGACCAACAAAAGATGGCGGATGTCTTGAACGAACAGGCACTGGGCTTGAGAGACGGCCTCTTCGGGGGACAGTTGGATTCGGGTGACCTTGCGTCGGGCGTTGAATCCGCAATAGGTGCATTGGTTGATGCAGTGGTTCGACAAATACAAGGGTGCATACAAAGAAATGGTGCGTCCGAAGCGGGCCAAGGTGATCCGGTGCGCCAATCCGGCCATTTTCTCAAGATGATTCATGGCCGGACCGGAAAACAAAGCCAGGGCCGTCTTCAGATCTGGGCCCGGGGATGCAAGCACCCGGAGCACATCCTCATCGGTGACGGCCTGCAATCCGGCTTCAATTTCGCTCGGCGGATGGCGCTCCAACACCCTACAAAATTCTGTGCTTATTACGTTTCCCACAAAAATCCGGTCAAAGGCGAGGATGCTTGGGCCGCGGTACTCTCGGGGGCGGCACCGGCCAAAAAGGCCATGCGTCCGGCTTCGACTCCCTTGCGAAAAGCCAGGGCCATGCGGCATGGATCTTCCGCAATGGCGATGGCCGTGTTGACCAATACGGCATCCGCTCCCATTTCCATGGCTTCGGCCGCATGGGATGGGACGCCCAATCCGGCATCCACCACCACGGGGACGCGTGATTGTTCGATGATGATCCCGATCTGATCGCGGGTTTTGAGCCCGTGACCGGTTCCTATGGGTGCTCCCAGGGGCATGACGGTCGCGCAACCCACCGCTTCCAAGTGGCGGGCCAAGACCGGATCTGCGTTCATATAGGGCAGGACGGTGAAGCCTTCCTTGACCAAGATTTCAGCGGCCTTGAGGGTTTCGATCGGGTCCGGAAGCAGGTGGTTGGGTTCTGGGGTGACTTCCAACTTGACCCAGTCATGACCTCCGGCGGCGCGAGCCAATTGGGCCAAGCGGATCGCCTCCGCGGCGTCCCTGGCACCGGACGTGTTTGGCAAAAGGAGATATCTGGACGGATCCAAGGCGACCAGGATGGAATCTTTGGGATCGGAGATATCCACCCGTCGCAATGCCATCGTCACCAGCTCACTTCCACTGGACTCAAGCGCCTTGGCCATGACCGACGGGGAAGAAAACCTTCCCGTACCCACCAGCAGCCGGGACGAAAAGGTCCGGTCCCCAATAATCAACGGATCGGCCAATTGTGTCGTCACCTCAACCTCCACCCAACATTTGGACGATTTCGATGGATTGTCCATTTACCAGGATGGTGGAGTCAAAACGAACAACCGGGACAATATTCCCGGCGACTTCCACGGCGGTCCCTTTATCGGAAATTCCCAACCGGTGCAAGAGAGACCCAAGGGTCTCTTGTTCCGGAATCCGGTGGGGCTTTCCGTTGACCTGGACGGTGATGCTTGGGGTGATATGTGTTGTCATGTCGCATCCTCCTGCGCTTGACCGACACTTCAGCATACCCCAACTGGAATTCACCGATCCATCTGTTTTTTGAAGGTTTGAGGTTTGAGGGTTGACGGTTGCCCGGGATTGTTGAGTCGCTCTTCTTGTGGGCACCGGTGGTGGGTTGGGGGCCGTTATTTGCCGGCTTCGGATTCTTCGGGCTCTTCGCGTTCTTCGCCCATCAGGCGCTTGTACAAATCGGGACCCAGGCAGTCCTTGGCGGACTGACACCATTGGATGCAGGTAGGAGCTTGAGCCTTGTACACCATGGTCTTGCAGTGTTGGCAGCGGATGCGCATCTCGTCGGAGAAGAACTCCACCGGCTTTTTGCATTTGGGGCAGGGGTGATAGCTGACGGTCAGATTGCGCGTGTCCTGTCCGGGGCAGCGGGTCATCGGGCACCTCCCTCCGCGGCCTGGGCACGCGCAGGGACGATTTCAACCGCGTCTCCATCGCGGATACCCAGTGTGTGCACCTCGACAGGCAAGTGGGCAGCGGCCGCGTCGCGGGCCTCGACGACCGCATGCTCGATACCGCCGCAGCAAGGGACTTCCATGCGCAGGACCGTGATTTTTCTTGGCTGGGCGGCGGCGAAGATCTGCTTGAGCTTCTCGCGGTAAAAATCGAGATTATCCAGCTTGGGGCAACCCACCAGCAGCGCTCGGCCCTTCAGGTAGCGCGAGTGGAAATCGGGCACCGTGAGGGGCACGCAGTCGGCGGATATCAGGGTATCCGGGTCATTGCGGAACGGTGCGCCGGC
>JAUXGL010000200.1 GCA_030622135.1 Deltaproteobacteria bacterium
AGCCCCACCCCGCCCGCGTCGCTGCACAAAAGCAGGCAGGCGGACGGGTCGGCGTGAAAGTCCACCACGTTCTGGGTGCGCCGGCGCTGGCTCTCGCGGCCGGTGAAGAACACCGCCCGCAGGCCCGCGTCGCCGAGCAGGTCTCCGACAGCCCAGTGGGCGAGTTGCAGCATGCGACGCCACTGGCTGAAAACCACCACCTTGCGCCGCTGCTCCAGGACAATCTGGGCCACCAGCTCCCGAAACTCCGTAAGCTTGGGGCTCTGAAGCCGGTCGAGCAGGCGGGGGTTGGGCCGCTTTGTGGCCTGGATGGTGGGCCACATCTCCACGAAGTCGTGCTGCGCCATCCCGTTGCACAAAATCCGCTGAGTGGTCAGAAGCTGCATAAGCCGCAGGAACTCCGCCTGGGTGAGCGGGCGCTTCTTGGCCCGGACCACCAGTTGGGCGATGGGCCGATCCAACTCGTCGTGGGCTTCCTGCTGGGCCTCGGTCATGGGCACCGGCAGCCGGGTGTCGGTCCGCTCGGGGAGCTGATCCAGCACCTCCTGCCGCAAGCGCCGGGTCAGGCACGGAGCCAGCCGGGTGCGCAGCGTCTTCAGGTTGCGCGCCCCGCCGATGTCCTTGCGGCCGTCGGTGGCCATCGCGTGCCAGGGACCCAGGCGCCACTTGGGCTCGATGGCCCGGTCGTCCACCCAATCCATGATCGAAGCGAGCTCCTCCAGCCGGTTCTCCATGGGCGTGCCGGTGAGCACCAACCGCAGCGGGGGTTTGAGCTGCTTGATGTACGTGGCGGTCTTGGTGGCCCAGTTCTTGATGCGCTGGGCCTCGTCGAGCACAATCAGGTCGGGCCGGAAGCGGTGCATCAACGGAAGGTCCCTAAGCACCTGCTCGTAGTTGGCAATCAAAAACCCCTGCCGGCGGTGGCGGCGGTAGATCGCCGCCCGCGCCTCGGGCGACCCGTCCACCACCTGGACGGGGATGTCGGTGCAGGCCTGCCACTCGCGCTGCCACTGGGTCTTGAGGCTCGCCGGCACCACCACGAGCCCCCGGGACACCTTGCCCTGATGCCAGAGTACGTGACAGGCGGCGATGGCCTCGACCGTCTTGCCGAGCCCCATGTCGTCGGCCAGCAGGTGGACCCCGCTTTCCAAAAACCGCCGGACACCCTCGAGCTGGTAGGGGTAGACCCGCCGCTTGAACGTCTTCAGCAAGACATTCACCCGGCGGTGAACAGGCCCAAGCTCCGCCGCCTGGCGGAGCCGAGCGGCCTCGTCGTCAAGCAGGGCTCCCAACGCCGGGTCCGAGGGCAACCCGCCGGCGGCCCGCCGGCGGCCCTCGAAACGCACCAGGCGCCGCAGATCCTCGATCAGCTCGGCGCGGATCGCCAAATCGTCGAGATCCTGCCCAACGAGAGTACCGGATCCGCCGTCGTCCGGACAAAACCAGCGGCTCGCGGCCTCCACGGTCTTCCCGCCGGAGGGGCGGCCGTTCGCTCCCTGCCCCGGATGCCAGGCCACCCGCAAGAGCCAGTCCCCGGCGCCGGTGAGCGGCCGCACCGGATCCCATACCAGGCGCGGCGGCCCCGACCGGGGACCAATTAGCGACTGCTCCTGCCGGGCCCGGCTCCACTTCTGAGGCTTGCCCGCCAGCTCGTCCAGCACCACCAGCAGGTGCTTGCACAGGCCCAACCCACTTCGCTGGTAGTCCGGGCAATCACAGCTACCCGCCAGCGGATCCACCCCGCAAAGCAGCGTGCGGTACGGACGTAACCGCGGCGTCTTTTTTCCCCGGCCGCCGGCTCCCTTGCGCCGCGTCTCGTAAATGCCAAGCACGATCCTTCCCCGCGGCCGGCGGGCCACGACCAACTCGTCCCGGCGCGCGAAGGTGAAGCGGCGAAGCAGCGCTTCCAGAGCGGCCCGCCGCAGCTGCCAGTCGCCGGCTCGGGTCACCGCCATCACCTTCTCCACCACCCGCTCCGCGGGAATGGCCCCGGTGCGACGGTGGGCGATCCGCAGGAGCTCGCCGAACGTCTCCGTCTCCCGGTCACCGGACCCGGCCGTCACATCGGGATCGCAGGCGACCCCTCCACCGACTCCAGAAACCGATCTCTCTTCTTCACCCTTGCTCATGTGTCCCGTCTGCATATGCATCTCCTCCTGGATTCCGGGTCATCCGCTCACCTGCGCGAATGGCCGCGGGGATTGCTCTACTTGGCTCTCACCCGGTGTACTTTCTTCTTCCCGGCGCGCAGCAGAACCGTACCGTCTTCCAGGTCCTTTTCGGTTACCTGATAATCAATGCTCTCGATCTTCCGGTCGCCCAGGCGGGCGCCGCCCTGCTGAACCAGCCGGCGCGCTTCGCTCTTGGACTTGCACAGGCCCACCTCGGCCAGCAGGTCCACCATCAGGATCCCCTCGGTAAGGCGGGAGGACGAAACCTCCGTGGTGGGAATATCCGCGGCGCCCTCTCCCGTGCCCGAAAAAGCGCTGCGGGCGCCCTTTTGGGCGCTGTCCGCGGCCTCTTCGCCGTGGACGATCCTGGTCGCCTCGGTGGCCAGCACCTCCTTGGCCCGGTTCAACTCGGCGCCCTTAAGCCGGCCCAACCCGCGCACCGCATCCATGGGCAGGAAGGTAAAAAAGGCCAAAAACCGCTCCACATCGCGGTCATCGGTGTTGCGGAAGTACTGGAAGAACTCGTAGGGCGAGGTCTGCTCCCGGTCCAGCCACACCGCCCCGCGGGCGGTCTTGCCCATCTTCTCCCCGGTGGCCGTCTCCAAAAGCGGGAAGGTCAGTCCGTAGGCGGGCTTCCCTTCCTTCCGGCGGATCAGATCCATCCCCGCCACGATGTTGCCCCACTGATCGTCCCCGCCCATCTGGAGCACGCAGCCATGCTGCTTAAACAATACTAAAAAGTCATAAGCCTGCAGCAACTGGTAGTTGAACTCCAGAAAGCTGAGGCCCTTCTCCAGCCGGATCTTGCAGCTCTCGAAGGAAAGCATCCGGTTGACCGAGAAGTGCCGGCCGATGTCGCGCAGGAAGGGAATGTACTTCAGCGGAACCAGCCACTCGGCGTTATCGATCACCATCCCCCGGTCGCCGTCCATATCGATGAACCGCCCGATCTGACCTGCGATCTTCCCGCCGTACTCGCGGATCGCTTCCTCGGTCAGCATCTTGCGCATCTCGGTCTTGCCGCTGGGATCCCCCACCATGGTGGTGCCGCCGCCCAAAATGGCGATGGGCCGGTGCCCGGCCCGCTGCATGTGCGCCAACGCCATCAAGGGCAGCAAGCTCCCCGCGTGCAGACTGGTCGCGGTCGCGTCGAACCCGATGTAACAAGTCAACCTTTCCTTGCCAAGCAACGCCTCCAGCCCCGCCGCGTCGGTCACCTGGGAGACGAAACCCCTCTCCTTCAAGATCCGGTACACGTTTTCCATCAGTCTTGCTTCCCCTCCAGAAACACCTTGAGCACGTCCGGGTAGGCCTTGACACAAAAGACCAGGTTCACCTCTTCCTCGGCAAAGTCGCACCGGGTCAACAGCTCTGCGATGGCGCCGACGGTCTCGCGAATGGCGTCGACTTTTTCCGGCTCTTCCGGCAGGTTCTCTCCGTCCAGGTTCTTGTTGAGGTCGTCGGTCAGCGAGTAAAAGTCGCTTTCGGCATCGCCCAGCCGGTCTTCCAGGTAGTCGTCGAACAGGCGCTCGATTGCCTCGTCGACCTTGGGACGCTTCTGCTCGTAACAGAGGATCTCCAGCTTGGGCATGAGCTGGGCCAGCTTGGTCTGGCGGGGAATGGCCGTCCGGGCGGTTGCGTTGATCCGGATGATGACTGACTTGCTGCCGATTGAGCGCACCACCGGCCGGAAGAGATCCTGAAAACGATCGCGGGGAATGCTTTCGTGGATGTGTGCCATGGCTACGGCTCCTTTCGGGCCCCAGCTTGCCACAATCTCTCTAACACCTCAACCGGACTGGGAGCTTTCCCGTCTATTGCCGACCCGGCCCGGGAATCATTATTGAATCCCGGCGTCCTTCCTGCTATCCTTGATAATCGACAGGAGGGGAAGAACATGACCGACCAGGACAAGATGCGCGACTTCGGCAGTGTGCCTCCGCCCCAGGCGCCGCACCAGAAGAAGAGAGCCTGGAAGAAACCCTTCACCATCTTCATCGCCATAGTCGGGATCATCGCGAGCACCTACACGGTGGTGGGCATGGTCCGGGTCTGGTTCGATTCGGAGCCCGACGCCGCCGCCAAGCTGGACGCGATCGATAAGAAACTGACCGCCAAGAACGAGGACAAGCACCTGGTCAACCAGGTCTCCCGCCGGGTGACCGAGTTCTCCGATCAATTCAAGCGCATCACCCGGAGCATGCAGGACATCCGCCGCCTGGACCGGTCGCTCTCCGGAAAGGGACCCGCGGGTAAGATCCTGACACCCGAGCAGCAAAAGCTGACCGAAGCCAGCCGCGACAAGGAAACCGAGGAGCTACTGCAGCTGGTCGACCAGACCGAAAAGATGGCCGCGGGCTTCTGCGAATCGGTGGAAGCAGACGAGACCCTGGGCCAGGTCGAGTCACAAGACTCCCAGACCGCCCGCACCAAGGCCCGCAGCCTGAAACAAGCCCTTGAAGTAAAAGGGAAATTCCTACCGGAACTCGGGCAACTGCGCAAGAAACACGCCGGCTGACCTTTTTGCTCAGGGCTGAAACCAGACCGTATCGCCGGCTTCGACTTCCTGCCCGGCGGGCGGGGAATCCCAGGTGCAGAGTACGTCCACGCTGAACTGCTCCCAGGGAGTATCGCTAATATCGAAGGAATATACGCCGCCGCCGTCTTCGCTGACCGAACCCATCTCGATCGCTCCGATGGTTTCAGCATCGCAGTACCGGGCGCCTTCAACCCGGATCTCATAAATGTCTATCTTTCCGCCCGAGGCATCCACCTCGAACCGAATATCCAAGGATGGATTCCGGTTGGCGGCGGAGTCGATGTCGGAGAGATTGATGCAAACCTCCCGGCAATCCTGATTGGGACCCAAGTCGCCGCTCTGCGACCAGGCGGTCTTCCAGCCGTTGCCGGTATTGAAAGTCACATTGAACTGGCTGCTGCTACCGACTCCGTCGTCGCCGTAGTTGAAACACAGCACGACGTTCCCGTCCAGCGAGGACGCATCCACGGTCCGCGCCAGCGTCATCCAGTCATCGTCTACTTCGGCCCCATTGTTTTTGTCTTCGAGACTGGAGCATTCGACGCCGGGGCACTTCGGGTAGGTTTCCGGGTCTCCGCTGGATATCTTCCAGTCGTTCCAGCCGTCGGCGATGGGATCGGAGCAACCGGAGAAATCTTCAAAAAACGCCTCGGCAAAAACCACGCTGCAACCCTGATAGCGACCCCGCACGGAGATATTATCCAGGTACATGATCCGCCCGGAATTCTCCGAGTGTACGATGAATAAAATGGTGACCTTTGCATTGCCTTCGGCCCATGCGGGAAGAGAAGCGCAGAAGGGATACAGGACGTCGTCGACTCCGGGTTGAACCTTGTCAACCTGACAGAAGATCTGGTCCGGGCC
The DNA here is from genome assembly GCA_030622135.1 of Deltaproteobacteria bacterium. Classification (GTDB taxonomy): domain Bacteria; phylum Myxococcota; class B64-G9; order B64-G9; family B64-G9; genus JAUXGL01. The sequence continues at coordinate 5,575 of JAUXGL010000200.1, forward strand.
TTCGTTGATCCCGCCTTTGGCGTAGACCAGGACGCCTTGCTTTTCGTCCGCCTTATGGTCCCCGACGTGGAAACAAACCTCGATATCAGCCAAGTCGCTGAAATTATAGGTTTTCTCTATCCGCCACTCTTCCTTCTTGTTGCCGCAGTTGGTCGCCTTGTCCGATTTGAGAACGTAGTTGCCGTTCAACTGCGTGCATAGGACGTCCAGTTCATCGCAGCAGTCCTCCTCTTTTCCATCCCACGACGAGTCGCATTTGGCAACGCTGTCTGTACAGCGGAGCCCCGGTAGGCCGAGCCTGAACTGCCAGCCGTCCAGATCGCAGCTACCGGTGTCGTCGCCGAAGTCGGATATGTCCACTGTGACCAGGCCCACTTTCGTGGTGCAACCGAGGCAGGTGTCCTGGCCGGTGTTCTCTCCCCCCGAGAGCACAATCGTACATTCGGACGTGTTCACTTCGGACAGTTTCACCGGATCCTTACAGGTCAGGCCGATGGAAGTGGGCGGAGTCATGCAACCGAAGGAGTCGGCGGCGCATTGCGGCCGGCAGAGATCTCCCGGAGAGCAGTGGAGGTCGGAGCTGCAAACCGAGGCGCCAACGCATATATCGGCATCCTCGTCGCAGGTCTCACCGGCCTCGCAGGGATCGCCGGTGTGGTCGCACCCGCCGCTGCCGTCGCACTGCTCGGAGCCGTTGCAGAACAACCCGTCGTCGAGACAGGCAGTGCCCAACGGATCGTAGCAGCTATCGGTATCCTCCTGGCAGGTGTTGCAGTCAGTCTCCGGACATGGGCTTGCCGTACCGGCACAACCCCCGGCCCCGTCACACTCCTCGGAGCCGTTGCAGTACTGCCCGTCGTCGCCGCAGGGCGTTCCCGCGGAGGTGGGATCGCACCTGTCGGCCTCGTCGTTGCAAACCGTCAGGCACTCGGTAGTGCAAGTATCTCCCGTGCCCACGCAGCCCCCCGAGCCGTCGCAGGCGTCGGTCTGGGTGCAGTAGAAACCGTCGTCGCAAGGGGTACCGCCCGACTTGGGCTGGGGCTCGCAAGAGTCCAGGCCCTCGTTGCATACGCCGTCGTTGCACTGGTCGCCGGCGCTGCTGCAATCTCTCTGCGGGCCGGCGCACACGCCGCCGGTGCAAACGTCCGGATCCGTGCAGAACCAGGTGTCGTCGCACGGCGATCCTTCGTTGGCCGGCAGTTTCTCGCACTGGCTCAGGCTCTCGTTGCACGCACCGTCGTTGCATTGATCGCTCTCGCCACTGCAGTCGCGCGCCTCCCCGCCGGTGCAGCTTCCCGCCTGGCAGGTCTCGTCCACGTTGCAGTACAGCCCGTCATCGCAGCCCTGACCCTCGTTAATCGGATTGGGCACACACTGGTCGCCGTCCTCGTCGCAGGCTCCCTGGTTGCACTGATCGTCCAGGCCGCCGCAGTTCCGCGGGTCGCCGCCGCACACGCCGTCCGTACACCGATCCGGGTTGGTGCAGTAAAACCCGTCGTCGCACGACGTCCCGTCGGCCACGAACGCGGTCTGGCAGATGTGGCCGGCCGCGCAGGTGTTCACCGTGCAGGGGTTCGAATCATCGCAGTCGGGGTTGCTCTGGCACTGCTGGCAGTCGGGATCGGCGCCGTCCACCTGCCGGTCGCAGTCGTTGTCGACGCTGTCGCCGCAGTTGGCTTGCCCATAGGGACCCTCCTGGCCGGGCTTGGGCACTAGCGGGTTGGCACAGGCATCGCCCGCCTCGTCGCAGGAATCGTCCGTGCAGGGATCCCCGTCGTCGCAGTCGCGCGCCTGCGTACTCACGCAGCTTCCCGTCTGGCAGGTTTCCCCCAGCGTGCAGTACAACCCGTCGTCACACTGCCGCCCCGGGTTGATCGGATTGGCCATGCACCGATCGCCGGTCTCGTCGCAGACCCCCTGGTTGCACTGGTTGGTCAGCGCCGAGCAGTCCCGGGCAGTCCCGGTGCAGTTCCCTAGCCCATCACAAGTGTCGGAAACCGTGCAGAACAGCTCGTCGTCGCAAGGCGTCCCGTCCATCAGCGGATCCCCCACGCAGGCGTCCTGCTGCTCGTTGCATATTCCGTCCACGCACCCTCCGCCCGCGGAGCCGCAGTCCCGCGGCTCTCCTCCCTGGCACTGGCCGCCGCTGCAGCGCGAGTTCACCGTGCAGTACTGCCCGTCGTCGCACAGATCCCCGTCGGCCATCGGCCGCCCTTCACACTGCCGGGTCGTCTCGTTGCACACCCCGGCCATGCACTCCGCCGCCGCCGCACTGCAGTCCCGCAGATCTCCGGTGCACACGCCGCCTGCGCAGGCGTCGTTTTGGGTGCACCAGCGCCCGTCGTCGCATTGGGTTTCGTCGGCCCGGGGCACGGCAACACATACGTCCTCGTCTTCGTCGCATCCGGCGTCGTTGCATTGATCCGCCACCGCGCTGCAATCCAGAGACCCGGGCCGGCACCATCCGCCAACGCAACTCTCCACACCGTTGCAGTACAACCCGTCATCGCACTCTTGAGCGCTTTCGCACGGCTTTCCGCCGGCCCGCACCTGCAGAATATCCGGCTCCGAGTCGAGGCTGCCGTCGCTGACCGTAAGCCTCACCACCCAGACGCCCACCGCATTCGGCGTAAACTCGGTCGTGGCCCCCGCCGAGGTGCTCAGCTCCGCCGTCCCCCCATACGGCACCGCCACCAAATCCCACCGGTAGCCGATCTCGTCCCCGTCCGGATCGTAGCTGGCGCTACCGTCAAACCGGGCCGGCCGAAAGATATCCACCGCCAGGTCCGAGCCCGCGATCGCCACGGGGGCCCGGTTGGGCCCCACGGTCTCTCCCGAGCAACCCGCCAGCAACCAAAAGGCAGCCACAACCAACGCGCATTTCACACTCATTATAACAATCTCCAGAATTAAGTCCGTCTTACCTAGACTATCCCGAACCGGGGTAAAAATCCACCGGACAACCACCCGAACCCACCAGCGCCACCGGTGGGCAGTTGGGATCCGTAGTCAAGGCGTGAAGTTCACCGGGGCCGAACCCGAGTTGTCCCCGGTGCCGTCGGTCATCAACGGCGGATCGGTGCCGTAGAAGATGCAGGTTATGTTGGCCGTGCCGGCGAGATCGGACTGGATGTTGGCCGTATAGGTGCCGTTCCCCTGGTCATTGAACGCGCCGATGACGTCGTGACTGGCCCGGTAC
>JAUXGL010000173.1 GCA_030622135.1 Deltaproteobacteria bacterium
CCGGATGCCCGGGATTTCGACGACGCGGTTCATGTTGAACGCAGGGGCAGCGGTTATCGACTGCTGGTGTCCATCGCCGACGTCTCGGCCTATGTCCGGCCGGGGAGCGCGCTGGACCGGGATGCGTTGAGGCGCGGATGCAGCGTCTATTTCCCCGCCGGGGTTTTCTCCATGTTGCCGGCCCGGCTCTCGGAAGAACTATGCACGCTGGCTCCCGGTCGGGACCGAGCCGCCGTGACCGTGGAACTCGATCTGGATTCGAAAGGTGTGGTGAAGGCTGCCAGATTCCTGCGCAGCCTCATCCGCAGCGCCGCCCGGCTGACTTACCGGGAGGTCCAGGAAATTTTGGACGGAGAGCGCGATTGCGAGAAAGCCAAGCAGCACGGTGAACGCCTGGCGGTGATGGCGGAATGCGCCGGTTTGATGCTGAAATGCCTTCACGGCCGGGGCGCCCTGGATCTGGATCTCCCCGAGGTGGACATACATTTGGGCGAGGACGGAGCCCCAAAGGAGGTGCGGCCGGCGCCGCGCTACTTCTCCCAGCGGATCGTCGAGGTGTTCATGATCGCCGCCAACGAGGCGGTGGCTCGGGCCCTCGGGGAGGCCGGTGCTCCCGCCGTGTATCGGGTTCACCCGTCGCCCGATCCGGAGAAGATGGAAGTTTTCGCCAAGCTGGCCGAAAACCTGGGCGCGCCGGTTTCTTACGACCGGAAGATCCGGCCTTCCCCGAAGCGGCTGTCGGGTTACTTGCAGTCTCTAGAAGGCCGGCCGGTAAAGGAGATCGTCAGTCAGCTCCTGCTGCGTAGCCTTATGCAGGCGCGTTACTCGGAAAACTGCGAAGGCCACTACGGCCTGGCCAGTTCCGCCTATCTGCATTTCACCTCTCCCATCCGCCGCTACCCGGACCTGGCGGTCCACCGCCAGCTGATCGCCCTGATTGAGGGTGACGCGGGGAATTGGCCTCACCGGGAGGGCGAGGTTACCAAGGTGGCCGAGCTGTGTTCTCGTTCTGAGCGCATGGCCCTGGCCGCGGAGAGAACCACCGCCTCCCTGTACCGGGCGGCGTACATGCGGGAGCGCCTGGGCGACACTTTCGAAGGTGTGGTGGCGGCCGTGTTTGACTTCGGAGTGTTCGTGCGTATGTTCCCCTCGGGCGTGGAGGGGCTGGTGCACATCTCGCAGATGCAAGACGACTACTACAAGTTCCAAGAAGATCACCTTGCTCTAGTGGGCCGCCGCACCGGCAAGGCTTATCGCATGGGAACCAGGTGCCAGGTGCGAGTTGAATCGGTCCAACTTTCCCAGGCCCGGGTGGACCTTTCGTTCATAGGCCCTTAGCAAGGGCACATCGACAACATTTTATCGATAGCGCTTGTTGGAACGGAAATGACAACTGTTGGTTAAGCCAACACTTTTTCATAAAGTGTAGGAGTGTAAAGATGCAGATCCGCATAATGCTGGAAAAGCAGGAGCATACCGTACTCCATCCGGCGGCGGCGTTTTCGGATCGATCCCGTGGTCGCCGGAGGAAGGAGAAGTCCTGTACGGTGCGGCCGGCGTTTCAGCGTGATCGCGACAAGATCGTTCACTGCAAGTCATTTAGGCGCTTGCTGCACAAGACCCAGGTGTTTTTGTCTCCCCAGGGGGACCACTACCGGACCCGCATGACCCATACCCTGGAGGTCGACCAGATCGCCCGGACACTCGCCCGGGCTCTGCGATTGAACGAGCAACTGACCGAAGCGATCGCCTTGGGCCACGATCTCGGGCATACCCCCTTCGGCCACGCCGGAGAGGAGGCCCTAAACCGTCTGATGCCCGGTGGTTTCCGGCACGTGGACCAGAGCGTTCGGGTGGTACAGGTGCTCGAACAGGGCGGGCGGGGCCTGAACTTGACCCGGGAGGTGCTGGACGGAATCGCCAGGCACTCCAAGGGCCGGGGGAAGATCCTGGGCGGTGCCGACCGGGACCTGCCGGTCACGTTGGAAGGTCAGCTGGTGCGGGTGGCGGATATAGCCGCTTATGTCAACCACGATCTGGACGACGCCCTGCGCGGAGGTGTTCTCAAGCGGCAGGATGTTCCCGCGGGGTTGCTTTCCGTGTTGGGAAGAACCCATTCCCAGCGCATCGCCCGCGTGGTTAAAAATGTACTGAGCAACACTCACCTGGACCAGACTCCCCGGATTGTACTGGGTGCCGGGATGGAGCGGGCACTGATGGAGATGCGGGATTTCCTCTGGGAGAATGTATACGATAATCCCACCGTGCACGTGGAGTTCGCCAAGTGCCACAAGATGCTGGAGGTATTCTTCCGCCTGTTTGTCGAGGAGCCCGCCACCTTTCGGCGAGTGACCGGTCATCTCGCCCCCAAGACGCGCATGGGGCGGATGCGCAGCATCTGTGATTTCCTGGCCGGCATGACCGATCGTTACGCCATCCGCCTGTTCGACGAACTGTTCCTGCCCCGGCCCTGGCCGGTAGAATTGTAAAGACTGACTCTTACTCCGGACATGCATCCTGCGAGGGTTCGGGGTCTTGGTTGGTCACGTTGGTCATGTGCTGGGTGTGATCGCCCGACGGGCAGAAGTAGGTGGCCTTGATGTCGGCGTCCTCGCAACAGCTAACGCAGGAGTCGAACCAGCAGCGGTATTTGCCGATGCCAATGATATACCGGCAGTGCCCCGAGTCGCAATCCGAACCGTCGGTGCACACGGTACATTGATCGCCGTTGAAGAAGGTCCATTCGTCAATGTTGTGGGGATTGCTGCTGCCTTTGGCGGAGCAGGTATGCCACATTCTTTTCCAACACAGAGTCGTGTGAAACTTGCACCGGGATTCGTCGTAAGCGATGCAAACGGCACTGTCGTCCCGCGTGCAGCAGTAGCTCTCGCAGTCGTAGTTGAACTGGCAGTCTTCCCCGTCCTTGCGGTGCATCCGGCAGTGACCGGCCTGCTGGTCGCCCGCGCACCCGTAGGTGGCTCCGCAGGGGTGCAGCCTCTCCACGTTAGGGTTATGGATGCATTGCTCGCTCTCGCAGTACCCGTCCCAGGGACAATCGTACTGCAGGTTGTTGCCGTCCTTGCAGCGGAAGGTGTCGAGGTTCGGACCGTTTGCATCGCTCAGGCGGCACAAGTGGGGAGGGTTCTGGTCGGCCGGGCTCCAGTCGTAGTGCAGCTCGGGGTTGAAGAATGCCTTGCAAACATAGTCTCGATCGTCGCATGGCACCAGCTCGCAGGCGTTGTCCTGGCCGCAAGGCGGGAAGCTGCAGTGCGCATCCCCGTTCCCTTCGTCCGCGGGTGCGTCTGTGCCGCCGTCTGCGTTGCCGTCGTCCCCGCCGGCATCGCCGTCGCCGTCGTTCACACCGGCATCGCCGTCCTGTCCGACCTCGTCGGCCGGCTCCTCTGCGGAAGGTTCCTCGGTGGCGGGATAGCAGCGTTCCCCGATACAGGTGTATCCCTTGGGACAAGGTTCGTCGGAGTCAAAATCACAGTGGATCCCGGTGTAGCTGGGGTTATAGGTGCAGGCTGCCAGTGCCAGCAGCAGTATGATCGGCGCCGTCTTCATTGCTAGAACCGAATCAACGCCTGGACGCCGGTTCCGGTCGGTGTGACCGCGACGCCAGGTTCACAGTCGTTCTCGAAGAAGAAGAACCAGACCAACGAGGTGACCGCCGCGGCTCCGGCCACGCTGAACATGACGTTGGCGATCAAGCCGGCAGTTTTTGCCCATTTCTCTTTTTCGGGATCCCAAGTTGCATTGGGCCCGCTCACATCGTCCTCGGCTTTCTCGTGTATGATGCCGAATCCGATGCCCGTCCCCAGCGCGACGACTCCGGCACTGAGTGCGATGGTCGACCACGGGTGTCTGCGTAGGAACCCCGGGCGCTCGGGCGGTCCGGCGACGAGCTTGCCCAGGGGCTTGGCTTCGACCTTCCCTGTGGTCTCCTTTGCCGGCGTCGGCGGGGTAGACGTCTTTTCTTTCGCGGGTGCATCGAGCCTTTCCGCCGCGGCCAGGATGGCTTCGTTGATGGGCGCATACTGCTCGGTATTTTCGAACAAGGCCGAAACCGCGCTGGTGGCGCCGCCGATGAGCAGTTCGGTCAGGTTGCCCTCCACCACCGAGTTCAACTGGGCCGGTGGCTTGCGATTCAGGGCGAAGCTCTTGAGAAGCAGGCGGTAGTTTTTGGCGGTTTTGTACATGACCACGCCGACGACGTGTGCGGCCTTGACCGCCTTGCCGATCTGGACCAGGCAAACGTCTTCCGCCTTGCATTCCTGCAGCTTGGCGTTTTCCGCCGCGGCCAGTTCCTTCAATGTCTTTTCACGGGACAACACCCGGATGTCCAGTCGTTTCAGGAAATCCTCGTACACCTGCGCTTCCACGGTGGATGCGTCATCCAGCGGAATGTCCGCGCCCGCGGTGAACCAGAGCACCACCAGGGGGGCCTCCATGTTCACCAGCGGGGTCAGCTCCAGGCCCGAGCTTTTTCCCTTGTCTACCTGGGCAATCGCCGGGGAAGCCGTCAGGAGAACCAAACAGCCAACCAGCACGTGTCGCATGGATTCCTTTTCCAGAAAAAACTACATTGCGATCATGTTAATCCACTCCCCCTGCGGTTGTCAACGGCGGCCGCCAAGGTCTGCCCGGCCTGGCGGGCGAACAGCTTCAATACATTGAACTCGTCCTCGCCGATGGCGGCAAAGTCGGCGCTCCGGTCGATTCCCAGCACCCCGAGCACGCGTCCCCGGAAGGTCATTGGAGCCAGGGCGAAGGGATTGAGCCCGATCTGTTTGGCCAACTCCAGGTTGATTCCTTCATGGCTGGAAGGATCGGTTACGTTGCTGGCACGGTCTTCAACCGCGCAGAGAGCGGTCAGGCCCGCCTGGGGATCCAGGGGGATGGAAACCCTCAACGGCTTGTGGGCCGAGGACGGCACCCGTTGGTGGTAGGCCAAACGGCGCAGTTTGAGCTCTTTTCCCTCGATGATGTACATGAGCGCGCGGTCCACGTTCATGTCGGTGACCAGCACGTCGCAAATCCGGTCCAGGACCTCGTCGAGGGTCTGGTGGTGCCAGAGCACCTCGTTGACTTGATAGAGCATGGCGAACAGCTTCGCCTTGCGCTCCTCCAGCAGGCGTGACTCCTTGAGCTCTTTTTCTTTCAAGGAGACCGTGCGCATCAGGAATCCCGAGGCGCCCGCCACTACCGCGAACGCGAACAGGTTCACCAGCGCCATCAGGACGATGTAGCTGGTACGCTGAGCGAACTGATCCAGGGCCACGAAGTAGCTGACGTGGGGAATCACGCCGGTGGACTCCAGGATTACCACCAGGCCCCATACCAGGGCGGTAAATCCCGCCATGACCATGCCCGACCGGGGGGAATGCAGGATGTTGGCCGCGATGATGGGCGGGAAATAAAGAAAACAGAACGGACTGGTCACGCCGCCGGTTCGCCATACGTACGCGGAGAAGATAATTACGTCGAGCAGCAGTTGCAGGAAGACGAACTTACGCAGTTCGAACTTCTTGTGTTTGAGAGCCCAGAAGTAGATCGTGTTCAGGCCGATGGAGAAGGCGGTTACCAGAGCCGTGGAGAGCAGCGTTTCCCGGCTGAGCGACGTGGCCCCTTTGGTCAGCCCCTGCCAGTTTGTCACCAGCATGAGGAGAAAGACCGCCGGATTGACCACGAAGCGGATCCGGATGATCCAGGCGACCTTCTTCTTGAGTTCCTCCCAGGAGTCCGAGAGGTCGAAATCGATCTCGAAGAACTTCTTGGGCAGGTTTAACGCCAGATCGCGGGTGCCGGCCAGAAGCACGCCCGGTATTGCCGCGGCGGAATGCAGCAGATTTGGAGAGTTCGGTTCATCTCCCGGCGCCTGCTTCTCGGCGGCCTGATGGGGTTCCTTCTCCTCGGAAGGCATGCGGAAAGCGTATTCCCCGGGTGTGCAGGTGTCAAACCCCGGTTGACAGGTCGGTGAAAAGTCTCCTAAACTGCCTGGGTTGCGTATCGTGGTAATTGCTCGGAAGGAGCATTCCGAATGCCTGCGCACGAACCCGTGCTGGGGATCGATCTGGGAACTTCGTATTCATGTGTTGCCGTGATGGAGAACGGGCAGCCGACGGTGATTCCCAGCGAGTGGGGTGAGCGCACCCAGGCTTCGGTGGTGTCGTTTCTAGACGACGGTCGTATCCAGGTGGGCAACGACGCCAAGCGACGCATGCTTACCCACCCGCGGCAAACCATTTACTCGGTCAAGCGGTTGATTGGACGTTTTGTGTTTGCACCCGAGGTAAAGAAGGCCAAGGCGGTTTGTCCGTACGAGATCGTGGAAGGGCCCAGTCACGGTATTCGCATCAAGGTACTGGACGAGGTCTTGAGCGTCTCGCAGATCTCCGCGCTGGTTCTCAAGGAGATGAAGGAGATCGCCGAAGGCTATCTGGGGCAGGCCGTTACCAAGGCCGTCGTTACCGTGCCGGCCTACTTTAACGACAATCAGCGCCAGGCCACCCACGATGCCGGGCGGATTGCCGGCCTGGAGGTTTTGCGGATCATCAATGAGCCCACGGCGGCGGCGCTGTCGTACGGTTTCGGCAAAGAGCTGAACGAAAGGGTAGCGGTCTACGACCTGGGAGGGGGGACCTTCGATATCTCCATCCTGGAGATCGGCTCGGACACTTTCGAGGTAATTGCCACCGCCGGCGACACCTACCTGGGCGGAGACGATATCGATATGCGCCTGATGGATCACTTCGCCGAGCAGTTCATGGCGGAGACGGGGGTCAACCTGCGCAGGGACGTCAACGCGTTGCAGCGGTTGCGCGAGGTGTCCGAGGAGACCAAGAAGGCGTTTTCCACCAAGAAAAAGGTGAAGGTGAGCGTTCCGGAGATTCACACGGATGCGGACGGGAACATTTACGATTTCAACACGATGATTGGCTTGGAGACCTTCATCCAGCTGACCATGGACCTGGTGCAGCGCTCCTTCAAGGTGTGCGACGAGGCTCTGCAGTCGGCCAACATGAGCGTGCATGACATCGACGGAGTGATTCTGGTGGGTGGACCTACCCGCTTGTCCCTGATTCGCGATTCGGTGCGGCATTATTTCGGCAAGGAACCCCTGGCGGGGATCGACCCCGACGAAGTGGTGGCCATGGGTGCGGCCATCCAGGGTGATGCGTTACTGGACAGCGAGAGCACCGCCTTCCTCCTGGACGTGACCCCGCTGACTCTGCGGCTGGCCACCGTCGGCGGTTACACCGAGCAGGTCATCGGGCGGAACACGCCGGTTCCCATCGACCGCACCCGGACGTTCACCACCTCCCGGGACAACCAGGAGCGGGTCAAGATACGTATTCTGCAGGGAGAGTCTAACCGGGTGGAAGAAAACGAGATGTTGGGAGAGTTCGAGTTTGCCGGATTTCGCATTGCGCCGCGAGGCGAGGTGCAGATCGAGGTTACCTTCGAAATCGATTCCAACGGCATCGTCAATGTCTCCGCCCGCGATCCGGAAACCGGCCAGAGCGCTGCGACTACGGTCAGTCTCTCCAGCGGGCTTGGCGAGGAGGAGATTCAGGCGAGCGCCGAGCAGGTACAGGCGGCCGAGCTGATACAACGCTGAATTTGTTTCGAGGGGTCGGAAAGGCATGGAAAAGAAGTTCTCCGATGAAGTTGCCGCGCTGGCCGGCTTGATCGACGAGATGAGCTACTACCAGATCCTGTGCGTCGACCCGCGTGCCTCAATGGGGCAGATCCGCGAGGTCTACCACGCGCAGTCGAGGCTCTATCACCCCGATCGCTACTTCTGGCTTCCCGACGGACAGTTCAAGCAGGACATCTACAAGATCTCCAAGCGGGTCACCGAGGCCTACGTCACCCTGCGGGATGTCCAGAAGCGCCGGTTCTACGATCGGCAGCTGCAGCGATCGGAAAGCCGGCAGCTGCGCTATACCGAGCAGTCGGAGCAGGCGCAGAAGCAAGCCAAGGTCGAGGAAACCGGCAAGACCGAGAAAGGCCGGCAGCTATACCGCCAGGGAATGGCCGAGATGAAGCGCAATGACTTTGTAGCCGCCGAGCGCACCTTCAAGATGGCCATGGCCTACGAGCCCGACAACGAGTTGTTTAGGAAATTATGCGAGGAAGCCGGCGGTAACATCAAAACGGACTACAAGATCACGTAGTCTCCGGAAATCCCAATCCACCACCGGTGCCCGTAGATACAAGGGGGAGATTTCGGGATGAGCCTGGACCTGATCTTCTTCGGTCTGGTCGGCGTGTTTGCCGTCATCGGCTTCTTCACCGGCTTTTGGATGCAGGTAATGCGTCTTCTGGCGCTGGTGCTGGCCTACCTCTTGGCCGGCGTGATTGGAAAGCCCCTGGGCCCTTCGCTGGGGGGTTCTCTGGGCGTGCCATCTCTAGTCGGCTCGCTGATCGGGACCGGCCTGGCCTTCATCCTCCTCTATGCTATCTTTTCCTCCGTCGGCTGGGTTTTCCTGCGCCGGTGGGAACGGTCTAAGAAAGATGAGGAGGGCCGGCCCAGAAGGAGGACCTGGGAACGCGCCGCCGGCGCCGCCCTGGGCGGCGCCAAGGTCTTTTTGGCCCTTTACCTGATCCTCTGCGTCGCTGTCTTGGCCGAGGAACCCATCTCGAAAATCCTGGGAAGTTGCTCCCGTGCGCTTTCGGGCTCTCTCGTGGCCGGCTTCGCCCGCAATCACAACCTGCTTTCCGGTCTGCACCTGCCCCTGGTCGGCGACATGGCCAACTTTTCCAAGATCGCCGCCGATCCGAAGTTTCACGAGAGGGTCGCCAAGGATCCCAATATGCAAAAGGCCCTCGCCCATCCCAAGATCAAGCGCCTGCTGAACGATCCCGCCCTGGTCTCCGCCGCTAAGCGGAACGACATCGCCTCCATCCTGGCCAACCCCCGGCTAAACGCCGCCCTCGATGATCCCGAGGTACGCAAGTTGCTGTCCGAAGTCGATCTCAGCGGAGGCGAGTCCCAAACATCCGGATCTCGTTGACATTTCTATAATTGTTACAGGGAGATCCTGGGGGAGTGATTTTCGTCACAGATTTCCGGTTGGTTTACCGGTTTGATGTTCATGAAGAAAAATGTCCGTATGAGATGTTGTGGCTGGGTCTATGGGATGATAGACTCTTAGTTCGCAACTTCTTCGCATTTTGCGAAGATCTTTGAAAGGTGAGATTGGTGCGGCGAGTCCTGCGCGGGTTATTTGGTTGCGTCGGAGCCGCGCTGGGAGGTAGCTCATGAATAGATGGATAGTGGCGGTTTTAGTCGGTTGGATGATTTGTCTAAGTGCGCTCGCTTGGGCGGAGGTGGTCTGGGTGAATGTGGAGGTTCCTCCCCCGGTTCTTTCCCTGGACGAGCGAGGGTACGCCCACGTGGAAATCCAGGGATATGCCAACTTCGCTTCCCCGGGAAGCCCGGCGCTTCCCGGCCGGGCCATCAACGTTCTGCTTCCCCCGGGCCATGCCGTGGTTTCCGTCCAGGTATATCCCTCGGAGGAGGTGGAGCTTTCCGGCACCCACGCGGTCTTTCCCGCCCAGAAGCCCTGGCCGCTTAGTTTCCAGGGCCCCCGGCCGTTCACCCGTCCGGACCCGGACGCATATTCGGGTGATCTGCCGATGGAGCTCTCGAGCGTTTCGGCCGAACAACGGTTGCGTGGATTCGGCATCCAGCCCGTGTTGATACGGCCGGTGGTCTACCGGCCGGTCGAGGGCCGGCTTTCTTACTACCCGGCTCTCTCGGTGATGGTTACCACCGCCGCCCGGAAAGCCCCCAATCTCGGTTACCGCGGGTTCCCGCGCGACTTCGATCGGGTGCGGACGCTGGTGGACAACTCCCCAATGCTCGATCTGTACGCGGTTCGAAGCCACGTCACCCGCGATCCGGAGTACCGCTACGTGGTGATCACCAGCTCGGCACTTTCCGCGTGCTCCGCTCCCAACAACCTGCAGACGTTGACTTCCGACAAGCAGATCCGGGGGATCTCCACGCGGATCATGACCATGGAGGACATCCGCGCCGGGTACCAGGGTGTCGACGACGCCGACCGGGTGCGCAACTTCATCCGGGACATGCACCAGAACCACTCTACCGACTTCGTGCTGATCGCCGGCGACGCCGATCTCCAGGTGGTGGGCGGCGAGACCGAGCCGCCGGTAGTGCCGGTGCGTGCTCTCTGGGGAGACGTTGGTTACGGCGTGGACAGCATCCCCTCCGATCTCTACTACGCCGCCCTGGACGGAGATTTCGACGCCGACGGTGACTCGATCTATGGGGAGAGCAACGACAACGTGGACCTCATGGCGGAGGTCTGGGTGGGCCGGGCGGCCGTGGACAACTGCGACGAGGTTGCCAATTTCGTCCGAAAGACCCTCGCTTATCAAAACAGCGGAGGCGACTGGCATCAGAACGTCTGGATGATAGGTGAGATCCTTTTCGAGAACCCGGACTACTTCGCCCAGAAGGATTTGCAGCACGTTCAGAACTCGTCCTCCGAAGATGGCGTGAGTACCCAGGGTTTTTCGGAAAGTTCCTTCTACCAGGTCAAGACCATGTACGACGCCGATCTGGGGAAAGAGGGCTGGGGGCCGACGGAGATCCTCGACGTGCTCAACGGAGACGATCCCAGCGGACCCGCCCACCTAATCAACCATCTGGGCCACTCGTACACTTACTACAACATGCGTTTGCTGACCGACCGGATCGTTTCGGGAATGCACAACCAGATGCCCTTCTTCGAGTACACCCAG
>JAUXGL010000005.1 GCA_030622135.1 Deltaproteobacteria bacterium
CATGGTTACCCATGCCTACGCATGACTCGGAGCTGCTGTGACTCGCTACATCCTCAGCATATGGAACTTTCATCCACAACACCTCGCCGGTTTATGCCGGCGCACGCAACGTCCCCTTTTTGATCCCAGTACGGCCAAACTCTCTGCGAGTACTGGTCGCGTCCCGACTCGAACCGCGACCTCTTCGCAGACGACGAGGAAAGCACCGCGGCCCGCTGATCGCCACGCGATCCACGGCGCGGTGTCCGCCCGCGACTTCCGCCAAAATCCCGCGCTTTCACGAAGCCGTCAACACTAGTCATCTAGCACCCCGAAAGAAATTGGTGTCCCTGCCATGCCCTCCTGGAAGCTGTTGAATTCTGAAGCACTTGAGAAATCCCGCTTGTATTTTGCCTGGAGGAAGTCCCTCAGCTCCAAGAACATCTCTTCGGACACAAATCCATCTATCCACTCGCATTGTCGAAGGTTTTCCCAGGGTGCCAGGAAAATGTAGCCTCTACAGATGTCACCCAGGACGACCGCTGGCTGATAGTGAAAGTAGTAGGTGTAACTGTCTCGAATTGTGGCGAGAGGAGAATTGAAAAGGTCGAATCCAATCGGTGCATTTCCCCGTCTATTCATAATGCCCTCGATTACATCGATGAGAACAGGTTCTTTTCCATTGTATGTGGGATCATAGAAAGCAGGTGATGATGGCTCCAGATGCAGCGTTATTTGAAACACCCGATCTCCATGTCTCTCGCGCAAGATGTATCCCATTCTAGGTTCCCGGTCGGAAACATACTTTTGGTCCTTTACAATCGGTGGTAGATAATGTGTAAATGCGTGCATGTTGCCTACCAGAACAATTCCTCGTGTCTCTTTCTTGATGATCTCGGTCTCGACCTGCTCGGCCATCAGCAGATCTCGTTTTATAATAAAGGGAACCTTTTCTTTTAGTTCGGCCACCTTGTCGGGATTTTTCAACAAGCCTTTCTTTAACATGAAAATAGATACAAGATCCATCTCCCGATCTATGCCGACCACTCGCATCTTGGGTTGATCTGGACGCAAGCTCTGGTTCAGCTTCCAGACTTCTCGGAGGAGATCCCAGTACTCCTTGGATCCCCATATGTGCCAATTTTGGGAACGTGCAATATCGACTGCAAGGCTCTCCTGGTAGTATGACGCAGAAACAAGACGTTCGAGTTTCGAATTGATTTCAGCGTTACAGACTTCAAGTCCGATCGTCGTTACTCCTGCCTTTTCATATAGTATCGGCAGGGCAGCCTTGACAAACTGGAGGTTTTGTTTAACCTCGTGGTATTCTCCCAGGATGACAACCTGGTGCTTCTTGCTCTTGGATACAAGGTAGTCAATCGGGGACATTCCGTGCCTGTCCATCCATTGGGTAATTGCGGCAATATCTCGAGCATCGAGTGCCGCGGCTTCCTTTGTTAATTCTTCTCGTATCCCGTTGGGTTTCCTCTGTGCAGTTGGATCGCAAGCCACAACCGCCAACGCTGCCACGAGAGTACTGGTCACGAAGGCCGCCAGCACATAAGCAACAGCAAATACCGATGCAAGCAAGGCTTCAAATTTTGGACGCTTGATACGAAGGTGTTCGATCGGAACCCGTTGCCAAGTGATCTGTTTCCAAGACATGCAGAATCCTTTCTCGCCTGTCAGGACGTGTATAAAATGTTATGATCCTCCCAATCTGAAGTCAGAGATCTTCCACCGTCAGGATCGCGGAGAAGTAGCCCTCGTCGTTCAATTCGTCACTTGGTGGGAACGCGCTGATGAGGACTCGTTCGATGGTAAAGTTGCCGAAGGCTGACAGCGCTTCGGCTTTTTTGTCGACCTCTTCGATGATCTCCTTGCCTACACGCTCCCGGAACTTCACCTCGCAGAGGGTGAGCACTTTGTCCGCCCTCTTGAAGAGCAAGTCGACCTGTGCGCCGGTGGACAGATCGCTTTTCCTGAACCAGGATCCGTAGTCGTACGCGATGGCCGAGAATCCCAGCCTTTTGGCGATCAAGTGAGCGTGCTGGTAGCAGAAGTGCTCGAACGCCAGCCCCAGAAAGACGTGGTAACGCTTCTCCGGCAGCGCCTGGTGCAGCGGAAGGCCTTCGGGTGAACGCCCGATCTGGCTCTTTTGCGAACGGATGAACCGGAAGTAGAACCGCAAGAATGAGTCGGCGATGCGATATCGCCTCAGGTGCGCCGACTCGGGATTCTGGACCGGGCCGTAGCCTTCGATGAACCCGGCCAGGCAGAGGTTCTCCAGAAACCCGCTGATTCGCCCTCCGGACTTCAAGCCGATGCGCTTGGCGATCTCGTCCCGGGTCGCAAATCC
This sequence comes from Deltaproteobacteria bacterium, assembly GCA_030622135.1. GTDB lineage: Bacteria > Myxococcota > B64-G9 > B64-G9 > B64-G9 > JAUXGL01. Next base: position 2,339 of record JAUXGL010000005.1, read on the forward strand.
CCTCAGGGCAAGGAACTCGACGATATTTCGATAGTGACGCACCTTTCCAAAGTGGCTTACGAACAATCTGTCGAACTCGTCGTGGAAATATGCGCCGGGGCGGAAGCAAAGGTCGATCAGGTTCAGCCGCACGGACCGTCTCTTATCATACAGTTCAAGGTACTTGGGGACCCCGCCCATCACCAGGTAGTATTCCAACGCCTCGCGTGTGCTCCTCGATGCAAAGAACCCCGCTCTCGCCTCGCTGAACCCAAGCGGCCCCAGATGCATGATCTCGTCGATCCTTCCGTAGAGTGCACGGGAACGAATGACATTCTTGACCAAGAACGACGATATCGATCCGCACAGGATGAGGTGGACCCGGGCATTTCGAACAAGGTAGTTGTCCCAGACGAATTTCAGTTTGCTCACCAGCTCGTTGCGCCCTGCTGCCATCCACTGGAACTCGTCGAAAAAGACGACGCAGGGCTCGCCGGCGATGTGCTCGGCGAGAAGGATCAGGAGGTCTTCCCAGTCGGAGGTGGACGCCAGGCGATGTGCTTCCATGTTAGAATGGCGATAGAGGGTCTTGAGGAAATGCTTCTTCTGCTGAGCGGAGCTGGCCCCATCGAGACCCTCGAAGTGGAGAACCTGAAAATCGCGGTAGGCCTCCATCACCAGACGGGTCTTGCCGATGCGCCGCCTTCCGTATATGGCCGTCACGCGGGAACGTGAAGGATTGTCGCAGAATGCGCGAAGCGCCTTGAGCTCTACTTCTCGTCCAATGAATGCTGTCAGCTCCATTTCCACCCAGTTTTGCGGCCGATAGAGATATTTATTGTGCCCAATTGGCCCCAATCTGTCAATTGATTTGGGGCCAGTTGGGGCTTAATATCACCCAATTGGCCGGCATTCGGTCAGCAGAGATGCCACCAGCAGTAGGCGCCATTTCAAAAAATCACGCAAATCAGTAACTTGCGGAGTGGGTGGCACTCATCTGGGCGGGGGGCGGGTGAAGTGGGAAGGCTCGCTGAGTCACTTCTGATTTTTTGCCTGGTAGCGGGCGGGTTCGGCAAACAGGTCCAGGGCCAGGACGCGGGTGCGGAATACGGCCGAGTGCAGAACTTCCTCGGGGATGAAGTAGGTATCGCCCTTTTTGACCGTGCGGGTCTCCCCACCGATGGTCAGATCCATTTCCCCTTCCAGCATGACCCCGAACTGGGCAGCGTGGGAGTGGACCGGGACTTTCGCCGTCGGATCTATGTCGAAGAAGGCGAGTTGATGGTCGCTCGCCTGCAGCAGCTTGCCGCGGACGCCTTCGATGGAAATGTCGATGTCGGGCAGGTTCATGATTATTTCGGGGTAAAAGTCGTTCATAAGTCCTCCTTCAAACCATGTGGGTGCGCAACTCCCTGAAGACTTCCTCGGGATCGACGCCTTTCTTCTTCAGCTCAGAGACGATCCGGTCGATCTCCCGGTCCAGGGCGGGCGTATCGATGTGCTTCAACGTACCCGTCCAGCCCATCCGCCGGGCCAGGATAAACTTCAGCTTGAGCCGGTCGTCGAGATTGAGAAACTGGTCGCAGACGCCGATGAGCTCGTCGAGATCGCCGGGCAGGTCGCCGCGGAGCTCCATGAGCAGATTGAGGATGTGATCGCTCTCCAGCCGGGTGGTCAAGCCCCTCAGCCCCGAGAGGAACCCGCGGATCTCTTTCACCAGCTCCAATTCGGTGAGCGGTTCGAACTCGCCTTTTTCCTGCATCTCGAAAAGCGGCGTTCCCGGAATCACCGCGGTGGTGCGCAGGCGCACGAAGTCCGGCTGGATTTCGACCAGGGCCGCGGCCGAGTCTTCGGCGTGGGCGTCGGTCAGCGCCCGGCCCCCCAGGCCGGGCATGACGTACTCGGACAGATCGAACCCGGCCTGCTTGGCCCGCCGGCCGCCCTCAATCTGCTCGGCCCGGGTGACGCCCTTGCAGATCAGCTTCAAGACCGCGTCGCAACCCGACTCCATCCCCACGTGGATCCGATCCAGGCCGGCCTGGCGGATTCGCTCCAGGTCCTCGACCTTCCGCCTCGCCAGAGTATGCGAGCGAGCGTAGGCGGTGATGCGGCCGGCATTCGGAAAACGTTCGCGCACCGCCTCGACGATTCTTATAAGATCGTCCGGCCGGGTCAGCAGGGGATTGGCGTCCTGCAGAAACACCGTCCGGACCGCATCCCCGTAGAATTCTTTCATTTCATCCAGGTCGGCAATCACCTCAGCGGGGGCGCGCAGTGAGAATTTCGAGCCCTTGTACACCGAGCAAAAGGCGCAGCGGTTCCAGGGGCAGTTTCTCGATACCCGAACCAACAGGCTTCCGGCTTCGGAGGGGGGACGGATGGGGCCTTGCTCGAAATTCACCATGTACCACAAGAGACTACGGAACGCTGACAACCCTGTCAACGAAAGCGTTCTTTCCTTGACCCCTTGGGAATGTTATGATCGATTGTTGGGAAACTCGCAAAGGGAGGATTTTAGAAAATGGCAGACGGCAAGGACATCCTTTCGTTCATCGGCAGCCAGCAGGATCGCAAGATTTACCAGACCCTCAACTGGGAAGGCAGCTTCTCCGATTACCTGAACATCGTCGGCCAGAACCCGCGGGTTCTGCGCACCGCCTACCAGCGGCTCTACGACATGATCCTCTCCTACGGCACCGAGGAGTACGTCGACTCCAAGAAGAAGATCATCCGTTATAACTTCTTCAAGGACACCGCCTACGCCGGGAAGGATGCCATCTACGGCCTGGATATCCCCCTGATGCGCCTGGTGAACGTCTTCAAGAGCGCCGCCAAGTTTTACGGCACCGAAAGGCGAGTGCTGCTGCTGCACGGGCCGGTGGGATCATCCAAGAGCACCATCGTCCGCCTGCTCAAGCACGGGCTGGAGCGCTACAGCAAGACCGACGAGGGCGCCCTGTTCTCCTTCGGCTGGAACGTGGACTGGAAGAGCCCCTCCGGCGACACCAGCGATGAATATGCTCCCTGCCCAATGAACGAAGAACCGTTCAAGCTCATTCCCCCCGAGTTGCGCGCCCAGGTGCTCGATCAACTGGGGATACACCAGAAGGATCTGGACCACCCCATTTCGGACTTCGGCGACTTGTGCCCTTCCTGCCGCTTCACCTTCAGCGAAATGCTCAAGCGCTACGATGGCGACTGGCAGAAGGTGATCCAGCACGTGCAGGTGCACCGGCTGGTGCTCAGCGAGAAGGACCGCATCGGAATCGGCACCTTTCAGCCCAAGGACGAAAAAAACCAGGACTCCACCGAACTGACCGGCGATATCAATTACCGGAAGATCGCCGAGTACGGCTCCGATTCGGATCCCCGGGCCTTCAACTTCGACGGCGAGTTCAATATCGCCAACCGGGGGATCATCGAGTTCATCGAGCTCCTGAAGCTGGACGTAGCCTTCCTGTACGACCTGCTGGGCGCCACCCAGGAGCATCTGATCAAACCGAAAAAATTCGCCCAGACGGACATAGACGAGGTAATCATCGGCCACACCAACGAGGCGGAGTTTCGCAAACTGCTCAACAACGAGTTCATGGAGGCGCTGCGCGACCGCACCATCAAGGTGGACATCCCTTACATCACCAAGCCCTCGCTGGAGGTCAAGATCTATCAGAAGGACTACGCGCCCGAGAAGATCCGCGGCAAGCACATTGCCCCGCACACGCTCGAGATGGCCTCGGCCTGGGCCGTGCTCACCCGGCTGGAGGAACCCAAGAAACACAACCTCACCCTCCTGCAGAAAATGAAGCTCTACGACGGCAAATCCCTGACCGGCTTCACCGAGGACAACATCAAGGAACTGAGAAAGGAGGCCGATCGCGAGGGAATGGACGGCATCAGCCCGCGCTATATCCAGGACAAGATCTCCAACTCGCTCGTCTCGGACAAGGGAGAGGGCTGCATCAATCCCTTCCTGGTTCTAAACGAGCTGGAGGCGGGCCTGAAGAGCCACACACTGATCAACAGCGATGATGCCCGCAAGCAGTACCGGGAGATGCTGACCGCGGTGAAGCAGGAGTACGAGGACATCGTCAAGAACGAAGTTCAGCGGGCCATCTCCGCGGATGAAGAGGCCATCTCCAATCTGTGCGCCAACTACATCGACAACGTCAAGGCCTACACCCAGAAGGAGAAAGTCAAGAACAAGTACACCGGCCAGTACGAGGAGCCGGACGATCGCCTGATGCGCTCCATCGAAGAAAAGATCGACATCCCCGAGAGCCGCAAGGACGACTTCCGCACCGAGTTGATGAACTACATCGGCGCACTGGCCGTCGACGGCCGGCAATTCGACTACCGCACCAACGAGAGGCTGCACAAGGCACTGGAGTTGAAACTTTTCGAGGACCAGAAGGACTCCATCAAGCTCACCAGCCTGGTCAGCTCGGTGATGGACAAGGAGACCCAGGAAAAGATCGACGTGGTCAAGCAACGCATGATCCGTAACTACGGCTACTGCGAGATCTGCGCCACCGACGTGCTCAGCTTCGTGGCCTCCATCTTCGCCCGCGGAGACGCCAAGGAGGAGGAAGGCTAATCCATTCCCATGAAGATCGATGCCGACCACGCCCGCTTCCGCCACATCGTGCGGGGAAAGATCAAGGAGAATCTCAAGCGCTTCATCACCAAGGGCGAGATCTTGGGAAAGAAGGGCAAAGACGTCGTCTCCATCCCCCTGCCCCAGATTCAGATCCCCCGCTTCCGCTATGGCCACAAGCAAACCGGGGGAGTTGGCCAGGGGGACGGCGAGGTGGGTACGGTCCTGGCCCCCGACTCGGTGGAGGGCGAAGGCGCGGGTCAGGCCGGGAGCGATCCCGCCGAGCACGTCCTGGAGGTGGAGATCACCATCGAGGAGTTGGCCGAGATCCTCGGCGAGGAGCTGGAGCTGCCGCGGATCGAACCGCGGGGCAAGCACCGGCTGGAGGCCGAGAAGAGCCGCTATACCGGCGTGCACCGGGTGGGCCCGGAGTCGCTGCGCCATTTCAAGCGGACCTACAAGGCGGCGCTGAAGCGCCAGATCGCCGCCGGCGCGTACAACCCCGATCGGCCGGTGGTCATCCCCATTCGGGAGGACCGGCGCTACCGCTCCTGGAGGGTTGCCTGGATCCCCGAGTCCAACGCGGTGATCATCTACATCATGGATGTCTCCGGCTCCATGGGTGAAGAACAGAAGGAAATCGTCCGGATCGAGTCTTTCTGGATCGACACCTGGCTACAAAGCCAGTACGACGGCCTGGAGGTGCGCTACATCACCCACGACGCCTCGGCCCGGGAGGTGGACCGCCACACGTTCTTCCACACGCGGGAGAGCGGGGGCACCATGATATCGTCCGCCTACAAGCTGTGCGCGGAGATCATCAAGGCCGATTATTCCACCGGCGAATGGAACATCTACCCGTTTCACTTCTCGGACGGCGACAACTGGTCGACCGACGACACCAAGGCCTGCATGGACCTGCTCAAGGCAGGGGTCCTGCCCCATAGCAACCAGTTCGGATACGGCCAGGTGGAGAGCCCCTACGGTTCGGGTCAGTTCATCAAGGACCTGGGCGAAGCCTTCCCCGAGGAGGAGAAGATCGTCCTGTCCGAAATCCCCGATCGGGAGGCTATCATCAAGTCCATCCGGGAGTTTTTAGGGAAAGGCAGGTAATCACGTGACCCTGCCCCGATACCTCGCCGAGTTGCAGCAGGAGATCGAGGAGCACGCCCGATCCCTGGACCTGGACTTCTTCGACGTGGTCTTCGAGTCCCTCTCCTACGAGGCCGTCAACATGATCGCCGCCTACGGGGGCTTCCCCACCCGCTACCCGCACTGGCGGTTCGGGATGGAATACGAACACCTAAAGAAGAGCCACACCTACGGGCTGTCTAAGATCTACGAGATGGTCATCAACAACGACCCCTGCTACGCGTACCTGCTCGAGGGCAATTCTTTAGTGGACCAGAAGACGGTTATGGCCCACGTGTACGCCCACGATGACTTTTTCAAGAATAACGTCTGGTTCCGCGACACCAACCGCAAGATGATGAACAAGATGGCCAACCACGGCACCCGCATCAGGCGCTACATGTCCAAGCAAGGCGTGGATCCGGTGGAGAGTTTCATCGACAACTGCCTCTCCCTCGAGAACTTGATCGACATCCACGCCCCCATGATCCAGCGGCGGGTAAGAGAGAAAAGAAGCCAGGATCAATGCAGAAACACAACGAAACCGCCCGCCGAGATCCCCAAGCTGCCGGTAAAGAGAAAGTACCTCGATCCATACATAAATCCCGCCGAATACATCGAAGCGCAGCAGAAAAAGCTGGTCGCGGAGCGCAAGCAGGCCCGGCGATTTCCCCCGCACCCGGAACGGGATGTTCTGCTCTTCCTGATGGAACACGCGCCACTCAGCCGCTGGCAACGGGATGTAATGGGCATCATCCGCGAGGAAGCCTACTACTTCGCCCCACAGGGCCAGACCAAGATCATGAACGAAGGCTGGGCCACTTACTGGCACGCCACCATCATGACCCAGCGGGTGCTGAACGACGCAGAGGTAATCGACTTCGCCGACCACCACTCGGGCATCATGGGCACGCGCCCCGGCGCCCTCAACCCGTACAAGATCGGGCTGGAGCTATACCGCTACATCGAGAACAAGTGGAACCGGGGGAGGTTCGGCAAGGAATACGAAGAATGCACCGACCTGGACAAGAAGCACACCTGGGACAAGCACCTCGGGATGGGGCGGGAAAAGATCTTCGAGGTGCGCAAGCTACACAACGACGTGACCTTCATCGACGAATACCTTGACGAGGAGTTCTGCTACGAGCAGAAGCTTTTTGGCTATGGGTTCAACGAGCGCACCGGCAACTGGGAGATCGATGAGCGCGAGTTTTTCAAGGTCAAGCAAAAACTGCTTTTCTCGCTTACCAACTTCGGCCAGCCGCTCGTCGCGGTGGTAGACTCCAATCACCTCAACCGCGGCGAACTGCTGCTGACCCACCGCCACGATGGGACCGATCTGCAGCTCGCTTGGGCCCAGGCGACCCTGGAGTCCCTGTTTAGGATCTGGACACGCCCCGTCAACGTCCGCACCGTCCTGGACGACAAACACACCCTGATACGGTACGACGGCAAGGAGCACACCTCCGAAACCGTCTCCGCCACCGACGACCCGTACGAGGACGACTCCGACTGATGGAGACCGAGAAGACATGAAACCACATGCACATATCGTGGCTAGGTTGCTGATAGTCGGGTTAGCTATCTGGGCTATGAGTTGCGGCTCGAAGCGCCGACCGGCGGTGAGCCCCTTCGACGAGGACATGGTCGTAGGCTCGCTGGCCATCCTGCCGATTCCCAGCCAGGCGGTCCCGGAGCACAAACAGGACCGGATCCTGATGAATCTGGCCGAAGCGCTTGGAAGGAAATACAAGATACCCGTCATAACCGGCCTCACGCTGGGACGGGCGGTGTTTGGCGAGCTCACTTCGGACGGCGGCAGGTGCACCCGAACGTTTAGCGCAACCGCGGCGAAGGCCCGCGAGGCCCAGAATAGGCTCCAGTTCAACAAGGCCATCGGGTTGTTCGAGAAGGCCAGCGGCTGCCTGCCCCGATGCGGGGCCGAGATCCGCGAGCCGAAGCAACTGCGGGACGTGTTTATGTACATGGGCCTGATGCTTTACACCCTCGAGCGGGTGGAGGAGGCCGAGGCGGCCTTCAGGCAATTGGCGGCGCTTGACAACGAGTTCCAACCGCCCGGCGACCTCTTCCGGCTCGAGCAGGTGGAGTGCTACGAGCGGGCCCGGCGCCAACTGCTGAGCGGAAACCCCTTCCAGGTGGAGATCCTCTCCTGGCCCGAAGGCGCGACTGTCTTCATCGACGGCCGCCGGATCGGAAAGGCGCCCGTCCGTGTTCCGCTATACCTGGCCAGGCACTTCGTGCGTATCGAGCTGAAGGGGCATGCGCCCTACTTCTTGAACATCCCCGACGCGGCGCCGCCCACATCCATCAAGGCCTGGCTGTTTCCGGTCTGGCCCGGCGACGATCCACCCGAGGATCTGATGGAAGAATTCGTAGAAGGCGAGGCCTTCTCCGATACGGCTTACCGGCAGCTAGCCAAGGTCGCGTCCCAACATGAAGTGGACGCGGTGCTGTTATCCCAATTCGGCATACAGGGCAAGGAAATCCAGCTGGCCACCCGGCTCTACATCGCCAAATCCGCCCTGGTTGTCCGCGAAGGCGTCTACAATCTGGGCGCCGTTGAGAAAACCCATAAGACCCGGATCGCCCACCTGATTAAGATTTTCAAAGAGCTCAAGCAGGGTCCGAAGAAAAAGAAGCTCGAGCCCAAACCCGAGAAGAAACCCGTTGTAAAGCCCGAAAAGAAACCAGAGCCTAAGCCTAAGCCTAAGTTTAAGAAGAAGAAGAAGAAGAAAAAAAAGAAAAAGAAGAAAAGGAATAGAAAGAAGAAGTCCAAAAAACCTCCCATAGAAGAAATCCCTTAGGAACAAGCTTGCCTCCACTAGTTGGTTGCGATAAAGACGACCCGGGCGGAGTAGCCAAAGGAGGGGGACAATGACCGAACCGCAAGAACACCGTCAATTAGGTGATTTTCACGAAGATTGCCGAGATCTGGCCCCGGACGCTTTCGCCGATCGCCACGGCGATGCTTTCCTGATCCACCACGGGCCCATCGAGACTCTAAAGTCGCCCGAGGATCAGAAAAAAACCATGAACTTAGATTTCCCCACCACCGATCCGCGGATTGCTTTCAATCCCCGCAAGGACTTCCTGGTCTTCCCCGTGCGTACGAGCCCGGCCAACACCGAGGAGGAGAACATCAGAAGCATCGGCAAGAACGAAACCAACGAGATCGTCATTTTGGACATGACCATCTCCGGGATACACGCCTTTTTGACGAAACGCCCGGACGGGAAGTTCTACCTACAGGACATGAACTCCACCAACGGAACTTCGATCAACGGCGTTCCCGTCCCCACCCAGGGCGAGGGCGCACCGGTAAGACTCAAAACCGGTGATCGCATCCGCTTCGGCGGGGTGAAGTTCACCTTTCTTGAGCTCAAGGAGTTCCGCGGCCTGATCGCCGACCTGTTGTAGCTATTGACAGTATTTCCGCAACGCCGCGACGAGCTGTTCCCGGCGGAACGGCTTGGAGATGATCTCGGTCTTCTCCGGGTCGGCTTTCATCATCCGGTCGCCCCGTTCGGGGTAGGCGGTCACGAATCGGATCGTGCACCATGGATCGTCTGATTTCGAACCAAACCCGGCAAAAAAGACCGGAATGTGGTGATCCATGGAAGCCCTCGGGACTTTTTGCGAGGCCATCAAGTATTGCTATGAAAAATCGCTGACTGGAAACCCGATGATCGAGGGCCGGGTGGTCTTGAAGTTCGTCATCGATTCGGACGGAAACGTCTCAGGAGCCTCCGTCGAGGAGACGACCATCAAGAGCCCGGAACTTCAAGCGTGCGTGATCCGGGCCGCCAAGCGGATGGTTTTTCCGAAGCCCAAGGGCGGCGGCATAGTGATGGTGAACTACCCCTTCGTGTTTAAGGCGGCGAAATAAAAAGATGAAAAATTGATCGCGCCGCTCTGCTCTTGAAGCTGTCCGAGAAAAAAGAGGGACGGAGACGGAGATTCGCTAAGTACCTGTTTTTTTAAGGAGTTAATGCACCTCCGTCCCCCAAATCCCTGTTTCAAGTAGTTAAAAAGGCTCGACTTTTTGCGAGACCATCAAGAAGAATATCCTTGACAAGCATACTATACAATACATAGTATGCTTTCCATGGGTAATTCACATGGACGCAGCGACGGTCAGGTATTAAAGGGTTTGCTTGATACTCTAGTTCTGCACACGTTATCCAAGGACGATGATTATGGCTTCGGAATCAAGGAGAAGCTGGGGGCTGAACTCAACGGCGCTTCCTTTGTGCTCCGTGAAACCACGCTTTACCCCCTTCTACATCGTCTCGAGGATCGCGGGTATGTGCAGTCATATTGCCAGCCAGGTAGCAAAGGAAAACCTCGTCGCTACTACCGCTTGACACAATCCGGACGTGAACACCTTTCTGAGCGAGAGACAGAGTGGCGCACGGTAAGCAGCGTTCTAGCCCGGACAGTACTTAAGACCAAAGGAGATCAAGATGACGATCACTAACCTACTTCGTTTTCCTGGGATAGATTGTCCCAAAGAGGTTCTTACTGGAAATATGATTTTGGATAGCTACCTCATTAAAGTCGACCAACTCCTACTCGGCTCGGGTCTCATACGGCTTCCATATCTACTGGAATTGCGGGACCACTTGGAGGAATACAGAGAACGATTCATGGAAGACGGATTTAGCGAAGATGAGGCTGCCAAAGCCACTGTCGATAAACTCGACAATCCGGTTCTCTACTCGAAGCCACAACGCTCCAGAGTTTTACGAAGGTTTGTGCAGATCATTGCATCGATGACAGTAGTGGTGATCTTATTTGGCTTCTGCCTAAATCTACTGGAAGGTATGAGCATTACCGAAAGCATCGTAATGGGATGGCCGTGCAAGTTGGTTTGCATTTTGCTCGTTGCATGGTTTCTCACTTTCGCGTACCCAACGAAGGTCCTTCCCACCTGTCTTGGACCGGGTGGGACTTTTACGGTAGCTTATCCAAAGAGGACGATTATCCTTTCATTTGTTGTCATCCTTGTATGTTTGGCGTTATTGGCCGAATGTGTTTTCAGGATCATTGGGGTGAATTTTAATATCCCTTATACGAGGGAACTTTCCGCTAGCGCTTCTGTATTATCCGTGGCGTTTATCATCCTTCTTCTTATATATGTTCTGTTGAAATGTATTGTCCGTCGTTACCAGGTTAGCCCTCAGGAACTAACCATCAGCAAGTGTTTTGGATCGACAGACGTGCCATGGGGAAATATTGATAAACTTACTTCCGTAGGTGAAAGACACTCCTGGTTACCGCTTAAGTGGTACTGGCGAGATGTATATATACTCGCCTATCGCGATGTCAGCGGAAAAACAAAAAAAGTGCTGATACCATCAGAAATGGAAAACTATGATCAATTGATTCTGATCATCCGTGAAAAGTTAGGGCTCCCGAAGGTATGAGGTGGACCCCTTAATCAAGACAAAAAAGTAGCCGTCGTAAGGTAGACCCCCAGAGGTTGTCCCCTGCCAAAAGGGCCTCAATGACGCACTGCGCCAAAGAGGGGGGGATCCGGGGGGGGGACTGAAAAACTGTGAATTACGGTTGATACAATGTTGATAATTTTTTGGCCTCATCGGCTTCCTCTGATCATGATTTCCGGAGCCTTCTTGCCTTCCAAATAAACTTCCGCTGGTGTCAGATAGGCAAGCGCTTGATGGGGACGTTCGTTGTTGAACAGATCGAAATAAGCGCTGAGTCCTCCATGCACTTCCGGTACATCGGTGTAGTCCTTCAAGTACACCTCTTCGTACTTGACGCTTCTCCATAAACGTTCGATGAAAATGTTGTCGTATGCTCGTCCTCGACCATCCATGCTGATTTGAATATTTTGTGCTTCGAGGACTTTGGTGAAGTCCTTGCTCGTGAACTGAGACCCCTGGTCGGAATTGAAAATAATCGGCCGTCTGCAAGTTCCCAATGCTTCTTCCAGCGCCCATATACAAAAATGCGCGTCCAGGCTGTTGGACAGCTGCCAGGCTAAAACGTAGCGGCTGTACCAGTCGATAACCGCGGTCAGATAGACAAACCCGCTCACCATGGGTATGTACGTTATGTCCGTACAAACATTCGCCAGATTTTTTTTCAACCACTCCAGTTCAACTTGGAGCTTGCCAATTTGCTAGTAGAGCTGTTCAATCAATTTCTCCTGGCTTTGGTCTCTTGTTGAAGCATTCTCGAACAGCTCTGGTAAACGGTCCAGCAGCTCCTTTTTCCATTTCTGAACCTGAGAAACATGGACCCCACTTCCACTGGCGATTTCACTCGCCGTCTTCCGCTCACGGACCGCCTCCAGAGCGATACGTGATTTGAAACGCGAACCGTGTTTTTTACGCTTCCTGATTCCGGACACTGCCTGTCTCCTTTCTGTCTCCTGCTTCCGGATCATACCTTAACCTACTGTCCAAATTTTGGGGTCCACTATACTTTGTCCGGACCCCCGACCGGAGGGAAGCGTGGTGGGTGACCTTGTGCGGAAGGGAACGCGAGGTCGAACCGGTCGATCTTGCAGGCATGGGCAGGTTGGAACCGTTCGGCACCCAGGCGACCGGGTGCGACCTGGACGGTGACGGCATCACCGAGTTGCTCTTTTACGAACTGGTGTCCGGCACCTCCCATCCTTTCCTGCTGGCTCTGAGAAGAAGCCAGGGGCAGGACGGTGTTCAGGCGCTCTCGCTCGGCACCGCGGACATCGATCCCTGGTCATGGAGCTGCGCGGATCCGCGGGAACGCGGCGTCGACGACATCTTCCTGTTGAGTGCCCCTCCCAATTCGCTGTATGCAGTCCGTAATCGTTCCAGGTAGAGAATGCGGAGCTTCGCGAGGAACACGATACGTAGACACATGACCCGGCTGGCCGGCCTGGGGCTCGTCCTGGCCTACGACTCCGGCTCGACCCGGACCCTGGACGGCCAGGTACCCACCCATGGCTTCGAACTCACCGCCGAGGGGTTGATGCCGTTCTACTTGGGGCGAGTGACGATCGACCTGGGCGGCTACCTTGGCGGATCGGTCGTGTGGCAAGAACTCCCAGGCTGGCCCAACCGGCACAGCCTCGGGTTCACCGCAGGGCTTTCCGCCTCGCTGACCTGGGTGGCGGCGTGCGCTTCTGAATGCGTACCCTGTCATGTCGGTCCTCCCTGCCGGCGCAGGCGGAAAGAAAGCAGCCGGCCAAACAACGATGCCCGTATTCTCAACCCACCACGCAGTTACGGCCGGCGTTCTTGGCTTCGTACAGCTTGTCGTCGGCGGCGCGGATTAAATTCATGGGATCGGCGGCCATGGGAGAGAGTTCCGCGGCGCCCAGAGAAATCGTGAGCGGTATCCGGGCGCCGGCGAACTCGAAGACGTGCCGCTCGACCATCCGGCGGGACTTCTCGGCAATGGTACAGGCAGTGGAAAGGCCGGTTTCCGGCAAAACCTCGATGAATTCCTCACCGCCGTAACGAGCCAGCAACTCCTCCTTGCGGACCAACCGGGAGAGGACCGTGCACATCTCCTTCAATATATAATCGCCCGCCAAGTGCCCGTAGGTATCGTTGACCTGCTTGAAGTGATCGATATCCAGCATGACAACGGAGAGCGACCGGCCGAAACGGATGGCCCGCGCGATCTCCCGATCCAGAAACTCCACCAGGTAACGTTTGTTGGCCACCTGGGTGAGACCATCGACGATGGTCATGCGGTAGATCTCTTCGTGATAGAGACCCTCGATGTTGCCGCCACTGATGAACTTGAAAACCACCTCTCCGATCTTGAGCAGGTCGCCTTGGCGCAAACGTTCGCGCTTGATGGGAACGTCGTTGACGTAGGTACCGTTGGTGCTGTTCATATCTTCTATGAAAATGGCCCCCTTGATCCGATCGAGCTTGCAGTGGGTGCGCGAAACATTATCCCGATCGATCAGGATGGTGTTCGTCTGCTCCCGCCCGATGGTCATTTCTTTCCCGGTAACCCGGTAGTTTTTTCCCAGGTTGGGTCCGTGGATCTCGATGAGAGAACTTTCCTGGGGCGTCAACGGCTTTTGGATTTTGGACACCGTCGCCTTGCGGGTCTTGTCGTCCGACAGGGAACCGCCCCAGTTGTCCTTCGAGTCCATAAGAAGGGATTATAAGAACAGTGACACCACACATCAAGCCACCACCGGCGAGTCGTCCCTCCGTGCTCCTATCTTGGCGACTTTTCTTGACTTTTAGGAATGCGGCTGCTATCCAATCATTGTTGTGCATCCGTATCCCACAACCAACCGGCTCCTGGCGACACAACGACGCAGGAAAAAAGCGAAGTGGATTACCATCCTGCTGGCGATCGGACTTGTGGCCCTGAATGCCTATCTCTTCCTGGTGCGCGGCCTGCCGCTCCCCGACGGGACCGAAATGCCAAAACCAGGGGGAAGCGCTTCAACCGCTGCGGTCGTCTTGCCCGAAGCGTTCCAAAACAGCCTGGGTCAGATCCGCGGGGTTGCCGGCATTCGCACCCTGGGAACCGCCGGAGCCGTACCCGGGCCCCACACATCCTCGTTACGATTCGACTTCAAAGAAGCTCAAGGTGTGGCAGGCCAACGCGTACTGGAGCAATGGTGCCACCACATCCACGGCACCATGGAGCACCGAGACACCGTCGCCACGGCAATGACCCGCCTAGGAATCGACCCGCCACAGGTGTTCTCGGTGATCAACGCACTGACGGGCAAGCTCGACTTTCGCACCTGCCACCAGGGCGAGCGGTTCGAAATCCTGCGCACGCCCACCGGACACGTGGAACGCTTCATCTACCGGAAATCTCCGCTGGTCTCCTACCGAGTCGAACACCGCGAAGGTCGGCTCACCGCCCGGAAGGTCACGGAAACGGCAGAACGCAAGGTGGTTCCTATCGGCCTGCGCGTCAAGGGCCCGTTGTACACCACCTTCGATCGCGGCGGCGAATCTCCCCAACTGGTGACGATGTTCGTGGACATCTTCGCCTGGGACATCGATTTTTACATCGACGTCCACCCGGACGACAGCATCCGTCTCCTGGTGGAAAATTTCACCTTCAACGGCAAATTCGTACGGTACGGCCGGATTCTGGCGGCCGAGTACGCCGGAGACATCGGAGTCTACCGGGCATTCTGGTACGAAACCAACGATGGAACCATGGACTACTTCGACGAAAACGGCGACTCGCTGCGCAAGGCATTCCTGAAATCACCCCTGAAGTTCACCAACATCTCATCCGGCTTCGGCAAACGGGTACACCCGGTCCTGGGGTTTTCGAAAATGCACCTGGGCGTGGACCTGGCCGCCCCCCGGGGGACGCCCATTTGGGCTCCCGGAGACGGGCGGGTCAAGTTCGCGGGACGCCAGGGGGTGAGCGGTAAGCTCATAGTTCTGCGCCACGCCCAGGGCTACGAAACCATCTTCGCCCACCTCCATACCATCGCGCCGGGCATTCGCAAGGGAACGCGGGTCCGGCAGAAGCAGGCCATCGGCACCGTGGGTTCCACGGGGCGCTCCACCGGGCCCCACCTGCATTACGGCATGAAGATCACGGGCAAGCACGTCAATCCCTTCAAACAGCGCTTCCCACCGGCCAAGCCGGTTCCCAGATCCGAGCTCAAGACATACCGGCGGGTGACGGCGCCACTTCTGGAAAGACTCGACGAAGTCACTCTTCCACCGAGCGCTCACGCGGCGTCCGTACCTGCCGCGGGCAAGGATGCGGGATGATCCACGCTATTCTGCAGCTGCTCTGGCTTCTTCCGATTTTGGCCGACCAGTCCGTCGATCCGGCGCATGCGCGGACCGAGGAAATCCTGCGCGGCATGAGCCTGGAACAAAAGGTAGGCCAATTGATGATGGTGGGATTCGGTGGTCGAACCATGGGACCGGAGATCTCCCGCTTGCTGCTGGACCACCACATCGGATCGGTGGCGTTGTACAGCCGCAACATCTCGAACACCAAGCAGTTGGCTAAACTGGTCCGCAGCGTCCGCGAGACAATGCGAAATGACATTCAGCCGTTCTTGGCCATCGACCAGGAAGGGGGCAATGTGGTCCGGGTCCGTACGGACGTCACCGTCCTGCCCGGCGCCATGGCCCTGGGGGCCACGCGGGATCCGGTGCTCGCCTACCTGGCCGGCCAAGCCAACGCCGTGGATCTGGGCCTGCTGGGCATCGACATGAACCTGGCGCCGGTACTCGACGTGAACCGCAACCCCGCCAATCCGGTGATCAACATCCGGGCGTTCGGAGACCATCCCAAGCTGGTAGCCGAAATCGGAGTTTGGTTCATCCTGGGTCAGCAACAGGCGGGCATGGCCACCGTGGCCAAACACTTTCCGGGTCACGGGGACACCACCCATGACTCTCACTTCTCCCTGCCGGTGACCAACGAAAACCTCGACCAGCTCCGCGGAATCGCGTTGCTCCCCTTCCGTGAAGCCATCGACGCCGGCCTGGACGCCATCATGACCGCCCACGTACGTGTGCCGGCGGTGGATAACAGCGATACCCCGGCATCACTGTCAAGAAAGGTGATCACCGATCTTCTCCGGGGGGAAATGGCATACGACGGCCTGGTGATCACCGACGATCTGGAGATGCGCGCCATCGCCGAGAAAATGAGCGCGGGCGAAGCGGCCGTGAAGGCCATTCTTGCCGGTGCGGACGTGATCATGGTCATCTGGACCCCCAGAAAGAAACACCAGGCTTACGATGCGCTGGTGGCGGCCGTAAAGGACGGACGCATTTCCCAATCCCGCATCGACACCTCGGTGCGGCGCATCCTCAGGCTCAAGGCCCGCAGGGGAACCCTGGACGCCCTGTCGGGCCAAGTTGCGTCGCTCTCCGACCGCTTTCCCAATCCATACCATTCGCGCCTGGTCAGGACGATTGCCCGTCGCGGCATCACCCTGGTGCGCAACCGGCAGTCCGTCCTGCCCCTTTGCCAAAGCCGGGGCGTTCTGGTGGCCGGCCCGCAGAAGGTATTCCTCAACGAAATGAAAAACCTGTTGCCCGACGCCACCATATTCAACCTCAGCCGGGTGCCCTCACGAAAGCGCCGTCAGGAGGATCTAAAAAGGCTGACCAGGCTCGCCGGGCAGCACCGCGTGGTAGTGATCGCGGTGGTCAACGCCTACCAGGCCTGGCTGGTGCAACGACTGTCGCACAACACCAAGGTTCCGCTGGTGGCGGTCTCTTTCGGCTCTCCCTATTTCCTGAGAAACTTTCCCCGAGTCACAGGCTACCTCTGCGCGTATTCCTACCTCACCTCCGTACAGAAGGCCGCCGC
Organism: Deltaproteobacteria bacterium; assembly: GCA_030622135.1. Taxonomy (GTDB): domain Bacteria; phylum Myxococcota; class B64-G9; order B64-G9; family B64-G9; genus JAUXGL01. Next base: position 19,359 of record JAUXGL010000005.1, read on the forward strand.
CCGGGCGTTGTGTTCCCGCATCTCCATTACCGGCCGACTGCCGGTGACCATCACCAAGCTCTACCCGCGCGGCCACGGCATGACGCTTCCCCGAGGCGCATGTACAACCGCCGCCGCTTGGGATAGACTCCCTGTGAATGGACGCTGAATACCTGCCGACTTTCGAGTTCGAGGGGAATCTGCAAAAGATCTCCCTCCCGATGCTTATCGCCCACATACTGGACGAGCGGCTCACCGGAATGCTGCACATCGAAGCGGAGGAAACTACCCAGTGGATTTATTTCGAGGACGGGTTCCCCGCCGGTGTCCATGCACCCCACTCGCAAGACTTCCTGGGCTCGGTCCTGCTGGAAATGGGAATTTTGGACGATGCCGGTTTCAACGAATCCCTGATGATCATAGCGCAGACCAAGCAGCTACAAGGCGAGATCCTGCTCAAGACGGGCAAGATCACCGAGGAGCAACTGGAGCACGCGCTCTCATTGCAACTCGCCCGCAAGCTGGCTAAAATGTTTACCCTCAAGACCGGCGACTATCGTTTCGTTGAGGACGAAGATCTCCCGTCTCCCATGGAACCGATCCGCATCAACCCATACTCGCTGATCCTCAACGGTATCAAGAACTGCTACAGCACGGACGACCTGAAGAAGGGCCTGGGTTCCCTGGTGGGAAAGTCCTGCAAGCTAACCTCCGAGTTCCACGAGCGCAGAGACCTGTTCGAGCTGCCGGTCGATGAAATGAACGAAGTCGCGTTGCTCCGCGAGTTCCATCTGCCCCAGGACTTCGTCCGCCGCTCCGACCAGGGAACCACGTGGGCCATGATGATGCTGATGGCGTTGCAAAGTTGCGGAATGCTGGAGCTTGGAAGGCCCGACCAGGCAATTGAGTTCGCCGCGGCAAGCGTGAAACCGCCCGAACCCGCAAGCGGAGCGCACCCAGGGGCAGCGCACAAACCGCGGGAGCAGAGCGGCACTCGTGGCGAGCCCGCCCAAAGACCGGCGCCCATACCGGCAGCGGCCCGACCTCAAAAGGCCGCGAGGCCGGCGACGCCACCGAAGTCGAAACCGCGTAAGGCCGCTGCCCGGCCATCGCCGCAAAAGACGGCCGGATCGAAAGTGCCCCGCGACCTCACAAAAAAGATCCAGGAGAAGCACCGGAATATCCAGAGCGTCAACCTCTTCGAGGTCCTGGAGGTGTCAGCGAAAGCCAGCACTGAGCAAATCAAGAGATCCTTCCTGAAGCTGGCCAAGACCTTCCACCCCGACCTGGTCGCCAGCAGCGGGGACAAAGCGATCATCGATCGGATGGACGAGATCTTCGCCCGGCTCAACGAGGCCCACGAAATCCTGACCGACCCCAAGCGCCGCATGGAGTATGAACGCGCGCTGGCCGCGGAAAACCGGCCAACGGGAGCACGCCCGCAGGAGGCCCGGATCCACTACGAAAAAACGCTAGTCTTCTACAAGAAGAAGGATTACCACAATGCCGCCAAGACCATCCAGCGTGCCACCGAGCTGGATCCGGAAAACGCCGACTACCTGGCCTACCAGGCGTGGATCGACTTCCAGAAGTGCGAGCAGAACGAAGCAAACACCCGCAAGACCAAGAGCGATCTTTACCAAATCGTGAGGATGAACAAGAAATCCTTTCCCGCGGTCAGGTTCCTCTCGCTCCTGTACAATAAGCTCGGCGACATGGATGACTACGAGAAGTGCCTGTTGATGGCCAGCCGGCTGAACTCCAAGGATATCGAAGTCACCCGGGAACTGCGCCTGCTCCAGACCCGCAAGAAGAAAGCAGCCAAGCACGGACGGTTTCTAGGAATCAAGTTCAAAAAGTAGACCCCAATCTCCCACTGGTGCCCCTACGTTTCGGGATAACATATTGACTACCCAGGGGAACTCAATATACGCGGTGCCACTATACTGGTGAGATAATTTTCTCGTGGTCCTCTCGCAAGTGTGCGGTTTTGCGCCGTCCGATGAAACGGACGGTGTAAGTGTCTCTTTTTACGCGGGAGACGCGTTTTTTGCTGCACCCTTGTGGTGTTGGGATCGACCGGAAATGGGGTGGGAGATCCTGGGTAGACCCGGCCGCTGCACAACTTATGGGCCCAGACAACCGCACGGTCAATTATGCGACTGGCGGGTAGACGCCGATGCGGGGCTAGTCTGTAGAGTCGTCTTCGAGAGGATCTTCCCTGTAGCGAACTTTTCCGGCGGCAATCTCCCTCAAGGAGATGATGGCAACTTTGTTCTTCGCGCTAACCAGCGGACGGGCACCGTCTAGCAACTGGCGGGTGCGCCGGGTGGCCAGCAGCACCAGAGCAAACCGGTTGGGTACATTCCGCAAGCAATCTTCAACTGTTACACGAGCCATGGTCAAAACTCCTTGATCGGTCAAAAAAGCCGGAGAAGTCTAGCACCGCAAAAATCGCGACACAAGCTTAATCAGGGGCCGGCTTCACTTCTCGGCCTCGAGATCCTTCACACCTTCCAAAAAACGCTCGACTTTCTTGCCGTCCAGCAGACACACCTGGGGCCGGGCGGTTCCGATCGCATAAGTACCCGCGGGCGTGCTTTTTCCAATCCTCACGGCCCCCAATTCCCGATCGTCCCGACCGTACAGGGTAATTGTCCTGGTCGGCTGGTCCAGGCCGAACACCCCCAGATCCACTTTCTGCTTGTCGCCGGCAAACTTGACGGCCTGCAGGCCCGAGAGGCCGGAGAGAAACGAGTTGACCTTGTAACTCTCAGCCTTTACCGAGCGGGGGGAAACCAGCGTCCAGGTCTCAACCGTCCGCGGCGGCCGGCCCGGCTCGGCGGGCTGTTCTTCTACCTCCTTCTCCAGCACCAGCAACTGCTTGTCCGAGGCCGACTTGATCTTGAACACCTGCCTGGATTCGAACCGCAAGGGAGCCTTGGCTTGGAGATCGAAAGGGGTCTTCTGGAGGTTTTTCAACTGGTACTCGCGAACCTCGGCCACCGGCCCCGCGGGCTGCAGGCGAGCAAATGTTTTTCCCCGGTTGGACTTCAGCGTACCTCTTCCCAGAACAACGGCCCGGCGGGCCGAGTCCGGGCCGAGGAAAATCTCCACCGTGGTCGCCGGCGGCTGGAGCCCATAGGCCTCCAGACCCGCTTTCTCGCCCACGGGAAAGGCAGTGGCCCGCAAGTTCGATACGGTGTCGAGGATCCGGTTCACCTCACCCTGGTCGGCCTGGTCTTTCAGGGGAGCAGTGAGCCGCCAGGCTTCCCCCTCTTTTTCCAGCTCGATCTTGTCTCCCTGGCCACCCAGGGTCAGTCGACGCGCCAGGCTTTTCTCGAAGCCAACCAACTCCTTGCGCCTCAGATCGAAGGTTTTCTTGAGCAGAGAGTCTTCCACGTAGCCCTTCACCAGCAAGACTTCCTCGTCGCCTCCGCGCTGAACGTAGAGACGGTTATCAAAGGCGCTCTGCTTGCCAACCAGCAGCGACTGGGACTTCGCATCCTTTGCGGTCAGGACGATCTTTCCCCGAGGGGGATCGAGCCCGTAAACGGAAAGAGGCTCCCGGTCCCTTCCCTCGATCACCCGTTCGGACTCCAGCCGGTCCACCACGCCCAGCAAGCTGTTGATGGTGGTATTGTCTCCGTCCGTCTTCACCGGCTCGACCAGCGTCCAGACAAAAAGACCCTTATCGTCCCGCCCGGTCCTCTCGACAACCGTGCGCCGGCCGTCCCGCTCCAGCACCAGGCGAGTCACCTGCTCCTGGTCGAAGCGCAGCACCTCGCGGGCTTTCGACTCGGCACGCCTTTCGTTCTTATCGGCCGCATAAACACCGAAATAGGCGACCAGGCATAGGCCGGTGATAAACAGCAACCCCAGGGCGGCTTTTATGAGGGTCCGGGTGCGATAGGACATGGAAGCCACTACGACCACCTCCGCATCTGCCAGACGGCGATTCCGAAAGCCAGAATGAAAAGCGGCAGAATGTCGGTGGTGAAAAACGTGATGAACTTCATCTGAGACTCGTTCAAGCGCAGCAGGGAAGCGGCTCGGAAACGCGGGCGAATGGCGATCTTCTTCTCCTCGAATGTCAACCAGGCCAGTGTGTTCATCACCAGGTTGCGATTGAAGGGAAACACTCGATAGGCGGCGTCCACCACCAGCAGCGAGGACCCGAATACGGCCAGGCGCGGTCCGGGCCCACTACCTCCGGCCGGCTGCACCTCCGCCACCGCCGCCAGAGGGACCGGGCCGGGGGTATCCTTCCCTTGATCGAAGGTGACCGAGATCTGCTCCCCCCCGGTGATTGTATCGGTTTCCGCCCAGGCGTGGTTGCTCGAGGCCGCCAGCTCGGTAACCTCGATTCCCTGCGGCGGACTGAGGGACTTCTTCACCGAGCGGGTCATGGGAAAGATCGCCTGGAGTTCGTTCAGCATCACCACGCCGCCCTTGAAAAACCGCGAGAAAACCGGATGGGTCCGGGGATAGCGCATGGGATCGGTAACCACCTCGAGAGGGCGGCGGCTCTGGGTGTAAATAACCGTGTCCCGGCCCACGACGATGCCGTAGTCCTTCAGCAACCCGGCCGGTGACAACGAGTCGCCCACCCCCAAAAATGCCAGCAACCGTCCCCCGGACCGCAGGAAATTGTCCAGGCTCTCGATCTCGTCCTCGATCAGATCTTCTTTAGGACCCGCCAGCACCACCACCTCGCAGGCGGCGGGCACCCGGGGCTGCTCGAGCAACGAGATCGCATCGGCCCAGTAGCCCTCGCTCAGAAGGTCTTGTTTCAACAGCGAGAGGATCCCCCGGGGATCCTCGCCTTCCAGCGCCTTCTCGCCGTGACCGGTGGTAAAGCAGATCTTCTTCTTGTCCCCCGAGGCGGTGATCTTTACCAGGGCGGTGGTGATAACCTCCTCGGGACCGCTCTGGCCTTCCTCCCCCAGCCTGACCCGCTCCTCCCTTTCCTGGTACCGGACGATGATCCTGGGCCCGTTCTGATGGATCTTGTGCTGCTCCACCAGGTCCTGCCGAACCACCGGATCGATAAATTCGAACACGAAGTGACTGGAGCCGTACCGGTAGCGTTCGAAGAAGTTCTGCAGCAACCCGTACTCGCGTTCCTTGGGCCCATAAAACGCCGTAACCGTCACGTCGGCTTCCAGCTCTTCGAGAATCTTGGTGGTCTGATCGGAAAGCGAGTAGATCCTCTGCTCGGTCAGATCCCGGCTCCACGGGTGCTTGTGGGCGGCGTAGTTGACGATCGCCACACCCGCCAGGGCCATGAGCGTGAAAAGTGCGGTGAATCCCCCGTAAAAGGCGGAACGTCCCTGGAACCTCTCCCGGATTCCCCGGAAGTTGGTGGACAGCCAGAAGGCGATCAGCACCAGGCCGAAGATCAGCTTGGCCACCAGAACCCAGGTGAACTGCCAATCCCAGAGAAACAGGGTCAAGGGAGCCGAAAGCAGCGAGACCAGACCGACGATACCCGCTATCCGCCCGAGCTTGATCATTTTCCCGCTCCTCCTCACTACCGCCATCGTTGCGCTTCAAGGGCGCGGTGGGTAAGGAACACGCCCAGAAAAACCAGCGATAGGTAATAGACCAGATCCTTCGAATCGATCACGCCCTTGGCGAAACTCCGGATGTGCTCGATGGCACTCATGCCGCTGAGCAAGTCTCGGGTAACCCCGGTATTATCCGTGGCCGCCCATCCCACCACCCAAAGCAACAAGAGGGTGCAGAAGGTGATGGCGGCCGCGACGATCTGCGAGCTGGTCAGCGACGAAATGAACAAACCGATAGCGGTGAAAGCGGCCCCGACCAGGAACAACCCCAACAAGCCCGTGAACACGGTCGACCACTCCGGGCCTCCGTGCTCCGCATAGGCCCAAACCAGTACGGGATAGACAACCACCAACACCACCATGACCAGGACAACCACCAGGATCGACAGGTATTTACCCACCGCGATCTGGAAGGGAGTGACCGGACTGGTCAGCAACAACTCGAACGTCCGGGAACGACGCTCCTCGGCAATCAGGCGCATGGTGACGAACGGCACCACGAAGATCAAGATAACCGCAACGTTGTAAAACAGGGGCTGGAGAACTTGATCGGTAAAGTTCATGTACTGCAGCATCTGCGGCCGCATCTGCGTGGCGATCATGATCTGGCGCTGAAACTCGGAAAGGATGCGCAGGAAGAAAAAGCTCGAAACGATCGTGAAAACCGTCAAGGCCACGTAGGCCACCGGAGTAGCGAAGGTGATCTGGAGTTCCTTGCGGAAGATGGCGAGGATGTTTCGCATTCCGGCCTCCCGTTCCTAATCCTATTGCTGGGTCAACTCGAAGAAAGTCTGCTCCAGCGACATCTCCTCGGTAGTGAGATTCTCCAGGCTGTCATCCGCCACGATCAGGCCCCGGTGGATGATCACCACCCGGCTGCAGATCTGGGCCACCTCGGGAAGAATGTGGGTGGACAGAATCACGGTATGGTTCTCCGACAGTTTCCGGATCAAGCCCCGGATCTCGACGATCTGGTTCGGGTCGAGACCGATGGTGGGCTCGTCCAGGATGAGCACTTCGGGATCGCCCAGCAGTGCCTGCGCCACACCGATACGCTGGCGAAAACCCTTGGAAAGATTTCCGATCCGGCGGCGGCGCACCTCCCCCAGGTTGCAGGTAGCCAGCACCCGATCCACCTCGTCGGCGAGCTGCTTGCGGGGAATCGCCTTCAGCCGGCCCACGAACCGGAGAAAGGCGCTCGTGCTCATGTCCTCGTACAGCGGCGGCACCTCCGCCAGATAACCCACTCGCCTCTTCGCCTGAAGGGGCTGTTCGAAGACATCGTAGCCGGCCACTTTGGCCCGGCCCGAAGTCGCCGGCAGGGCACCGGTGAGAATCCGCATGGTGGTGGTCTTTCCCGCACCGTTGGGTCCGAGAAAACCCAGCACCTCTCCCCGGTCCACCTTGAAGCTGATGCCGCCGACGGCCACCAGCCGGTGATAGCGCTTGACCAGGTTGGACACCTCGATCATGACACTTCCTCCCACGAAGCCCACTACCTCGGAATACCGGGGTCTTTTGCCGATTCGGATACTGTATGTCCGGCCGAATGTCAAGCTCGGTGTCAAACTCGGTGTCGGTGAATCGGTATCTCAATCCTCCTCGTCCAGGCTGGGCCTGGCGCAATAAAAACTCCCAGAAATTGACGATCCCCGACCGGGTCTGCTAACTTTATAGGACGGATGGATAAAGAACGAAAACTGTACCTTCCCTACCTCCTCAGCGCCCTGTCGCGAGCGTCGTTCGAGGGAGAACTCACCCTCGTGGAGGGGGACATACAGCGCACTCTCCTCTTTCGCGGCGGCAAGCCGATCAACGTCATCTCGCGGCTCCAGAATGAAACTCTGGGCCGCATCCTGATGGAGGAAGGCAAGATCTCCTCGGCGGACTACAACAAGCTCCTCCAGCAATTGCTGATAACCAAGAAGCCCACCGGCGAGACCCTCATCGCAATGGGCCTGCTGGGACCCCAGGACGTGTACCTGGCCCTGGAGTTCCAAACGCGCAAGAAGCTCCTCAACTGCTTCAAGATGGTCGACTTTGGATTCAGCCTAAAGCAGAAGTCGATCCCTCCGGAAGAGATGATCGCCAACCTGGAGGTCGAGGAAACCATCTTTACCGGCATCCAGACGTTCTACTCGGTTGACCGGCTGCTGTCCGAGTTCCCGGTAGACGAAGAAACCGTTTTCCAGTCGCGCAAGCTCCCGCAGGAACGCACGATCAAGATGGGCCCCCGGGAAAGCAAGCTCTACCGCTCCATCGGGACCGGCAACTCGATGAACAAACTGATGGTCGTCGAGAGCGACCTGCAGCAACTTCTCTCGACGCTCTATGCCCTGCACGCGCTGCACCTACTGAATGTCGCCGGCGTCTCCCGTCCATCGACGAAGGATCTTGAGCTACCCGACCTAGAAGACGAGGAACCCGCCCCGGCAACCACCCCATTCGCGCCCGCACCGCAAGCGGCAGCTAAGCAGACCCAAAGGCGCCGCACCCCTGAAAAGACCGGGCCGCTAAAGAACGCGGCAAACCGCGGAAGCGAAGCAGCAACCTTGGGTGAACCCGCGCCCAGATCACATCCCCGCGCCCCCACCCTAAACGACGTCCTGCAAAACAGCGGAGTCACCGCCCAGCTGGCCGAAAAGGTATTGTCCCTGTCCCGTGGAGATCATTTCACGATACTGGAAGTTCCCCGGAACATCCCGACCCACGAGCTCAAGAGTGTTTTTTATGCGGTGCTGCGGAAGTACAAGCTGCAGGACATCAACTCCTCCTATTCATCCGACAAGGACCGCGATATGGCCCAACGGCTGCTCGACCGAGCCACCGTGGCATACCGTGTGCTGGAAAACGAGGAAACCCGGAAAGCATACGTCCGGGCACTCAAGCAAAACGAAGATCTCCAGTCCAGCAAGGTCCCCCCTCGCATTCTGGCCGACGTGGAAGCCCAAAAGGGAGAACTCGCCTGCGGCGCCAAGCGCTACCAGGAGGCCATGGATTTTTACGTGGAAGCCATCAAGCTGTACCCCAACGAACCCAGCTACTACTTTGAACTGGGCCTGGCCGGATACAATAAAGCCCTGGGAGAAATTCCAGAAGCCCAGAGAATCCCGGACCGCATCCGCAAGCCGTTTTTGAAGGCCATGGCCATGAATCCCCGCTACGACATGCCGCGTCTGTATCTGGGATACATCTCGAAGCGAAATGGCGACCAGAAGAGAGCCTTGAAAGAATTCGAGGGCGTCGTGGAGTGCAACCCGGAGAATTCCCGGGCCCGGTCGGAGATCCGCATCATGAAAAGGCGCCTGGAAGACGACAAATAAGGAGTGGCCAAAATGGGCTCTTCCTCCGAACGCAAGAAGGTGGCCGTCTTCGATCCCGAAGAACGCTCCCGCATCCTGTTGGGGAAATTGCTCGAGCGCCTGGGTTACGCAATCGAGGTGCACCGGACATCCCAGAAGATCTCCCGTCGATCGCGCGGCAAAAAGGTCTTAGACCTGCTAATCGTCAACCTCTCCGTTTTCGGCGACACCTACCGGCAGGTGACCGAGCAGATGAGTAAATTGAAACTCGCCGGCGAGGATGCCCCGCCCCTGATCGCCGTGACCACCCTGCGTATTTCCCAGGACGCCCGGGAGCGCCTGGAGCAGCTGGGCGCCCGGGCGGTGCTGTCCCACGACGCCCAGTTGATGGATCTGCTGTTCACGGTCAACCGGTTTCTGTTTCCCAAAATCCGTGAGCTGCGCCGCTACACGCGTGTGTTCGGCGGGTTCCCGATCCGGTTCCTCCACCAGGAGCAGTGGCTGGCCGGCGCGGTATACAACATCAGCCAGGAAGGCGCCTTCATCCAGTGTGAAAACCCGCTGGAGGAAAACTCCACGCTTCAGGTCCGGTTCGTGCTCCCCGGTCTGGATGCCCCCATCCAGGTGCAGGCCCACGTAAACTGGGTGCATAAACCCACCGGAAAGCCGGATCTGCTCTCCCCGGAGGGCATGGGCATAAACTTCCTCACGCTAAACCAGGAAGCCGGTACTTCTTTGATCAAGTTCATCGCCAGGCGAGTCAACGGAAGCGATCTGCCTCCCGGATCTCCTTCATCTTCTCCTTGACCTGGCGGGTCTGTTCGCTGACCAGTTTTTCCACCACCTCGCGCACCTTCTTGCGCTGGCGCCCGCTCTGGAAGATGAATTCCACCCCCATCCCCTTGGGCCGGCCGGTTTTCTTCACCCAGGCCACCCGCCCCTTCAGCTTGAGACCCATGAGATACCCCGGCGGCTTCAGCCGACATTCCACCTCGGTGCCCACCGCGAAGATATTTTCCGTCCGGATGAAGGTGCCGCCTTCCCCGATGTCCTCGGCGAACTCGCGAACGAAGTCTTCGTCGCTGCGATAGGAAACCACGAACGAGCATGACATCCGCTTGCCCCGGCGATCGATAAAGTCGATCTCCTTGCCCTCGACACAGTCGAGCACCAGCTGCAGGGTGTGGTTCTCGTCAGCGGGAAACTCCACATGCGTCCCGGGCGGCAGCGACTCCCGCGAGGAGCGCCGGCGCGCAATCACCTTGCCGTGAAGCCGGAAGGAGCGCTTGTCGGCCGGAAACTCGATCACCACCAAGACCTGCTCGGCCAGCTCCAGCCGGCGGCCGGTTTCGATAAAAAGCACACCCCGGGGACCGTTGCGGGTGAAATCGGCCAGCAGGTTCTCCTTCCGGCCGTAGCGGGCATTAATGGTTTTCTTCCCAGTCATGGTGCTTTATATTACCCAGGCACCACTAAATAGTGCAAGATTTGGGACATGCTCCGGCAAATCACCCTCCTGCTCTTATCCTGTTCATGCTGGCTGGCTCCCTGCGCCTGCTCCAATAAAACCGAGCCACCGGCCGGCCATCGGGCCATCCTATCCTCCTTCGAACCCTTTCCCGAGGACTATGGAAAGGCGGAAATGGACCGCTGGCTCGTCATCGAGCTGCAGGGAAACCCGGCCGGCTGGGCCCACTCCCGAGTTTCCAGGCACGAGACGAAAAGAGGGCCCCGCTGGGTCACGACCTCGGAGAAGCTCATCGCGGTGCGCCGGGGAAAGGAAAAGATGGAGGCCCGCACCAAAGAGAGGTACCTGGAGAATGCCCGCGGCCAGCTCCTGCGCTTCTGGCAATCGGAGCAGGAGCACGGCGACGAAAAGGTGGTAACCCAGGCCGGCAAGAGCCGCTCCGACATGGTTACCGTCCGGGGACCGGAGATCCGCCGGGTGCCCTTCGAGCCTCAGGCTTATGGCTCTCAGCGCAGCTTCCAGATCCTGCTGGCCGGAAAGACGCCCGAAGTCGGGGAGATCCTAAAGCTCCGTTCGTACGACCCCATGCGGGCCGGATACGTCGATAACCGGATTACGGTGAAGGCAACCGGCCCGAAGCTCACCGAGTTGGAAACTACCACTACGGCTCTGCCCGGCGTTGTCACCCAGGTCAAGCTGGATACGACCTTTTCGATCGCCCATATGGAAACCCAAATCGGGGCCCTGCATCTCGTCCACCGGCAAGTGGACCGGAAACCCGATCTGGACAAAGCCGGCGCCACGCCGGACATCGCTCCACTCATGGTCATTCCATCCAACATCCAGATTAAAAACCCCCGGGCTGTCGACCGGGCGTGGTACCGCATCGAGGGCCTGCCGGAGTATGTGGACTCGAGCTGGCTCGGCGCTCCGGGTCAGTGGGTGCTGGAAAAACCCGCGCCCGGCGTGTTCCTCGTCAAGGTGGAGAAAATGGACGAACCTCCACCCGCTCCTTTCCCGCTGGACATCCAAAAGCCGGAGTTGCATAAATACCTGGCCTCGACCTCGCTGACCAGGCTGGAAGATCCCGAGATTGAAAAGACCGCGAAGACAATAACCGCCAAGGCCCCGGATGCCTGGACCGCGGCAAGAAGGTTGCGCCGGTGGGTAAGCGAAGAGATCGAAGGCAGCCTGGGCATGGGCTTTGCCTCGGCCTCACAAGTCCTGCAAAAGCGGGAGGGGGATTGCTCGGAACAGTCCGTCCTGCTTGCCGCCCTGGCCAAATCGGCGGGCATTCCGGCCCGCTGCGTAATGGGGCTGGTCTACCAGGACGGGGCTTTTTTCCGTCACATGTGGACGGAGGTATGGGTGGGCCGCTGGCAACCCCTGGATCCCGCCCAGGGCACCGACTTCATCAGCGCGGCCTGGATTCGGCTGGCGGTCCACTCCCTGCGGTTGACCGACGACGACAAAACCGGCGCGGGCGGACTGTTGCTGTTCGGTGCCAAATTGAAAGTAACCGTAGAAAAGGTCGAAAAGACTAAACGCTGAACTCTTAGATCTCTGCCAGCGTCTGTTTCATGGAAGCAAAGGCCTGTTTGTATGGCGTGGCCGTCCGCATGTCCACTCCGGCCGCTTTTAGAAGCTGCACCGGGTACCTGGACCCGCCGGCCTGGAGCAGCTTCAGGTAGCAAGCTCGAGCCCGGGTGTCGCCGGCGTGGATCCTCGCGGCAATGGCGGTGGCGGCGATGAAGCTGGTGGTGTACTGGAACATATAGAAATTGTAGTAGAAATGCGGGATGAAGGTCCATTCGACCGCGTACAGCGGATCGATTTGGACCGTCCCCCGAGCCTCGCCGTAGTACTCGCGCAGCAACTTCAGATACAACTCGCTCAGGGAGTCGGCGGTCAGGGGCTCACCGCTCTGGGCCAATTCGTGAATCTTCAGCTCGAACTCGGCAAACATGCACTGCCTAAAGACGGTGGTGCGGAAATTTTCCAGGTGTTGACTGAGAAGAAATGTTTTCCTCCCACGGTCCGACTCTCTTTCGACCAGGTGAAGCCTCAGCAGGTTTTCGTTCACGGTGGAAGCCACCTCGGCCACAAAGATTGGATAGTCGGCCAGGTGGAACGGCTGGCTGCGGTTGCTAAAATAGCTATGCAACGCGTGGCCGTACTCGTGGGTCATGGTGCTCATGCTCTCGTAGTCGTCGTTGTAGTTGAGCAACACGTAGGGATGAACGTCGTAGGCGTCCCCGGAGCTATAGGCGCCGCTGCGCTTTCCTGGGGTGGGATAAACATCGGTCCAGCGCTGGTCGTAGGCCCGCACCAACGCGTCGGTGTACTCCGTGCCCAGCGGCATGAGGGACTGCAGAACGGTCTCCTGGGCCTCCGCGTAGGAAATTTCCATTTTAACCGCCGGCACCATGGACGCGTACAAGTCGTGGTAGCCGAGATCGGCGATGCCCAGGGCATCCTTGCGCAACTCCAGATACCGCCGCAGCAGGGGCAGGCCGGCCCGGACCTGCTTGATCATGTTGGTGTAGATGGAAACCGGCACGTGACTGTTATCCAGAGAGGCCTGTAGGTCGCCGGGGTACCCGCGCGCATCGGCATGGTAGCGGTCCCGGCTCACCACTCCGGAAAGCAAGGCGGCGAAGACTTCCTTGAACCGATCGTGCAGGCCCCAAAAGGCTTGAAACACCCGGAGGCGGTCCCCGCGATCCTCAAGTGTGCGGTAGCGGTTGTACATGGGCGGCGTCAGGGTCACCCGGCCGACGTTCCGGAGCTTTACCTCCGGGTAGGGCAGGTTAACCGCGGACAGCGTCTGGTAAACGTCAGAGGGCACCGCAGCCAGGTTGCCCACCCGAGCGATCAACTCCTCCTGCTTTGAATCGAGGATGTGGGCCCGGCGACGGGTGACGTTGTAAATGTTGTGGCGGTACGTCTTCAGACGCTTCGACTTCAACCAGGTCGACAGTTTCTTCGGCGAAATACTCAGGATCTCCGGCTCCACGAAGGACAACGCAGAACTCACCTCCGTCGCTACCTTCTGGATGCGGTCCTTGAGGGCCTGCCCCTCGGTGACGCGGGCATCCTGGTCATGGAAGCGCATGGCATACACATGCAGGCGGTAGAGACGCCGGGTGAGCGCGTACAGCCGCTCCAGACCTTCGGCCAGTTGCTTGGCGCTCTGGCCCATTTTACCCCGGCGCCGGACGAACGCCCGCGTCTCGGTTCGCAGCATCTTCAGGTCCCGGGCCCATGCGGCTTGAGAAGGATACAGATCCCCGAGGTTCCATTTGTATTTATCGGGGCCCACGCCCCGCTTGCGAGCCTGTGTCATGAATCTCCTCCACCCCCTCTTGGTTACATCAAGAACGCACCGGTTTCAACTTCTCTTGACTTCGGCATATAAAATGTAAGATATCTCCTTTCTGGAAACGGAGGAACAATTTCATGAAAAACGTCGATCTAAAACTGGATGGAAACAAGCTGGTTATCACCATCGACCTCGAGAAGGACTTCGGCCCGTCGGCCTCGGGAAAGAACATTATCATCGCCTCTACCGAAGGCAACCAGAGCATTCCGGGGAAGGAAGAAGAGGGAGTCAAGATCGGGCTGAACATTTACAAGCGAACGAATAATTAGGTGCTTGTCGGGTAATTCCAGGAGAGTATCCCCTCGTTGCTTTGCGGCGGCTGCTCCGAATCACAGGGCTTGAAAAAGTCACTTGTGGCCGCCTACACGTGGTGTTACGTTTTTCTCCGCGGGGGATGCAAGGAGACCAGACATGCGAGAGGTCGTGATCGTCGGCGCCTGCCGGACACCCATCGGGGATTTTAACGGCGCCCTGAAAACCACCCCGGCGCCCAAGCTGGGGGCCGTGGTGATCCGCGAGGCGTTGAGGCGCGCGAAGGTGGAGCCGGAGCAAGTAAACGAACTGATCCTGGGATGCGTATTGCCCCACAACCTGGGGCAGAACCCCGCCCGGCAGGCCGGCTTCACCGCCGAGCTTCCCTTCGAGGTGGAATGCCTGACCATCAACAAGGTCTGCGGCTCGGGGCTCAAGGCGGTCATGCTGGCGGCGCACGCCGTCGCCTGCGGCGATGCGGAGATCGTGGTGGCCGGCGGAATGGAAAACATGAACCTGTGCCCCTACATGCTGGCCAGAGCACGGACCGGCTACCGGATGGGCACCAACGAGATCGTCGACGGGATGGTCCACGACGGGCTGTGGGACGTGTTCAACGACTTCCACATGGGCTACACCGCCGAGCTCATCGCCGACAAGTACAACGTATCGAGAGAGGACATGGACCGCTTCGCCCTTTCCTCCTACCAGAAGGCGCTCAAGGCACAGGCGGAGGGCAAGTTCAAGGAAGAGATCGTCGCGGTGGAAGTCCCCCAGCGAAAGGGACCGCCAAAAATCTTCGACGTCGACGAAGCTCCGCGGGAGACTTCTCTGGAAGCACTTTCCGGGCTCCGGGCGGCATTCAAGCAGGACGGCACGGTGACGGCGGGAAACAGCTCCAAGATCTCCGACGGGGCCAGCGCCCTGGTAGTGACCACACCCGAAAAGGCCAAGGAGCTGGGGGCGGAGATCATCGCGCGCGTGGGCGCCCAGGGGGCCGCCGCCCAGGATCCCAAGGACGTGCTGGTCACGCCGAACCTGTCGATCCCCAAGGTGCTGAAGAAGGCCGGTCTGGGCATCGGCGACATCGACCTGCACGAGGTGAACGAGGCCTTCTCGGTTTCCACCGTGGCGGTGATGCGCACGCTTGAAATTCCCGAGGAGAAGCTCAACGTACACGGGGGGGCGGTGGCCCTCGGGCACCCCATCGGCGCCTCCGGCGCCCGGGTACTGACCACGCTGCTGTATGCTCTCAAGGACCGGGGGCTGAAGCGGGGAATGGCGTCGCTCTGCCTGGGAGGCGGAGAGGCGGTCAGTCTGATCGTAGAAAGAGTATAAGGAGAACCAGGCATGGCAAACGACGCAGTGATCCTTTCCGGGGTGAGAACGGCGGTGGGAACCTTCGGCGGAACGCTCAAGACCGTACCCCCGGTCAAGCTGGGGGAAATCGTGGTGCGGGAGGCGCTGGCTCGAGCCAAGCTACAGCCCGGCCAGGTGGACGAGGTCATCCTGGGCTGCGTGCTTCAGGCGGGCCTGGGACAGAACGTGGCCCGGCAGGTATTGGTCAACTCGGGCATCCCGGTGGAGGTCCCCGCCATGACGATCAACAAGGTGTGCGGCTCGGGGCTGAAATCGGTCATGCTCGCGGCCCAGGCGGTTTTGAGCGGCGACGCGGAGATCGTCGTAGCCGGAGGCATGGAAAACATGAGCGCGGCCCCCTACGCCATTCCCAAGGCCCGCTGGGGCGTGCGGATGGGCAAGACTGATTTCATCGACCTGATGATACACGACGGCTTGTTCGAGATCTTCAATGACTACCATATGGGCATCACCGCCGAGAACGTCGCCGAGCAGTATGGCATCACCCGCGAAGAACAAGACCGGTTCGGGCTCCAAAGCCAGGAGCGCGCCAAGCAGGCCATCGCCTCCGGCAGGTTCAAGGACGAAATCGTCGCGGTGCCCGTGCCCCAGCGAAAAGGGGATCCCAAGCCGTTCGACACCGACGAGCATCCCCGGGAGGCCAGCCTGGAGAAGATGGCCGCGCTCCGGCCCGCCTTTAGAAAAGACGGCACGGTCACCGCCGGAAACGCCTCGGGGATCAACGACGGGGCCGCGGCGGTGGTGGTCACCACCGCCGGTAAAGCCAAGGAGTTGGACCTGGAGCCGCTGGCCCGCATCCGATCGCATGCGGCGGCGGGCGTGGATCCCAAGGTCATGGGCCTGGGCCCCATCCCCGCGTCACAAAAGGCACTTAAAAAGGCCGATCTGACAATCGCCGACATGGAGTTGATCGAGCTCAACGAAGCCTTTGCCGCACAGAGCCTGGCGGTGATCAAGGACCTTCAAATCGACACAACCAAGACCAACGTCAACGGCGGGGCCATCGCCCTGGGACACCCCATTGGCGCCTCGGGAACCCGCATCCTGGTGACACTGCTCTACGAAATGAAGAAGCGAGACGCGAAGAAGGGCCTGGCCACTCTGTGCGTCGGCGGGGGAATGGGCTGCGCCATGGTCGTGGAACGCGATTGACAGGCCCCACATGGAACCCGAAAAGCTACTCAATAAAAGGATCGAAAACCTGCTGGACCAGGGCCATCTGACCCGGCGGGAGGCCGATCGCTTTTTGGAGTTGGACGAGCAGATGCGCTCGACGGACCGCAAGGCCATGCGCGCCTTTCACCAGGGCCGCGAGTACCGGTTCATCCTGGAAAGGGTGCTGAACGGGCTGGTCGACATCGATGAGCCACACGCACAAGAAAAGCAGAACGAGTTTCTCGCCGAGATCGGAACCATGGGATCGGGGGTGTTTCTAACCCCCTGGGAAATGACCCTCCATTACCTGGACGAGCAGTTCGGGAACTTCGCGGACGTCTTGAAATTCTACGGCGCATAGACCGGAGCGCAGGTAGAAACGCCGGCGCCCACGCAGACGCGGTTAAGGTACACGTTTGTGAGCAAACGGTGCCGTTGGGTGCTTGGCAGATCATGGCGGGCTGCTGCGATTTTGTAAGCCTCATGGCAGTTGAACGGAGGCGGGGAGCTTCCATGGACAGGGCATTTTCCATGCTGGCAGACAATGCAAGCCAAGTCCTGGCCCTGCAACCTGCATGGTCAATTCCCGGTCGTCATAATCCGCAAGGAGGTCAAGACCGTGCTGAGCCGGTTGTCCGGTGACATGTGGCTCGTGGTAAGTCTCATGTGCGGCGCGGGCCTGCGACTCATGAAATGCCTGCAGCTGCGCGTGCAAGGCATCGACTTCTCCGCCAATCAGGTCAAGGAGTGATCAGTGGGACGTAGACTCAAGTTGCCCTGTTGGGTTGATGGTGTATTATACCGACAAACAGTGATAGTCGGGGTTTTATACGGATCGGTATACTCACTGTTATACCGGAGAAACGATGATGGGTCCCCTCAGCGAACTACGCGGGCTGTGCCACGAGAGTAGGCACCGAGATGAGGAGTTGCGCCGCGGTTTTGTGGAGCTGAAGCAGAGGTTGGTTGATGCCACCGAGGGCGTTGATGCCTACGGGAGCAGTGACATTTGCACGCTTGAGACTTACGGAGATGACGAAGCAATTTATGGTTACCTCTTTTTCCGAGGATCCGCACTGGAAGTTGCCTACCGATCCACCGAAGAAGATCTGACTGATTCTCTGAACGACAACCGGGGTGACCCGACTTATTCCGTTAGTAAGCCACTGAAATGCAGTGCTCTGTGGCTGAGGGTGCTCGCTGCTCCGCCAATCATTGAGTCCCTTGTTGCGAGCCTCCATGAAACAATGCGGACATCGATTAGCGCTACCGCTGACGGGATTCAGGCGCTTGCTGCGACTGCCAATCTATCTGTACGCGACCTTGAGTCGTCGTTTGTGGCCGTTGCGAAGAGCCTTACTTACGAAGCCGTACTGGAAGATTGGCGCCACGCTCAAGCTGCTCTTGGTGTGGATCCCTCGGACGCAGCGACGCGAGCTTGCCGACTCTTGGAGTCTCTTTGCAAGCATATCTTAGAGACACGAGGGCGTGAGATACCCGCCACTCAGACCATCCAAAAGCTTTTTAAGTCCGCTGCTCAGTCTCTGGACTTGAGTCCCGACCCGCAAACGTCGCGAGATCTCCAAACAATCGCTTCAGGAATCTCTTCGATTGTACAAGGGATCGGGTCTCTTCGTACGCACTCGGGCACCGCTCACGGTCGATCCGCTGGACATCACAAGGTTACATTCTCCGAAGCGCGGTTGGCAGTCAATTCGGCTGGAGCTGTGGCCACGTTTTTGATGGAGGCTCTGCTGTCCTTAAGCGGAGACTCGGCATAACACGTCGCTGCACCAGACAGCCGACTTCGCCAGCTGCAGGTGAGCGACAGGACGTTGGGCGGACGAGTGAGGACTCTTCCAGGCGGCCGAACTCAACGGTTGCCCGCGAAAGACATCGGAGGTAGTATTTGGGTATGGCTGCTCGTGGAAAGCTGCTTCGGGTTTACGTAGACACCTCCGTAGTCGGGGGATGTCTTGATGAGGAGTTTCTGAATGCGTCGATTCGGCTGATCGAACGAAGTCGCACAGGGGACGTACTGCTTGTGATATCGGACACGACGCTGGCTGAACTCGCTGGCGCCCCACCGCAGGTACGGCGTGTGATCGAAGACCTGCCGAAGGGATGTATCGAATTCATCCACCAAGACGAGGAGTCCGTGGCTCTGGCAAAGGAGTACGTCAGGCTGGAGGTAGTGCCTCGTCGAATGCTCGCGGACGCCCAGCATATCGCGGTGGCCACTATCGCCAATGTGGACGTTCTGGTAAGCTGGAACTTCAAGCATATCGTCAACCTGGATCGTATTCGTGGATTCAATGCGGTGAATCTCCGGTTGGGGTATCCAATGTTGGAGATCCGCTCACCTCTGGAGGTCTGGAAAGATGACAACGAAGGCATTTGACGCTGTAAGGCTAATGCGTCAGCTCCGCGACAAGCTCAGCCAAGAGATGGAGGGAATGACACCAGAGGAGCGATTACGCTACATTCGAGACAAAGCCGCCTCCACTACTCTTGGTAAGACGCTTGCTCAATACGAGAGCAAGGCCGCCCAACAGGGCGATGCAACGGACCGGCCTTCGGCCGGCCGCTGATCGCCAAATCGTTAGGCCCCTTATCGGAGGAGGACGACCACGGGGTCGGAGGGTCTCATATCTCACTTCGGAGTACCAGTTGGCAATCCTGGTTCGCACTTCGCTGCTCACCTGACCGCTGCGAATCCCGTGAATGAGACTGGTGATTTGGCGTTGTGACCCGTGGAGTACCTCCGCGACTTCGCACAGTGAGTGTCCGAGTTGTGCTGGTGTCTGGGTGTGTCCGCTATCCGGACACACCACCCAACCGGACGGACAGGAAAATGAGATATGAGACCCTCCGACCCTCCATTCCCAGACCGGACATATTGCGCTCGGGGTAGGTCAAGAGGCAGCGATGGTTCTTGCTCAACCTACAGAAGGGTAATCAGGTCAGGCCTATAGACATCGCAACAAGGTTCGAGGTCTCCGAGAAAACTGCCAGGAGAGACGTAAAAAGGCTTAGAGAACACGAGGTTGTAAAGTACGTCGGCTCACGGAAGACTGGACATTACCAGTTGAAGGGGACTGATGAATGAATAATCATACAGTTGCGGGTAGCGGCCTTAACGTAAGGTCTTTTGAGAGGAGTTTGGAGGAGTGACCTTCCCGTACTGAGGGTGTTATTAGGGAGAAAGCCGCCTTTTCTGTCTTGCTGTTCCTATCTCCCGCTACAGAACGAGCCCGTCCGTGACGATGGCTTCATCACGTTCGGATCCGAGGAACCCCTGTAGCCACGCGCATCCCGGCCGCGCTCACCGGGTGCTCTGGAGTTCGGCGCCCAGCCATTCGTGGATCAGCCGGATGCGGTTCGAGTTGTTCTTGGCGGGAAAGCGGTCGTGGAATGCCCCGGCTCGGAAGTAGTAGTGCACGTAGTAACGGCCCCAGGCGGCCGCCAGGGCCTGATCGAAGACCTCCGGGTCCGAGTCCTTCGCCAGGTAGGTATCGACCAGCCCCTCCTCGCGAAGCTCGTCGCTCAGCACCCGCAAAATCGCCTGCAGGGTGGCCGGCTGGGTGAACATGTACTCCTCGCTCCCCCAGCACTCGCCGAAAGCCCGGGCGGCCGCGGCGTACCAGTCGGCGATCAGCCGGAACACGAGGCCGGCCACCTTGTCCAGGCGTGCCGATTCCCGGTGGGGGCGCTCCCCCAGCTTCTTCAGACCCAGTCTCTGGAGGCAAAACTCACGGCGATACTTGGGCTTGGTCAAGGACAGCATGCGACTGATTTCGGAATACAGCTGGCTCTGGAGGATCCACTTGTCCCGGTCGGAGCGCCCGCCCAGGCGGTTGATGCGGTAGCGTAGCGGGCTGGACGCATTCTTGTACAGCTCTCCCACCACTCGTGCGGCCACCAGTTCCTCCCGGGTGGCGGTGCGCACCTGCTCCATGAGATCGATCAGTAGAGACTTGGAGATTTTGGAGTGGGTGCTGTTGACGATGACGAACATCTCGGCGGCGAAATTGGCGGACTTGCCATCGAAGACCGCCACCGGCACGTGCACCGAGTCGGCTTCCTCGGGGTAAGCGTCCAGATGGAGCTTGAGCCCGGCCAGACGATGCTGGCCGTCGACGATGGTGAAGGGCTCCCGGGGTTCGGCCAGATCGCCCACCGCGGCGGCCCGGCTCTGGGCGCGGAAGGACAGCTTCTCGGGCGTGTACAGGAGCACGGTAGAGGGTATGGGCGGCTGGTCCTCGCACAGACGGACGAAGTCGCGGATGGCGTGGACCTTCTTCTTGATGAGCTTGCGCTGGAATCCCTGGTCGCTCTCCACCACGTTGTGGATGAACTGCTGGGCCCGGTCCTTGGTCCTGCGCGGAGCGGACACGGGGGCGTTCGCCTGCTCGGGCAACACCCTTGACTCGAACTTGACCTTGTTGAGCAGATCTCCGGCCGGATAACTTACCAGGTACATCTCCGCCTCTTTCTGTCGCACTTGCAGCGCCAACATGACAGCCCTCCCTTCGTTCGAATTGGACGGATCGTACCAATGCGCAACGGAATTGCCAGCTTTTTCTGTCACTGCTCGTTAGAATCTTGTCCCCAGGCCAATTCCAGTGCCAATCGCCGGAGTAATTCTCCAACTGGTCTCATTGTCGTCCGCCATGCGCAGAAATGAAAAATCCGTTCTTATATAAACGCTGCCGAGAAAACCATGGCCAAGTGGTACCTGCCAATCGACATGGATGCCGGCAGTAGGGGCTATGGTGGTGTGGCTAATATCTGGAGGTATTTCAATGCCGCCTTGATTTAGCCGGTCGGAATCGGAACGGCTTCGGTTTTGTATTAGGACCGATATACCGGCACCTAGACCAAGACCGAGAGTTGTCGCTCCCATGCCGACTCTTCGTGCAATCACACCACGGGTACCGATTGCGATCTCATCTGTACGGTATGCTACTTGTTCGTCGTTGGAAAAAGTGACTCCGGTCTCCAAGCCGATTGCCCAATCTCCCAAAGAATGTTCAAGGAAAAAACGTGGACCGTGGCGCAACATCCAGTTACTCGGAAAACGCTCATACCGTATCAAGTACCCGCAACCAAGGATATTGGGGTAAAGCTCGAAAAGACCACCTCTCCGTGCCAACTGTTCGTAAGGACGATCCTTGAAATCTCCAAGTGTCAACTTTCGCAGTCCTCCGAACGGAAGCTCAATTTCGGCTACTTGGTATCGCTGCATTACGCGGCGGTGTACGACCAAGCGTCCATGCGGCACGGCTAGTTGAACTGGATGGCTAGGTGAAGAGATTGCTTCGGCAACCAGGGAGCCGGATGGGTTTTGAAAAACCAAGAAGCGGGCTTCTTCGCCGGCAGGCAACACAATTCTTGCGGAAGCAGCCCGTGGTCGTGTAAGTACCAGTTCTCCAGAACCAGCCAACTCCATCTCGAATGAAGGTACCTGGACAGTTGTTGAGCTGCGAGCTGAATGTTGTACAGTTTGTCGATACGCGAACGAGTAAGCCTCCAGCAAGGTAACCTGGCCGTCTTGATCCACATCCCCAGCTCCACGTAAGGCCGAAATGAGAAAGTGGGAGAAGACTGCTCCGCCCAGGGTATCCGATTCATGGGCGGGCTCACCGGTGCGAGCGGAATGAAGGATCACAAGTCCTTTGGTCATCGATGATGTGATCACACCAATGTCAAAGCTGGGCCCGGACTTGACTCCGAGCGGCCTGATAACTCGTTCGGTCTGGCAAGTGTCTAGAACCAAGATCTTCAAGCCGGCTGGAAGATCCCTGAGTAGACTCTCAAGAGACTTTCTAGAAAAACTCTCCCGGGCCAGGTGAAGATTGTTCTTATCTCCGTGACCCGCGAAATAAAGCAAGATCAAGGGAGCCTGGGCGGCAACACCTTCTTTTTGTAATTTGTTTCGTAGTCGTCCTACGGCGGCTGTTGATTCGGCAATTGTTGGGCCTTGCAGTAATAGTGTGTTTTCCTTCCTAAAACTACCCAGTTCAACCAAAACATCCCGGAATCGTTCGGCGTCTCTTTCGGCAAATCTCAGGGGATCTTCACCTGGGTAACCCAGATCGTGGCCGATAAGGATTGCATATCTATCCGAAGCGGCAGCATCCAGGGCGAACAATACAGCCAAGCTGCAAACAAAGACCAGGTAAGAAGCATGGTTGCCAAGACCTTTGCGGTTCAAGGTGCCCCCACCATTATAGTCAGCCGATGCCTCAAGCCATGAATATCAGTGGCTCCATTCTTGGTGGTTTTATGGGTTTTGACTTCATTGATGAGCTCTTGGATAGAAAACTTGTCCTCTCGAACAAACAACCATAAAAGTACCGGTGGACCGCCGGACTCAATCTCTACGGAACCCGGTAACCAGGTGGTACCTTTGACGGCATATGGTTCGTGGCTTGATTCTTGCGGCATGACCGACCATACCTTCGGGCCTTCAATGCCCAGAAGTGTGGCATAACCTTGCTTTCCCGGAGGGAGCACGACTTCATACCGCAACCGATCGCCGGCATGCAGGTGCTGATTATTAAACGGTATGGACTTGTTATCGCGGTTCAGTATAACATGTGCAATCGCACCGTCGCCCATCCAGCGAATTTCTTCGTGTTTATCGTCCGTTGGCTGAAACACAAGTAGCAATAGGACCACAACGGCAGTAGTAACAGCTCCGGCAATTGACCAACCCCATATCCTTTGTCTGTAATGACCTTGAACAACTTGCCCAATGCCGTTTTCAGCTTTTTTAGAAAACACGGCAGGGGGGGATTTCTCCAGCAGTGCATTTCTTTCCGACTCACGTTCGGCAAAGTAAGCACTGCATGTCCGGCACTGATCTATGTGTTCTTGAATCGCAGCCTTGTCATTTGAGGCAAGCTCATCTGCTACCAGTCGGTCGATGTCGAATGGGGGCGGGTGCTGCATGTGTGGTTATTTCCTCCCACTATTCCTTGAGTTGCCACGATACGTCGGCCAAGGTGAGTCGGCCATCGGACTATCGCCCTCGATGGCGTACAATATGCCGGTAGTCGGCAACAGGTAAATGGTTCCATCCGGCCCGACATTGATCTGAGTTGCAACTACATTGTGAGTATCGAATATTTCATCGTGAGTATCGAATATCCAATCCAGACTGCCATCCGTGTTCATGGCAAAGACTCCACCTCTGGCCCCAAGCAACACCGATCCATTGTCCAGAATGACCGGAGTAGATTTCATTGGCGAGCTTGATTTGTAGCGATTCCGAAAAGTACCCTCAGGTTCAAGGATTTCGAGCATCCATTCTGGGTTGAAAATCAAAATGGAGTCGTCTTGAGCAATGGCTGCAGGCCAGCCGCCGTAAGCCTCCGATACAGTCTCTCTTCTCCAGAGTTGCTCACCATCGATGGAGTATGCGTAACTGAATTTATCATAGGACAAGAAGTATATTTTGCCATTTCCAACAATCGGCGATGATACGATTGGGCATCCAAGTGCCTGTGACCAATTCAAGTTTCCTTCAGGGTAAAACGAGAGCAGGTCACCATTGCGAAGACCAACGTACATATTATTGTTGCCGTCCAGAACCGGCCAGGTCATGATTGGAGCCCTGGTTTCCACCTGCCACAATATGGTTCCATCCGTACTGACGGCATTTAGTTGGTGGGTGATACTCTCCCAGTTATCATCCCAAGGGGGCCAAGTGATCCAAGGGGCTTCGCTGGAGATGAAGAAAATAGTGTTGTTCGTCCCTATTGTTGGTTTCCCTGATGTGTACCCGGTAGACAAGCTCCAGTTCAGAGTTCCCTCTGCCGCGATTGAATATAAGTGGCACTCTTGATCGGGGCTTCCATGATCATCGGAGATAATTCCGAGATAGTCGGATACATACACCGTGCCATCATCGCCGACGACCGGGACATCGAGGCCATCACCGCCGGTATCAAGCTTCCAGCGGAGGCTGCCATCCGGATTGATGGCGAAAACGTGTTTGTCGCTTCTGAACGTCACAAAAACTGTACCATTTGGACCAATTGCCAACGCGCCGTCACACTCAGATGAAATACCTTCAGATAGAAAAGAAAAATGCCAGAGTTCTTCCTTCGATGGTGGTGGTGGATCTTCTTCGCCTTCGCAATGCCATTCATCAGGAGGAATACCGGTCGTTGAATATCTGCATTCTCGAATCAATCTCGACGTGTGCATAATGTCAGCACAAGGTGGTAATGAAGATGAGCGGGTACAGGTTACTTCACCTGGAAATATCAATGTAAATTTGGACATATCGGTATCTTCTATACACCGGGCATCTTCTGGAATATTCGATAAATCACACTGGGTCTCACATTCGTACTCGGGAGGAGCATCGGGATCGAACCGAATAACATCTCTACACATCAGTTTTTGCATTTCGAAGTTGTCGACCAAGGTGACAGGTAATTCATCTTCTGGATTGTGCTGCTCATAGCGGCCATACATCATCATGATACTAGAACAGCCGGCACCAATGTGTTCGAATAAGTTGTATCCAGGGATAAGTAGACACTCCGGAGCCAATGGAGGGTCATAAATAATCGAATCCGAAGTCAGCCCTTCTACATACCACACCAAATACTCTTCTTCCGGGCCAAGTATATAATCCACCCATTCCTCGGCGTCCTTGGGCAATAGATCGAGCTTGCCGTTTTGGTTGCGGTCGTCGTACACGACAAGCTTACCCCGGGCCAATGTCAGACCCGCCAACTCCTCATCCAGGTCTTCACCCGGCTCCATAGCCTCAATAGGAGGCGGTTCGAATATATCGATAGTGAATTTCGACGGGAAATTTGGCGTTATGGGGACGTCTTGGGCCACGCGTACTGCGCCGGGGTGTGCCAGGTCTGATTCCGAAGAGGGCTTGTCCCATATGAAAGCTACTCGTGGGTTTTCAATGGAGATTTCTGAGTTTCCCTCAAAGACTTTGCCAAATATTGTAAATAGGGGTGGACCGTGCTTGTCATGCGTATCTACGTAACCACAACCACAGACCAATGTCGCAAAAACAAGACTCATCAGGGTGTTCACTGCACCAAGGCTGTTGAATGACATCGTTTTTCCTCCTCTTCCAAAGAAAGTCGTTTGCTCAATTACCTTACTGACCTCCTTGGTGCCGGAGAATGGGAACTTTTTTGCAGACGTTTGCCGCGTTGTCTCAGCTTTTTGATCTTCTTGCCAACCGTACGACGTGACCAACCCAATTCTTTGGCAATGCGCTCCTGGGAAAGACCGTCAACGTAATGTAAGAGCGCAACTTGTTTCAACTTGTCATCGAGTCTATGGAAAAAACGCAGCACGAGCTCAAGTGCTTCTCTCTGCTCTTGGCCATTCGGCATGGCCAGTGCGTTTGAGAATTCATCCGTTTTTTCTGGGGGTTCTCGTTTCATTTTTTTCAGACGGGTGAAACAGCAGCGTTCTGCCGTGCGATAGAGCCAAGAAAGAGGTATTTTTTCTTCTTGCACGGACGAACCGTAGAGCATTACCCGAATAAATACTTCCTGAACAATATCCTCGGCTTCCGCTTTATCATTGAGCAGCATTTGACATCGTCTGAGCACCAAGGCACCAGTGCGCCTGTACAGCTCCGCGACTTGGTCGCGAGAAAGTTTAGGCTTGCGTGCAGAGCCAAACGCTAAGAACATACCAACATCTCCACTAATACTGAACCCGATCTCTTGGCAAACCCAACCAGGACGAGCCGGAACAAAAAAAGGTTGGTTGCCGTTGACGTCGCCGGAGACTTTCCTGGGTACGATCGTCAAGAGAAGGACGTAGAGCAGTTCCACTCCGGGTGGGCTTGAAGCCCGCCCATCAATCCTTTTTTTTCGCTTCCAGCTGGGCCGTCAGCTGCTCCCACTCGGCCAGGGAGGCCTCGTGCTCCTTCTCGATCGCCCGCTTCTCCCCCTGGATCCTCTCCAGGCCCTCCCAGTCCAGGGCCAGCTTGGGGTCGGCCATCTCGGTCATGAGCTCTTCGATCTTCTTCTCTCGATCGCGGATGACCTTCTCCAGATCCTCGGCGCGTTTTTCAGTGCTTTCCTTGGCCCGCAGGCCTTTCCGGCGCTTCTCGTACTCCACCCGGCGTTTCTGCTTCTTTGGGCTTACACCCCCGGACACCCGGGGAACGCTCTTCATGATCCGGCCGGAGTTTCTCAACTCGGAGTACTGGCCCAAGTCATCGATCAGGGTGCGATCTTCAAAAGAAAGGATCCGATCGGTCACGCAATCCAGGAAGTAGCGATCGTGGCTGACAACCAGCACCGTGTTCGGGTAGGCCCGCAGCGCTTCCTCCAGTATCTCCCGGGAGGGGATGTCCAGGTGGTTGGTGGGCTCGTCGAGCAGCAGCACGTTGTGGCGACCGAGCACTAAAATCGCCAGGGCCAGGCGGCTCTGCTCCCCGCCGGAAAACGACTCCACCTTCCGGTGCATATCGTCACCGTGGAAGAGGAAGCGCCCGGCCATGTCCCTGAGCGCCTGTTCGCCCAGGTCGGTCCGGCAGGCACCCAGTTCCTCCAAAACGGTCCGGCCGGTGGTCAGGCCGGAGAGAGTCTGGTCGTAGTATCCGACCAGGGTATTGTAACCCTGCTGCAGCTTTCCCGACGTCGGCTGCTCTTTTCCCGCCAGGGTCTTCAGCAGGGTGGTCTTGCCGCAACCGTTGGCCCCGATGATGCCGACCCGTTCGCCGCGGCCGATGCGAAAGGTGACCCGATCGAGTAACACCTGGCCACCGGGCCGGAGAATCAGGTCTTTTACCTGGAAGACCACCTTTCCGCTGTGCTCCACCTCGGTGAAGCGCAGGGCCATGGACTTCCCCTCGGGCTCGGGAGCCGCGACCTCCTCGATCTTCGCCAGCGCCTTGCGCCGACTCTTGGCCTGGCGACCCTTCTGCCCCGCGTGCGTGCGGCGGATCAGCTCCTCCCCGCGATCGATCTCATCCTTCTGCTGCTCATGCTCCTTGTGGGCCCGCTCGCGGCGATCCGCCCGGATCTGGATGTATCGATCATAGCTTCCCGGATACACACGAACCGAGCGATCCGGCTCGATAGCGGCGATCCCGGTCGCGAACCGATCCACGAACGTCCGGTCGTGAGTGACCACGACGGCTCCGCCGGGGAACCCGGCCAGGTGTTGCTCGAGGAACTCAGTACCCGGGATATCCAGGTGATTGGTGGGCTCGTCGAGCAGCAAGAGATCCGCGTCCATGATCAGGATCCGGGCGAGCAGCAGCCGGCTGCACTCGCCGCCGGACAGCGTGTTGGTGGGCTGATCAAACTGCCCCCGATCGAAACCCACGTTCTGCAGAGCCACCGAGGCTCGCCGCTCCAGATCGTCCCCGCCTTCCCGCTCGTACCGCTCCTGCAACTCTCCCAGGGTGGTCATCACGTGGGCGTCGCCGCCTTCAGCGGCCTGCTGCAGCTCGGTGATCTTCCGCCGCAGCGAGAGTAGCTCGACCCGGCTGGCCACCACGGCATCGAACAGCGTGGGTTCATCGCCGATATCGGGCACCTGGGGCATGTAACCAATCCTGAGCCCCTTCTCCCGCGACACCCCGCCCTGGTCCGGCTTCAACCCCCCGTGAATCATCTCCAGAAGCGAGGTTTTTCCGGATCCGTTGCGCCCGATGAGAACGAAGCGATCTCCTCGGTTCACCTGAAAGGAGACGCCATCGAGAAGGGCCTCTCCGTCGAAAGAAAGATGCACCTTATCCAGAGCAGCCAAAACCATCGTGCTCGCACTCCAAGAGCCGCCCCCCGGCGGCCGGGTCAAGGGGATATTACCGGGTTCTTCTTTTAGACCTTTTTCGTTTCTTCTTTCTCTTGGCGGGCTTTTTCTCTTCTTTGGTCGTTATTTTCTCATCGGCCCGCGAAGCTGTATCCGAAGGGTGTTGAGCTTCTTCCTTGCCGGCATCCGCGGCCGGGGCGGCGGCACCACCGTCCTGGCTTTCGCCGGCCACCGGAACCGGAATAGTTGGCTCCGGCATCGTGGCTGCCGCGGCCGGTTTTTCGCTCACGGTATCCTCGCGCTTCTCCTCCTGCTGCTGCATGGCAAAGCGAATCAACAAGAACAAGCCGGTGCCCACGATGATGGCGCCAAGCACGAAGATGAGTACTCTGCGGATCTTTGCCCCGCTGGACACCTGGGCCGCGGCCATGAAGAACTGGGTCTGGCCCGGCGCGCCGGGAATGGGTTCCTTGGCGCTACCCTGTTGAGGCTTGACTTCGGGCGATTTCAACGCATCCTTGGCCGTCGCCGGCTCCGGCTTTGGCGCGGGAGCGAGAGCCGGCGGCGCAGTCGGCGCATCCGGAGCTGCCGCGGGCGGCTCTGGTGCCGGCGGCTCTGGATCTGGTTTTGGCTTGGGTTTCAGCGTAATCGGGGCAGCCGGTCCCGCCGGGGGTACGGGCTCGGGTGAAGAGGCAACCGAATGCGGAATTACCGGAGTCGGAGCCGCGGATGACGAAGCCGCTGGCGGCGGTGGCGACGGCATGGGCCGATGGGCCGGTTTCTCCAAGGCTGCCTCGGTTGCCTGCTTGGTCCCGCATTTGGCGCAGAATTTAGCTCCTTCGGGATTCTCGGCTCCACAGGAAATGCAAAAAGGCATGGGTTTCTCCTTGGTTGGCCTTGGGAAAACACACGGACAGCCCCGATATAACAACAGAAAGCCACCCGCGTCAAGTTTGAACAAGGAACCGGAGATATTACCTATCCCGATGTTGCCCAAACGGGCGTGACAACGTGGCTACATGATGCGTGGGTGCAACTACGGGGTTTACTTGGCTGCGGACTTATGGTGGCGGGTATCCGGGTCCTCGCGGGACCACTCGGCAATGCTCTCCACGTCCACCTTGCAGCGGCCCTTGCAGGTGAAGCGCTGGTTGTAATTGTAGTTCCAATCCAGCAGGGTCGAGCCGCCGCCGCCGTGGGTGGTGATCAAGAAGTCGCGGTAGAGATGCCCAAAGGAGTCGGCCCGCTCGGCCTCGGTAGACTTGTCGCCGCGAGAGGGATCCACCGGCACCCAGCCGTACGGTGGCAGATACACCTCTACCCAGCGATGGTACACGTCGTCGTAGGAGGCATCGTCCTTGCGGACCACCAGGGAACCGACGTAACGCGCCGGCAAACCCGCCGCACGGCACATGGAAATAAAGACGTATGAATATTCGGAGCAGGAACCCGAACCCCGCTGAAGCAACTTCGGAGCCACGTCCCAGCCGCCCACCATCTCGTAGTGCATTTTCTTATGAATGTAACGGTAGATCTTGCGGGCGATCCAGTAAGGATTGCGTTCCGCTCCAACGGCCTCCTTCACGGCCTTCTGGATGACCGGGTTTTTCACGTCGTACTTGAGCGTATCGACCAGGTAGCGCCTACGGACGTCCGCCGGTATCTTCCAGAGGCTCTTCACTCTCTCGGGGTAAATTACCCAGTGCACGGTCTTGGAAACCAGATGGACTTTCATGCGGACGGTAGCGACGCCCGTCGCCGCGACGTTCTTGAATGTGAAACGGGCCACCTTCTGGCCCCATTGGTCGGCCAACAGCTCGGCCGGTTTCGGCTCGAACTCCGGCGGCGAAAGCAAACGCTGGGTCTGAAGATCGCGGGGCACGGCCAGATAGACATCCAGTTCGGGCAGCGGATCGGGACCGAAGTTGCGCACCTGATGCGTGAACACAACCCAGGCGTCCCGGGGATCCTCTTCGATTAAGAACTTCTTATCGTCCCGGCGGATGATGGAAATCCGATCGGACTGGTAGTCCACGCTGATCAGTTCCTTCCCGTTCCACCCCAGCCCGGTGGGGTGGGGCCCCGGAGACTTGAGCGTCACCAGCACTTCACCGGTGGGTAGGTGCACGGCGAAAAGCCGGTCGGCCAGACGATCGGTAACCCAGAGGTAGCGCCCGTCGAAAGCCAGCCCATCGACGCTCTTCGAAGGAAAGGGAACTTCGCGAATGGTGGTGCCGTCCCGCGGATCCACCCGGTGGATGGTCCGGGTCTTATCGTCGCTAACCCAGAGAGCCCGGCCATCGAAGGCCAGCGCCCGGGGCCTATCGATCGGCGCGGGGATGGTGCGGGTCACCAGACCGTCTTTGAGGCCAATTCGATAGATTTTCTTCTCCTTGACATCCACATTCCACAGTTGCTCACCGTCGAAAGCCAGTCCCGCCGGGCGGTAACCGGGGCTCTTGAAGCGCTTTTGCACCTTTCCCGTCCTCGGATCGACGGCCAGCAACTCGTCGAGCGCGTGATCGGCCACCCAGATGTTTTTCCCGTCAAAGGCCAATCCCGTGCAGTTATTGCCGGGAGCCGGCAGACCCCGAATCACGCCTCCAGGAAAAGCATTTAAAGAAGATGGGGAAATGCACAGCGTGAAGAAAATGATCGGAAAAAACCTTTTCACGACGCAACTCCTTGATTGTTCGGCTTGCCGGTTCAACTCGGCCTGGTTAATCGGACATCCACCATCAAGCGGTCCCGATCTTCCACGCTGCACCCGCTCATGTCAATAGACCCGGCGTAGTGACCGCGGATTGGCCCCGGCTGGTTGGATGTCAGGGCGGGGTGTTAGCATCTTCGTGCCGCCGACGCAACCCGACCCTTGACTTGGCGTGGCCGGCGTGGCGTACTGCTTGGTATCGACTGGAGGGACTATCATGGCTGGTGTGAACAAGGCGATCTTGATTGGAAACCTGGGGGCCGACCCGGAAGCCCGCTACACCCAGGGCGGCTCGGCGGTAGCGAACTTCCGCATCGCCACGAGTGAAAAATGGACGGGGAAGGACGGCCAACCCCAGGAGCGCACCGAGTGGCACCGCATCGTCACCTTCGGCCGTCTGGCCGAGACCTGCCGAGACTACCTATCCAAGGGCCGCCAGGTGTACGTGGAGGGGCGCATCCAGACCCGCCAGTGGGATGACCGCGACGGCAACAAGCGCTGGACCACCGAGATCGTGGCCCAGACGGTCCGCTCCCTCGGCCGCGCCGGCGACCGGGAAGAAGCCGCCGCCACCCCGCCGTCCGCCTCGGAGAGCAAGCCCTACTATGGCGGCGGCGACCAGGGCGGGGGCGACCAGGGCGGGGGCAACCAGGGCGGCGGCGAATCCAGCCCCCCACCCATCGGCGACGACGACGTGCCGTTCTGATTACTCGAGCCTAATGTAGAAAAGCAGGGGCGTGCAAACTCGCACGCCCCTACACATCTCATCCGGGTCTATCTATCGCATCAGCCTATTGGCAATGTTCATCCGCGCAGCTCATATCGTTTGGGCAATCTGAGTCGCAGGCGCAGGCCAGCGGGTCGATGCAGAAACCATCGGTGCAGATCTGGCCTTGGGGACACTCGGCATCCTCGCAGCAGGGAAGCCTGCAGAAACCGTCCACGCACTCTTCGCCCGCGGGGCAGTCGCTGTTGAACCGACACTCGGGCGGGATCTCGGAGACGTCACGGCAAACGCCGCAGTCGCAGAACTGGTCGGGCTCGCAGTCCTCGTCACTGTCGCAGAGCGACCGGCAGATGGCATCCACGCAGATCTGGCCAGCGGGGCACTCGTCGTCGCGCAGGCACTGGGGATCGGGCGTGGGGCGATCCACGCAGACGAAGTTGTCGCAGATCTGGGCGGGCGGGCAATCGGCGTCGCCGCTGCACAGCAGCGCACATTCCGAGTCGATGCACACCTCGGGCTGCTCGCAGTCCGCGGTGGTTTCGCAGGTGTTTTCCTCGGAGGGCACACAGATGTGATCCTCGCAGACCATTTCATCCGGACAGTCCGAGTTCATCGAGCAAAGCTGCGCACATTGCCCGTCCAGGCAAACCTGGGCGGCCGGACAGTCCGCGGAGGTCTGGCAAGTAGTAGGCGGCAGATCGCCCGGGCGGCAGGTGCCGTGGTCGCACACTTCCGAATCGGCACAGTCGGCATGACTCGCGCAATCCTTGGGAACGCAGGCCCCGCCACGGCAAGTCTGGCCGTCCGGACAATCGACGTCCGTCAGGCAGTCAACTCCCACGCACTGCTCCTGCACGCAAATGGCCATTCCCTCGCAATCGGCGTCGGTCACGCAGTCGGGAACCTCCACCGGTGCGGGCACGCAGAGGTTGCCTCGGCAAATCTGTCCCCCCCGGCAGTCGCTGTCGGTCAGGCACGACTGAATGTCTTCGAAGCACTGACCGTCCCGGCACACCTCGCCGGGAAAACAATCCAGGTCCCGATTGCATCCGGAAACACATTCGCCCAGCTCGCAGATCTCGCCGTAGTAGCAATCCCAGTCCTCCCAGCAGGAAGGGTATTCGGGATAGCAACCGTAGCAGTCGCACCAGTAGCATCCGGTGTCGTCGCAGTACTCGTCATCGCAGTCGAACTCGCAGAAGTCATCGTCCAAACAAGCGGGGCATCCCGTCAAGGCAATCGCCAGGACGACGAATCCCGTCAGCATGCCCAATCTGATCAGCGTTTTCATCTCTTGTTCCTCCTCGGTAGATAGACAATCCAGAATTTAATCGGCATATGCCCTCTGGGGATCGCACATTCTGTGCCAATCGGCAGAATTGCCTCTAACACTCCGATTTGAAAGTCTAAATTATGCTCAGGCACGCACATCCGCCCACTGGGGCCGGTATCCCGACCAGCGGATCTCTCAACAGCTTGACTTTCCAGTGATTCCATTTACCATTGGTTCAGTTCTAGCCCGATTGGATTACAGTTAAAGTGACCCTTAGTCACGGAGTGTTCCAAATGGGAACACCACGCCTTCCAGATCTGAAACCTCCCTCGGGCGGCGAATCCTCGATTTTAAAAGATGTTCCGAAAACCGGCCCGGTGTTGTGGATTTTGCTGATGGGCTTTCTGATCCCCCCTTGCGCGGTTGCCTTCATCGGCAACCTCAAAGGCGGAATTCCCAACCAGGCGCTATGGGTGATCCTTCTGGGCATCCCCATCC
Source organism: Deltaproteobacteria bacterium (assembly GCA_030622135.1). Lineage (GTDB taxonomy): Bacteria > Myxococcota > B64-G9 > B64-G9 > B64-G9 > JAUXGL01. Next base: position 52,821 of record JAUXGL010000005.1, read on the forward strand.
CCCTGGTACTGCTCTCGCTTCCGCGAATGTACACGATCGACTCAAGGCACCTGACCATCTCGGGGTTTCTTTACAAAAAGAGAATTCCCCTCGAAGAAATCGAGTCGGTGGAACCCGTCAAGACCCACCAGGCCCTGTCCCACCCGGGCTCCCTGTTCTGCTCCGACCCGGCCCGGGCATTGAAGCTGGTCCGCAAGCCGGGGCGTACTCTGATCATCAGTCCCACCGATCCGGCGCCCTTTTTGGCGCTATCGAAAGGCCACGATCGGTCCGAAGGAGGCAGGTCATGAGTGTCCGCGAGCCGTTCTTCGCCCACCAGGGCTGGTACCCGGCAAGCCCGGAGGCTTGCCGGCAAGCGGTGCATGAGTATCTTTCAAGCCACACGGGTTCCGTCAGAGGATCCGTTGCCGGGATCGTCCCGCACGCGGGGTGGGTTTTCTCCGGTCGCACCGCCGGACTCACTTTCGCCGCTCTGGCGGACACCTCCCCCGATCTGGTGTTCGTCTTCGGCGGACACATGCACCCCGGCCAGCGTTGCGTCTGCATGCCCACCGGATCCTTCGGCACTCCCGTCGGCAACGTATCGGTTAACGAGGCCATCGCCCACGAGTTGGTCTCCCGCTTCGGCTGCGAGGAGGAGACCCCCGATCGTTTCCAGCCCGACAACACCATCGAGCTTCAGATGCCCTTCGTCCACGAAGTCTGGCCCCAGGCCAAGGTGGTGGCCGTCCAGGTGCCCCCCGATGACACCGCCGAGGCGGTGGGCCGGTGGGCCGCGGATCGGGCCCGGGACGCAAAGGCCACCGCCGTGGCAATCGGCTCGACCGATCTGACCCACTACGGCGCCAACTACGGCTTTTCGCCCAAGGGTCCGGGCGATGAAGCCCTGCGC
>JAUXGL010000084.1 GCA_030622135.1 Deltaproteobacteria bacterium
CCAGTTCCAGCAGGCCACGGGAGGCGGCTTCTTCCAGGAGGCGGTTGAAGCTGCGGAAGCCGTAGTAGGATTCGTTGAAGCCGGGACGCCGGCGTTTCAGGGTTTGCTTGACCATGGACCCCCAGATCTTCTCCTCGGCGCCGCGCTCCTCGGCCAGGGCCTCCAGGGTCTCCACGATCAATTCCAGGGCTTCCTGTAGGCGTTTCTCCTGCTCCTCGTCTTCTTTGCTGGCTTTTTGGGCGGTTGCCTTTTTCGGGGAAGATTTCGCCGTTTTCGACGTTGCGGGGGCGCCGCGCCGGGCTGTCTTTTTGGGGCTGGCCTTGCGGGGTTTCTTCTTGCGGACCAGGTCGTCGTAGTAGATGAATTCGTCGCAATTGGACACCAGCAGGTCGCTGCTGGAGTTCTTGACGCCCACCCCAATCACGAACTTGTTGTTCTCGCGCAACTTGCTGACCAGGGGCGAGAAATCCGAGTCTCCGCTGACGATCACGAAGGTGTCCACGTGGGATTTGGTGTAACACAGGTCCAGCGCGTCCACCACCATGCGGATATCGGCGGAGTTCTTGCCGGCCTGGCGTATGTGGGGGATTTCGATCAGCTCAAAGGCCGCCTCGTGCATGGCCGAGCGGAACTCCTTGTAACGCCCCCAATCGCAGTAGGCTTTCTTGACCACGATGCTGCCTTTCAGCAGCAGGCGCTCCAGCACCTTGGGGACATCGAATTTGTCATAGCGGGCATCCCGCACTCCCAGGGCGACATTTTCGAAATCACAGAAAACCGCCAATAGTTTGCTTTCCGGCAGTTGGCTCATGGCCTCTCCCTGTCGCGCGTTGTGTGGGATGAACATACTCCAGAGATCCGCCATAAGCAATGACCTTGTACCCAAGCCCATTTGGTGAAAGAGTCCGTGGACCTTTTGACGGTCCCGGCGGCAAGCCAGCCGCCGCGGGCCCCGCGGGAGAGAAACATGACGGAACTGGGATTCGAGGGTATTGAGGGGCTCAGGGTCGGCGATGCCCTCACCCGAGGATTTGCCGCGGATGGCATCACTTGCCCCACCGAGGTGCAACGCGCGGCCATCCCCTCCATTCTGGCCGGCCACCCGGTGGTAGTTCAGTCCGCCACCGGCACCGGCAAGACCCTGGCCTACCTCTTGCCCATCCTGCAAAATCTGCTAAACCATGCCCAGTTCCGGGCGGTGGTGTTTACCCCGGCCACCGAGTTGGCCATGCAGATCCTGCGCACCGCCGAAAAATACAAGGATCCCGGGATTACCACCGGGGCCCTGGTGGCCACCGGCAGCCACAAGTACCAGAAGTCCCGGGTCACAAAAAGCACCCGGCTGATGGCCGGCACCCCGGGTCGCATCCTGGAACAGTACGCCGCGCGAAAGATGAAGCGGGTCAGCACCGTGGTTTTGGATGAGCCGGATCCCATCTTGGCGAGCAAGGACGCGGATTACCTGGTGGAGGTGCTCTCTCGCCCCGACCCCAAGATCCAACTGATTCTTGCCGGCGCCACCATGGGGCCCCAGGCCGAAGCACTGAGCCGCAGGTTGATGGGCGTAGATCCGGTACGCACCCGGACCAAAGACGCTCCCCTGCTCACCCACATCAGCCATTCGCTGGAGATTGTCGGCGCGGGGGCCGCCTCCGACACCTGCCTGGCCCAGTACCTGAAAAGGCACAAATGCCGCCGAGCGTTGGTGTTCGTCAACCGGCCTAACCTGATCCGGCACCTCTATCGTCATCTGCAGAAGTACGATCTAAACCCCGTCAGCCTGAGCCCCGATCGCTCCAAGCAGCAACGCCGGCAGGCCATCGCCACCTTCCGCAAGGCCGGGACCAGCGTGTTGATTGCCACCGACAACGCCGCCAGGGGGCTGGACCTCCCCGAGTTGGAGTGGGTGCTGCACTACGAGTTGCCCCCGTCTGCCGAGGCCTACCTGCACCGGGCCGGGCGCACCGGCCGGGCCGGCAAGCGCGGCTACTCGGTGGTGCTGGTATCCGCGTCGAAACGCTACCTGGTGGAGCGCTACGCCAAGGAACTGGGGATCGAATTTTCATGAGGCGTCCGCATGACCGAGATGGATGACCGCACTCCGAAAAACCTCGTGGATGACCTGATGCGTGAAGAAACACGATTAGTCTTGGGGTTCATCGGTCGGTTGATTTGGTGTCCGGGCGGCGGGCTTGTTCCAGGGCGATTTGGTTGACCGACTGGTAGGCCTTGGCCAATGAGGCTCCGTCGATGGCTTTTTTGGCGACTTCGTTGACTTGTTTTTGGGCTATGCCCAGCTCACCGCGCAGCTCTTCGATTTTCTTCTCGCTGTTGGCCAATGCCGATTCGAGGTGTTGGGTTTTTTGCTCGTACATTTTCCGTTCCCAATCGTGCTCGACGGCGGTCAGCGATTCGTGTTGCTTCATTTCTTTTTCGACGGCGGTTTGGGTTTCCTTTCTTGCTTTTTCTACGTCCTTTTGTAATTGAATCGGAAAGGTCTCGACTTTTTTCTTGTACTCGGCGAGTTCGTGCTCCCGGGCGGCAACCGCGGATTCTCTCTCGGTGAGCTCTCGCTGGGTCGTCTCACGAAGGCTGATTAGCTCTTTTTCCTGAGCGGTCTTGTGCTCGGCGTAGTCGTCTGCTTCGAGCTTGCGCTTGCGATCGCGCTGGTAGGTGTACTCGGCCTCTTCCCGGGCGCGATCTTTGGTGACGCGCTCTTGTTCTTCTTGCCATTGGAGGCGAAGTTGCTCCATTTCTTTTTGTAGGGTGGTTTGCTGGGTTTGGTAATCACGGTCCAGATTCTGGGCACGTGCTTCGTATTGGGCTTCGAGCTCGCTCATTTGTTTTTGGTATTCTTCTTCCGCGGTGCTCTTGCGCTCTTCGTACACGTCGGCGAGCTTTTGATAGGCATCCGCGGCGTTTCCGATGTCGTAAAGCTTGCTCAGGTGCTTTTTCTGCAGGTCGATGGACAACCGGTAGTTTTCGAGCTGCTCGGCCTGGGACGACATTTTGTCGGTCAGGTCGTTGATGGTATTTCCGATCAGGCCGCGCAAACTTGCCAAGGTTTCAATCACTGACTGGACTGTGACGTCATTGGCGATCTCGAGCGCCTGGCCTTGCTTGTGCTTTTCTTGTTCGCTCAAGCGCTTTTGGGATTCTTGGTATTGTTTGACATTTTTGTTGTAAGCCGAAAGGAGCTGGTTGTATTGATCGATGATCTCCTGTTTGCTCGCCCGCGTTTTGAGTTTTAGTTGAGCTTCCATGACTTCCTCCTTATTGGTATCATGCGTCATGAGAATAGCCGAGACCATAACACAGCGCGGCTCCGCCGCAAATCCTAATGACCCGCGCAGTACTCAAAAAATCTTCGCGGCCCGCGAAGATTTTCGGGGTCAGTAGTATAAAGGACGGACATTCGGATAGAGCTTACCGGCTGGCTCGCCCAACTTATTGATATTCCATGAGTATTTTTACGTCAGGGTGCAGGTCGGACCGGTCTTTGATCCCGTGGCTTGCCGCGGGGAGCTTCACTGACCAGGGGGTCTTCTACTTAAGCTTGTAGCTGACAATATGTCCGCGGCCACCGCTGTCCAGAATCAATCGTCCAAAAACAGCCAGTCCGGAGAAGGAACCATCTTGAAATCCGCTATGTCGTCGACGATGTTCAGGTCTACCGAGGTGTCTGGGCTGATGATGGTCATCTCGGACCGGTCACAGGAGTTTCCGCCAGAGTCGACACAACGTCCGTGGGTCCCGGGGTAACAGTAGCAATCTCCGATGAACCGGACCAGGTAGAAACCCGGTTCGATCGGGCCGCCGAGCGCGTTTGCGACCCGGGTTCCTTCCGAGAAGGAATCATGGACGTAGGCCAGTTGAATGTCCTCGGAGCCTCCACGCCAGCGATAGATCAGGTCTTTGTATTGGCTGGGAACGATTTTTGAAAGATCGATTGGGCCCTCTTTCCGAGGATCGTCGTACGCCATGATCCAGGCGAACCCGATTCGGCCGCCGGTTTCGGGATCGACGTTGAGTGCCTGATCGGGTGGCGGTAAAAGAACGTTCAGCGTGTACTGACCGATATTGTCTCCGGTGACCTCGGTGTTCTGGTTTATCTTGTAATCGAAGCTGTCCTCCACGTTCCAGACCAGCGTCACCTGGAGGGTGTCATTGGGACGTTGGGTGGGTGCGATCTGCAGGTTTCCCTGTACGGTGACCAGGGGGTCGCCCTCATAAACGTTGTTTACCAGATCGTCTCCGCAACCGGTGAGAAAGACCACGGCTGCCAGGATTGGGGTGAGAATTGCTTTCATCGGTTTCCTCCTTGTTTGAGTTTACACCCCATTGGAAACCCGACGGGACCGTTTTGGCGGATGAACTTGTTAAAAATTCATCCCCGCGGAGACGCCAAATACGTAGGTCAGGGGCGTCTCGATCTGTCCGTCTCCCGAATCCGTCTGCCTCGAAAGCAGGTAGGTGCGGGCCTCGGCGCTGATCTGCAGGTAGAATTCCTGTAATATGCTCACCGACAACGTCGTGACTCCGCCGAAGATCAGACCGAACTGGTCACGTCCCTGTGCCTGGCCCTCGGTCTCGAATCGCTGGCCCAGGTAGACGCCGCCCAACTCCAACCCCACAGCGACGGTGAAGATGGACCAATCCAGCGCGTAGGTGACGTCCAGCACCAGATCCACCTCGGTTGTGAATGAACGCAATGTGTCGTTGCCGGCGGTCGATCGTCCAAGTGACATTCTGGGGGTGACGGAGAGATAGCGAAAGCTCAGCGGATAACCCAGTCCGAAAAGATGCATGGGCCCCATGTCTGAAAGAATCTCTCCGCGGAAGCGGTAAGAAATGAGTGGTCCGTGGGCCATGGCCCTCAACCCGGCACCCTTGCGCACCAGGCGGGCATAGGCGATGCGTTCGTAGTTCCACTCCTCGATGGAGTGTCTCACTCCCGGACGCAGCTTCATCTCGCCTTCGCGCAGCTCGTCGGACCGGCGCTCGCGGATGAAGTAAGTTCCAGGTTCCAGCAAGAGCCGGCGGCCCGGCCGGGCGCTGGCCACCTCGGCCACCACGGGTCCGTCTGCATGCCGGCGCATCAGCAGGTACTCACCCGGGCGGGTGAACTCCAGCGATGCCTTGTCCCGCCCATCCAGAGTCAGGGTGGTGAGGACCAGGTCGCCCTTTCCCTTGGTGTCGTACTTATAAGTCGGGTGCTGGGTGCCTGCCCAGGTCCGGCTGGTTGTCTTGATGGTCTGCTCGTAGGCGTACTGGTATACTTCCATCAGCGTGACCCGGCCGTCTGCGCTCAGGTCGGCGGCTCCCAGTAACCCGGATACAAAATGGTGGGTGAATAACGAACCCCGGTAGCGGTCAGACTCCTGGGCATCTTCATCGAAGGCGCTGGACGTGATCATGACCGTGCCTTCGCTGCCCAACTCGTGCTCGATGTTCACGTCGAAGGGAACCACCGGTCTCCCGCCTTTGACCCTGGTGAGGCTGCCGGACTTGCACGAGTCCAGCACCAAGACGCGGAACTTGGCCGCCGACCCCCTCACCATCTTTCTGAATTCCTCGACCGGCAACGAAGTGTCACCCAGGTGGAGGTATTCCGAATCGGCGTGTCCGGAATAGTAGACGAAGAACAAGACTTCCCGTTGGCTGTCCTGGACCAGGCTGCGGATGCGGTCGTTTATTGTGACCAGGGCACTGCGAACCTCGCCGGCGTTTCCCTCGATAACCTGGGTAAGATCTTCGGCCCTAAATCCGCCGTGTCTACGGAGTACCCCGGCCACTTTTCCGACGTCTTTGTGGGCGTATAGCAACTGCACCTCGCCGGCCTCCCCCTGGTTGTTGCCAATCAACAAAGCCACCTTGGCCACCTGCCCATGCAGTGAGGCCGGAAACCCGAGCAAGAGTGCCGTGATTATAGCGAGACGCATCAGCGTGCCTGCTCCTGCTTGTGCATGACCAGGCTCTGGCCTTTACAGTCGCCGCCGATGTCCTCCAGCCGCTGGTCCAGCGTTTCTTTTCGGCGATCCCATTTGCTCAGGGCGGTCAGGGCCCGTTCGAGTCGGTAGTCCTCCCGGCAAAATACACCCACGAGGATTTCCTCACCCAGCGACTTGTCCAACTCGATGGCCCCGGGCAACAATACTTTCCTACCAGGCCGCACACGAATTGAGTGGTTTCCTTCTACCGGTATGAACCGGACCAGCTTGCCTGAGGATTCTATGTTGAAGATAGATAGGTGCATGACATCCGTGGAGTTGGAGTGGAAGCGTAGCCGATCGCCGGGGTGATATATACCGCCACTCTCACCGGCGAAGACCCTGCCGCCGCGTTTCACCACCACCCCGAACCCAACCTTGCCCTTTGTACGGGTGGCACCCGGATCGCCGCCGGGTCCGGGTAGAGTCTGGTTGCCGATTGTGACGAATAGCAGCAACCCGGCCACGGCTGCCGCGACCGGCGCGAGCACCAGCCACGGGCGCCGGGAGATCACGCGGCGGGACGGCTCTGCGTTTTCTGCCTGGTCGAGGGTCTTTACGGACAGGCCGGGCAAATCGATCCGCTCGGGGAAGGACGCCGTTGCGTCGCTTTGGGCTTGAAGCCGGTTGGCGCAACTTCTGCAGGTTTCCAGGTGACGCCGGTAGGCAACGGTCTGCGCATTTTCTTCACCGGCCAGGATACAATCCAGTTGCAGGTCGCTCAGGCATTCGGGTGACTCACGCCGGCGGAAGGATTCCAGATCTGTCGTCATGCCTCCACCTCCTTGGACGCCACCCGGCGCCTGAAGCGTTTGAGCAAATCACCTACCGTTCTTCGGGCAGTCTTGGTGATATCGGCGATTTCTTCCTGGGTCATCTCGTCGAAGTAGTAATACACCGCGGCCTGGGCCTCCGCCACGGGGGCGGTGCGCAGCAGGCCGCACACCAGGTGGAGGAGCTCCGGGTGCGGCCGATTTGGCGTTTTTGTAATCTGGGTGTATTCGGACATAAGCTGATGCCGTCGTTTCCGGTTTCGCAACCGGTTGAGGCACAGGTTGGTGGTTACCGAGTAAAGCCAAGTGGTGGGAGAGCTTTCGCCGCGGAAAGATACACCTTTGCTGAGCGCCGTGACGAATACATCCTGCATGGCTTCTTGCGCCTCTGTCTCGGTCCTCAAAATATTCATGGCGCGGCGGTATACCATTGGACCAAACCGACGATAGAGCATTTCGACTTGTTGCCGCTCCATGCTTTAGAGACTCTCCGAAGTGTTGACACCTACAGCATTGTTGCCGCAATGCACAGGCCCAAGCAACTATGAAATGCATCTGTATTCATGCACTGTTTGCCGATAGTTCCCGCTCGTCGACTCCCACTCCTCCGGCCCCACCGTCGACCAGCACCCGGGTTCGTGAACCCAGTTCGATACGTCTCGTTCTCAAGATCAGATGGCCGCCGTCTCCTCCGTCCTTTCCGGTCTCATCGGGATTTCCGGCCATGTCCAGGATCCCGTCCAGCTGGATGAGCTCCGCCTGAATGTAGACCAGCGGTCCGTCGAGGCCAGCGACACCATCAAGACTTCGGCCGACGCCAATGGAGCAGTTCATTCCCTCACGACTACGGATGGTAAGGCGGCCCCCCTCTTCAATGACGAAGTGCCGAGCCTGAATCCGGACGTCGCAGCCGATCTCCATCTCGGCTCCGTCCCTGACCCGGAAGGTATCCAATCGCAACACCGGCAGGGGATCGGATGTGTCTTTTATATAGAGAGTGCTGTCTTCGCCGATATCGATCACCATGTCGGGATCGATGCCCGCCGCGTCGAACTGGTAGTCTGCTTCCCGGAAGTTCTCCAACTCACCATCTGGCCCATCGTCTCCCCTGGAACCCTGGGGACCCAACTCGCAGACGCCGGCTTCACCCCCGGCCCCGCCGGCTAGAGAAAACGCAGCCGAGAAGGCTTCACTTTCCGGATCCTCGCGGGATTCTGCGAAGAGAACCGTGACCGAACCGCCGGCGCCGCCCCGTCCACCGTCAGTCGCCACCTGTACGAAGCGGGTTACCTCTTCAATCCGGACGTCAGCATCCCCTGCACATCCGGCCGCTACGAGCCAGCAACCCGTCATGATCACTATTGATTTCATTGCAACCTCCTTATCGTGTTTGTTTGAACGACTTTTCATTGGATTGGAACCGCGACCAGCGGTTTTTGGCGGATTTCTTTATTGAAAAAGCCCTGACCCGGACACTCTGTAGGTTTTTTTCGACGGGTTATTGCGGTTTGTTCTTTCTGAGTCTGACGACGAATCTCTCGTCGTCTTCAATGAGGTCGGGTTCGGTGCCGTTGTGTTCGAGCATGCCTTTGACGACCTTGCGGGGGATGCCCATGCCCATGTGTTCGAGGTAGCCGAAGTCGCGCTGTGTACTCAGACGTTGGCCTTGTTGGCGACGTTGAGGATGGCGTCGAGTGCGGTTGCGATCTCGGGGTCGATTTGTTCTTTGGGGACGTATTTGGCGAGTACGTAGTAGTTGGACTTGGACATGAGGTTGGGCAAGTCGAGTTTTTTGAAGAAGGCGACGAAGACCCTGTCGAGGAAATCGTCGGAAGCCTTGACATCGGCCCACCAGGGGTCGTTGGGGCCACGGAGGGCGGCCGGGGGGGCGAAGTCCTTGATGCATTCGTCCATGGTGTCGCGGAACTCGTTCTTCCTGTGGTTTTGGAAAAGCGGACCCGGGGAAACCTCGTCGGCGGCCTCCATGGCGCAGGCTTCGGCGTAGGCGATGAGGGTGTCCGGGGTGCAGAGGTAGTTCTCGATCTCGCGGCGTTTCCACATGTACTGCTGCAGGACGGGCTGGTCCTGGAGGGTGAGGTCGAGGCGGTCGAAAAGGGCGAAGCCGACGAGGTTCGGCACGGCCTCGCATAGGCCGTGGAAGTGCTCCCTGGCTTTGCCGGGCTGGTTGGCGACGTAGTGGGTGAAGGGGCGCTCCAGGGATGATTGTGCGGGGTGCTGGAGGGTGTGGGCGAAGGCGCGGAGGATGGCGAGGTCGGTGGAGCCCTCGAGGTAGAGGACCCACCTGGCGTACTCTGCCTTGTAGTACTGGTCGAAGCCGATGTTCTTTAGCGCCTTCTTGACTTGTGTGCCTCGGTCGTCGATGCGGTGGGGCTTGCCTACGAAGGCGACGACGACGTCGCGGCCGGCGGCCTCTTCGAGGATGACTTCGGAGTGGCTGGCGGCGACGATTTGGCTTCCCTGCCGCTGGGCGGTGTCGGTGAGGACCTGGTAGATTTGCTGTTGGCGGAGGATCTCCAGGTGGGCGTCCGGCTCGTCGAGAAGCAGGACGGAGCGGGGGTTGAGGGTCAGGTAGGTGAGCAGCAACAGGGTTTGGTGGAGGCCGCGGCCTGCGGATGAGATGTCGAGGGGGATACCTGAGGCCTCGTGGTAGGTCATCACCAGCTCGCTTCGCTCGGTGACGAAAGTGGGGGGATCGATCTGGACACCGAACAGTTTGTGGATGCTGTTGACGACGTTGCGCCAGTCGTCCTTGTCCTCGTTGCTGCGCTGGAGGAGTTGGAAGCAAAGGTTGCGCACGACCTCGGCGGTGCGGCCCTGGCCGATGAGGAAGTTGATCTCGCCGGGCAGCTTGACGTGCTCGCGGTCGGTCAGGCCCGACATGGGGGGTAGAAAGCTTATGTTGATGTCCTTGGTTTGCTCGGGAATGGGCATACGCTCGGGGTTCTTCTTTTCGGACAGGCGCAGAGGCCTGCAGTGAAAGGACTCCTCGTTGGCGTAGTCGAACTCGAGGCCGCAGGCCCAGCCGGCGCCCCGGGTTACTCCCTCGACTATGATGTCGACCCGGATGTTCCTGGTCATTTGCTTGCCGTTGGCGTTGCTTTGCGCCTCGCGGACGTGGAGGTCGCGCCAGAGCAGGTTGGCGGCGGGGATGGGCACGGAGATCAAGTCGCGGCGGTTGATGGCGACGCCGGTGCGTTTCTTCGGTGCGGACTTGCCCTCGCGCTTTTCGTTCCAGCGCTTGAGGCCGATGTCCCACAGGGCGAGGGCTTGCAGGGCGGTGGTCTTGCCGGAGTTGTTGGGGCCGATGAAGACCACGGGGTTGCCGAGCTCGATCACGGCTTCATCGAAGCGCTTGAAGTTCTTGATCGTGATCCTGGTCAACATGCGGACCTCCGGATGCTGCTTGTGCCTGGCGGGCCGGCCCCAGTATAACCCCGGATTCGAGAAGAGACTTGACGAACTCTCGAGAAAATACAACAGTACGTATAAGGAATCAACTTCTTGTTTGGCCTCACCAGACGCGTCTTGTTGCCACCGAGTAACTCAGTCTTGACCAATATCTCTGTTCAGAAACTATGTGGTGAAGTTAGAGAAGAAGAGATTGAAAGGAAAGCAAACCTTGGTAGACGACGCCACAAGAAAAGCAGCAAAGGACGAAGCAGAAGAGGATCGGACGACAACCGAGGGAGCCGATAAAGAAGCCGACGAGTACATTCAGTTCTCAAGTATCCGCGTGTCCAGCGACTGCATTGATGAGGTGGACAGACACCTCGTGGCTGTCTCGATTTCGAAGACGGAAATCAAGAGGATCGAACTTCGGTACGGCATTGGATCGGAACGTCCCGCCATCCAACTCCTTTTGGGGCTCGTTTTCTTTGGAATTGGTTGCTTCTTTCTGGTGGATCTTGTTCTTTGGCTGTTTTGGGGTGGCACCGCCTATGACGTCGAAGCACTAGCCATCGGATTGATACCTCTAGGCGGTTGGTTGATGTGCAACGCTGTAAGAAAGAAGTACTTCCTTTTCATTCACCTGGCGTCCGACCGGCGTAAACTTGTCTTCAAGGGAAAGTTCGAGCAGTCAGATTTACTCGCTTTCATCGACGAAGCTATCGAGAAATTCGGATTCAATATTGAAAAAGCCCTGATCTGGACAAGCCGGAACTTATAAGAAATTTCATGCGTTGACGTTGCCTTTTCCGTCGCCGTCGCTGTGGGTTTCTGGCGGATTTCTTTGCTTGTGGGGGTGAGGCGGTTAGAAATGGGGGCTAGCGCCTTGCCAAAAAGCGGCTCGGCACAAGGCCGGCAACTGATGTGTGGCACCAAACGCTTTGCTGGTACGGCAGACTGCGCCGAAGCCTTCGATGAAACTTGACTCAAGTGTAAGGATCTCGGCCTCTCAAGTGCCTAGCCGCGGATCTTGCGGCGGAAGACTTCCAGTTGGATCTCGTGTCCAGAGGCCTTGCGAACGTTGAGCATCACCGTAGTGCCGTCCGGGCCGCGGATCTTTTGGATGGCGCCGTTGAAGCCCAGCTTGGCGACCGGGACTCCGTCGATTGCCAGGATGGCGTCTCCGGGGGCCAGGTTTGCCTCGGCCGCGCCGCCGCCGGGCAGGATCTGGCCGATCAGCATGGCCTCGCCCTGGGGGGTGAGTGTGACCCCGATGCCGGTCAGTTCGAGCTTGGGCTTCTCGCCTTCCTTAAGCCGGGTCAGCTCGATCTGGACGGGGCCGAGGACCACGCTGTTCTTGACATCCAGGCCGGAGAGGATCCGGCCGTTGTAGCGGTGGGCCATGGTGTAGACCGATCGCAATCCCGGGGCCAGGCCGCTAAGGGTGAAACCTCCCCGGACGTCGGTGGTGGTGCTGGCCACGACCGGGACGGGCAGGGCGCCGCCGTCCACCCGGCCCTCCATGGTGATGCGCGCTCCCTCGATGGGCGTGCGGGTCTCGGCGTCGGTCACCACGCCGGTGAGCGTGCCGCCGACGACCAGGAGGAAGTCGGCGCGGGCGTCGTTCGGCGGTTGCACCGAGACCTGCACCGGTTCCGAGGCGGCGAAGCCGTGGGCCAGGATGCGGACCAGGTAGTCGCCGGCCTTAAGCGATCCCACCTGGTAGCGGCCGGCCGGATCGAACACCGACTGATTGGTGACCTGATTCTCCCCCATGGGCCCGGTTCGCTCCGATACCACCACCACGAAGCCGGGAACCGGCCTTCCATCGGATCGGGCCTTGACTTCCCCGAGGATGCGCCCGCCCCCGGAGGTAAGTTGCAAGACGATGTTACGGGTTCCGGCGGAAACGCCGTCGGTCACGGCGGGAATAAGCTCGGGATAAGACGCCGTCAGCGTGTAGCGGGTGTTGTCGAGCCCGTCAAGCTCGAACCGGCCGTCGGTGTCGCTGACCGCCGCCCACCAGCCGCCCTGGGGATCGAAGGGTCCCGCGGAGGCAACCCGAGCCACCACTCGGGCGTCGGGCAGCGGCGCCCCTTGGGGATCCAGGACCCGTCCGGCGATGGTCAAGTCGGTGGTGCTGGTCTTGGGCTTCGGTTTCAGTTTCAAGGTCATCTGGTGGGTGATCTGGACATCGCGGTCCACCCGTCCCCGCGCCGGGCCGAAGTCGGGATGGCGGGCTTCCACCAGGGTGTCGTCCGGCGCGTGGAAGCGGAACTCTCCCTGCTTGTCGGTTTGGAACTGGTTCGGCAGCGGGATCAAAGTCGGTTGTCGGTCCGCCCGTACGAACAGCTTAACCCGGGCTCCCGCGACCGGGGCACCGTCGGGGTCGATCGCCTTGCCCAGGTAGTCCACCGCCGGCAGCAGGTAAACCACGATGTCCCGGATGTGCATCCCGGGCGCGCTGGTCAGGGTCACCGGGCTGTGGCCCCAGGCGGGAGCGAAGGGAAGGTACCCCTCGGCGGTAACGGTCGCCAGGCGGTAAGTGCCGTGCTCGGCCACATTGAACCCAAACTCTCCCTTGGCATTGGTCACCGAGGTGTAGGTGGCCTGAAGCCGAGCGAAGGTCATCTCGGCGCCGGCCACTCCCTGGCCGCTGGTCCAGGAGATCACCCGTCCGGAGAACGAAGCGCCCGGTGAGGATTTCTTCTCCTTCACGGTCACCGGCGAAAGATGGACCGGCAGAGGTCGCTGGGCCTCGGGCTGTTCTTCCACCGGAACCCGGGACATCTCGACCGGAGTACCGGGCCGATCGTCAGCCATCGGCACTGCCTCCACAACCGGCGGCGGTTCCTCCGTTTGGTACAGAAGCCAAACCGCCAGGGTGGCCAGCAGAAGGACCACGACAAAGGACAAAAGGGCCGTTCGAGGTCGTTTGGGAGTATTCATCGATTTCCTCCACGGTGGTCATCAGGAGAATCCTATAACACTCCACTAAAATGGCAAGCTGACTTGCACTGCAAACGGCTGGTTGTCGGGATCGAGGGCGAAGGAAATCGTGGATAACAGAAAATTGTACCAGAAATGCAAAGCCACCGGCTCTTTAAGTGAAAACCGGTTGTGCATGTAGACCCATCCCAGATAGCCGCCCGATAATGTCAAAAAAGGCACGCCTATGGCAAGGTAACGCACCCGCTGTCGGCTTTCATCCAGTAGCAGGGCATTGGGAGCGTGAATTGCGCCAAACATGAGGCTGGCTGTTGCCCAGCCACCCCAACGGCCCATCAACTCTGAAAAACCCGACTGTACCAGTCCTCTGAAAAAGGCCTCCTCGCCAATAGCCACGGGCGTCATCAGGCTCAGGTAGTAGAGTTCTCCGAGGGTAGCACCCCATCCGGGGTGCATCTGCTCACCCATGAAGTTGATCCGGTCACGGGAAAACAAGGTGCCGCCCCCGGATACCAGGTTGCCCTCCACGAGATAGCTGACGAGTAAGCCCACTCCAATCCAGCCGACCAGCCCCAGAGCTACTTCAGGTTCGAAAAAGGTATCCGGATCGAACGGAGCCACAAGCAGATCGGTGAGGGTCTCTTCGGGAACAGGATAGCGGTAACCTTCGTTGTCGATGAGCAACCTCGCATCCCGGTAGGCGGCAAAGGAGCTGTAGAACATGGTGTTTTGATACCACATCAGCGAGAGCATAAACGTCGGGTCGTTTTGGAGGGTAGCTTCGTCTTGTGGCCAGCCGTCCTGCGTGGTTATACCTATGGAGGTGAGCTCAGCCAGGCCCAGCCCCATCAGGCCACAACCGGTGCCCCAATCGTCCAGGTACATCTGGCCAATGCCGGGGAAGAGGATAGAAAGCGCCGTAGCGCGTGCCGGGCTTTTGTAGGTTCGATCAGTTTTCTTTTCTTCATCCGCCGCCGCCGGCAATGCACACAAGATCGCCGACACGGCCAAGGCCAAGGCCAAGGCAATACCTCAAAACCATTGCCATTCTAAGTTTACTGCCTCACCTATTACTGTGTTTCCCTCGATGAAGCTTGGGAATAGCTCGAGGCTGACCCGAAGGGAATTATTCTCCCAGTTGGCAAAGGAGTAACCCGCCCGGATCCCGAAACCGAAGCCCGATTTGGGGTCGGGATCTCCGGACGCCTTGAGGAGGGGATTGGGGCCATATATGATCAAGCCGGGGCCTCCACTGACGAAGAGGTTGTCATTGATCCAATACTGAAAATGGACTCCATAAAAGCTAAGCACGATCTGTGATGGGTCACCGTTTGCATTGTCCTTGAAATACGATGTTCCAGCCGCGCGGAACATCAGCGCCATTGAGTTGTTGAAAAACCCCCCCAGGCTGAGCGACAGCGGCGCGAGGCCCACCTTGTGCAACGTGTCGCCCTGTTCGGGGATTATGTGCATGACACTCATGCCTATGCCAAGTTCCAGTGTGAAGCCGTTTCGTACGGGCTGATCCTGGGACCAGGTTTTCTCTGACATCAGAATCGCCGACGAGAAAGCAAGAAAAAACAGTAAAATCGGACACCGCATTGTGAAATCTCCCTTTCTATCTACAAGGTTTTTAGAGGTTGTGAATGTATTCTGAGTTGCAGAACCTATCAACGGCTTCGCCACGGCCCCAATCTCCCATTGGCGTCCCCACGTCTCAACGCGGGCGTGCTACGTTCATGAACCCAAGATGAGGATTCGCCGCATGCGGCCGACCTTATTTTCCCTTCAGCCCGGTCATGGCCATCTTGCGGCGAACCATGGCCAGGGTCTTCTGCAGGGGGATTTCCTTGGGGCAGATGTCGTCGCAGCCCAGAAGGCCCATGCAGCCGAAGATGCCGTCGTCGGTGCCCATGACGTCGTAGTACTGGAGGTTGGTGCGCTGGTCGCGGGGATCGATCATGAAACGGGCCAGGCGGTTGACGGTCACGGCCCCGACGAAGTCGTCGCGCACGTTGGCGGTGCCGCAGGCGGCCACGCAGCAGCCGCATTCGATGCAGCGCTCCAACTCGTAGATCTCGAGCATCAGGTCGTTGGGCAGCCGCTGCTCGATTGCCTGGGGATCGAACTCTTCCTCGGTGTGGACCCAGGAACCGATGTTTTCGTACATGGTTCGGAACCAGGTCCCGGTGTCGACGCCCAGGTCGCCTACGTGCCTAAACACCGGCAGGGGATGCAGGGTGGTCTTCTTGGGCAGGGTCTGGGTCAGGGTTTGGCAGGCCAGTTGGGGCTTGCCGTTTATCAGCATTCCGCAGGAGCCGCACACCGCGGCCCGGCAGGAGAAGTCGAACATCAAGGAGGGGTCCTGCTCCTCGCGGATCCGGGTCAGCACGGTGAAGAGGTTCATCATGGGCTCTTCGTCGATCTCGAAGCGATCCATGCGCGGGGCGGTCTGGGGATCGTTGGGATCGTAGCGGTAGATTTCTAATTGGAGCCTTCGCTGTGCCATTATTTCTTGCCTTCCGCCGGGATGACCTGGGATTCGCCGTAGCCGCGGCTGCCCGGGGGGCTCTCGGTGATGACCGGGGCCTCGTACTCCAGGGTGGGCAGCTCGTCGTCTGGCTGTTTCCAGTATGCCAGGGTGCGCTTGAGCCAGTTTTGGTCGTCGCGGGCCGGGAAGTCTTCGCGGTAGTGCGACCCGCGGCTCTCGGTGCGCTTCAAGCCGCCGTAGGCGATGCTCAACGCCAGACGAATCATCCCGGGGAGCTTGAGAGCCATGCTCAGCTCGGGGTTGGCCCATTTTCCGTGGGACTCGAGTTTCAGCTTCCGGCTGCGGGCGTGCAGGTCCTTCAGCTCATTGACGGCTTTTTCGAGCTGCGGGCCGTTTCTGAAGATGTGCACGTTGTCCAGGAGGGCGTCTTCCATCTCCTTGCGGAGTTGGTACACGTTCTCATCGCCGCCGCCCTTTATCAGTCCGTCGATCCGGGCTTGCTGGGCGCGCACGGCCTCTTCTATCAACTTTGGAGCGAAGGCCGCGTCGAAGTCCTTTTCAATGTAGTCGCAGAGCTTGGTCCCGGCGATCCAGCCGGTGACCAGGGTTTCGGCCAGGGAGTTTCCGCCCAGGCGGTTGAAGCCGTGCATGTCCCAGCAGCCGGCCTCGCCGGCCGCGTACAGGCCGCGCAGGCCGTAGGCGGCGCAGTCGATGTCGGTGCGGACGCCGCCCATGGAGTAGTGCTGGGTGGGCAGCACCGGGACCGGCTCGGTTAGGGGGTCGACGCCTATGAAGTGGCGGCAGATGTCCGTCACCTCGCGGAGCCGGGTCTCCAGGTGCCGGCGGCCCAGGTGGCGGATGTCCAGCCACAGGTGCTGCCCGTAGGGACCCTCCACGCCCTTGCCCGCGCGGATGTGCTGGATCATGCGGCGGGAAACCACGTCGCGGGAAGCCAGCTCCTGCTTCTCGGGCTCATAGTCGGCCATGAAGCGGTGGTTGTCCCGGTCGAGCAGGTAGCCCCCGTCCCCGCGGCAGCCCTCGGTGATCAGGATCCACACCGGCACCAGGGCGGTGGGGTGGAACTGGATCGCTTCCATGTTACCCAGGGGCACCAGGCCGGTGTCCTGGGCGATGATGCAGCCGGTGCCCTCGTTCTGGATGGCGTTGGTGCTCTTGCCGTAGATGCGCCCAAAGCCGCCGGTGGCGATGACCGTGGCCTTGGCCAGGTACGGCCGCAGCGAGCCGTCGCGCAAGTCGCGCACCACGGCGCCCAGGCAGTTTTGCCCGTCGTGGATGAGGGCCACGGCCTCCACCCGGTCGTGGATCTTCACGCCGAACTTGGCGGCGACGTTGTCCATGGTGTAGAGCAGGGTGTGGCCGGTGCCGTCGGCGGTGTAGGCGCAACGCCAGTAGCTGACGCCGCCGAAGTCGCGTTGGGTGATCAGGCCCGCCTTCTCTTGCCGGTCCTCGGCTTCGTGCTTTTGCCCGCGCTTGTGAAAGGTGAACTTCCCCGGTACCACGCGGTTCCAGGGCACGCCCCAGTGGTCCATCTGGCGGACGACCTGGGGCATGGCCTCGACGAAGAGGCGGATGCGGTCCTGGTCGGCGCCCCAGTCGGAGCCCTTGACCGTGTCGTTGAAGTGGACGTCTACGCTGTCCCCCTCGGCCTTGGCCGTGTTGCCCAAAGCCGCCTGCATGCCGCCCTGGGCGGCGCAGGAGTGGGAGCGCCGGGCCGGAATCAGGCTGATTACGGTGACGTCGCAGCCGCGCATGGCCGCCTCGACGGCCGCGCGCTCCCCCGCCAGACCTCCGCCGATAACCAGTACGTCTGTAAGCACTTTTTCCATGTCAGCCACCGTAGTTGTAGAACTGGTACAGCGCGTAATAGCCGATGGACCAGAAGATGAGCATCTGGAAGTAGTGGAACCAGTGCATGAACTTGCGGCTCCACAGCCCCCACTTGGCCACGATCCGGTAGAAACCCACCGAGAGGTGCAGCTCGACTACGAAAACGAAGATGATGTAGAACCAGGTGAAGTCCCCGACCACCCGCGCGGCCGACTTCTCGGGGGTGATGGGGAAGCCGGTGGCGATCACCCACAGGTGGATCGAGCCGAGGATGGCGATCAAGAGCCCGGTGACCACCTGAACCACCCACAAGAAGGTGTCCATGTGCGGCATTCGCCGGGACACTTGAAGGATCTGCATGTGCTTGCTGAAATTGGTGGGTATCTTGCTGACCGTTAGCATGATGTGGGCCAGAATCAGCAGAGAAACCGCGCCTACCGCGATGAACGCGAAGGAGAAGGTTTCCTCGAACCAGGTGGCCAGGGTCATAAACGCCTCGGGACCCAGGATAATGGAGGCCACCAGCAAGAGGTGGGTGATCATGAAGACAACCAGCAGGATCCCGCTGAGCATCTCGCTCACATCCAGGATCGCGGGCGCGCGGGAAATTCCGCCAGGCTTGGCATTGGTCTGAATGGTCATGGGTTGAAAATAGTATCCCGAAGTGCGTATATGTCAAGCCGAACGTGAACGCCCCAATCTCTTCGGCGTTCCTACGTTTCGTGAGTTCTCAATGAGTCCGGGCAACCGTTAACCCTAGAAGCTGAATCCTGCTCCGATTCCCCCGGGCGCGGGCATCAGGGAGATGGCTCCGGCCTTCTTCTTCCAGGCCTGCTTGAAATCCTCCGGCCCGGGGGTGGAGGCCAATAAGACGATGCCGGTCAGGATGCTTGCGAATCCCAAAGCGGCGCCCATGATGAAGAGTTCCTGCTCCGGCGAGGTGTCCCAGGGCACGTCTCCGCCGAAGTGCAGGGTGGCCTCTATGGCCGGGATCAGGATGCCCACCGCGATGCAGGCCCAGCCGGCCGTCTTGTGGGCGTGGCGCTGGTCGTCCATGTTCTTCCACTCTTTCAGGCCGACCTCGTAGCGCACGGCGATGTCGTACTCGATGGGATCGAGCCTGGCCGCGAGCCAGTTGGCCCGGGTGGGCGGCTGGTAACCCGGGGGCGCCAGCGGCACCTCGATGGCCTGGCCTTGGACCACGACGGGCGCGAGCGCCAGAAGAAAAGCCAGTCCCATTGTCATCGTTTTCCTCATAACCGAACCTCCCTGCTGCCGGTGATGTCCAAAGATATCGCAAATCCCTCCAGCTAACAACTTCGGTACTATTGACCCCGAAAATCTCCGCGGCCCGCGAAGATTTTCTGAGTACTGCGCGGGTCATTAGGGGTGCGGAGCCGCGCTGTGCTATGTTGTTTCTTCATGAATAGGGAGGATTGTATGGGAGAACGCTTTTCCGCCAGCCTGGGCGAGTATCAGGCCGGCGTCGACGAAGCGCTGGTGGAGATGAAGCGAGAGCGTATCCTCGAACGCATCTGGGCCGGTGACCACACCGTCTGGAAGCCGGATCCCGATGGGATCGCAAACCGCCTGGGGTGGCTGCGCATCGCCAAGAAAATGAGCGCGGTCATAGCGGACCTGGAGGCCTGGGCCGACTCCGCGCGCGCCGACGGGAGCACCCACGCCCTGCTGCTGGGCATGGGCGGCTCCAGCCTGGCCCCCGAGGTCTTTAGAAAAACCTTCGGGGCGCGGGACGGGTACCTGGACCTGGCGGTTCTAGACAGCACGGATCCCGAAGCGGTTCTGAGCCACGCCGAACGGCTCGACCCGGAAAAGACGCGCTTCATCGTGTCGACCAAGTCCGGCGGAACGATTGAGACCCTTTCGTTTTTAAAGTTTTTCCGCAATCGCGCGGCCGCGGAACGCTTCATCGCCGTCACCGATCCCGGCAGCCGGCTGGCCGACCTGGCCGAGCGGCAAGGTTTTTTCGCGGTCTTCTTAAACGATCCCGACATCGGTGGCCGCTACTCGGCCCTTTCCTTCTTCGGCCTGGTTCCGGCCGCGCTGCTCGGCGTGGATCTGAGGAAGCTGCTCGATCAGGCCCGGGACGCGGCCCGCGGCGCGGAGAGTGGCGGGGAGGATGATCCCTCTGCCCGCCTGGGTGCCGTCATGGGCGAGCTGGCCCGGGCGGGGCGGGACAAGCTGACCCTGATCATATCGGAGGCCATCGCCGGCTTCGGTGATTGGGTGGAGCAGCTCGTAGCCGAGAGCACCGGCAAGGAGGGCCGCGGCATTCTGCCGGTGGTGACCGAGACGGTGGGGCCGCCGGAGGTCTACGCCGACGACCGGCTCTTCGTTCACCTGCGACTCGACGGCGACGAAACCCACGACGCGGCGGTGCTGGCCCTGGAGAAGGCCGGCCACCCGGTCGTGCGTATGCGTCTGGCCGACCGGTACGATCTGGGTGGGCAGATGTTCCTGTGGGAGCTGGCCGTGGCCGTGGCCGGTCACCGCATCGGCATCCAGCCATTCGATCAACCCGACGTCGAGGCCGCCAAGGTGCTGGCCCGTCGGATGGTCGCCGAGTACCAGCAGAGGGGAGTTCTTCCCGTGCTCGATGTCCAGACCCCCGATACGAAGGCGCTGGATGATTTCTTGTCAGCACCCGGAGCCGGCGCCTACATTGCCCTGCAGGCCTATGTCCGGCCCACACCGGAGACCACCACCGCCCTGCGGGCGCTGGGCGACCGGCTGCGCGACCGGACGAAGCTCGCCACCACGGTGGGTTACGGCCCGCGCTTCCTGCATTCCACCGGACAGTTGCACAAGGGCGACGCCGGAAAGGGCCTGTTCGTCCAATTCTTGGCCGACTCTCCGCAAGACGCCGACATTCCCGACCAGATGGGCTCGGAGGAATCCTCTATGACTTTTGGAGTGCTCAGGGCAGCCCAGGCCTTGGGCGACCGCCAAGCTCTCGAAGACGCCAGGCGAAGGGTGATCACCTTTCATCTGGAGAGGGATTTACCCGGGGGACTGAATTGCCTGTAGAGGTCACCAGGCCAGACCACAGGCTCAGGCCACAGACCACAGGTGCCAGCCGATCCGGACTTTCCGCCGATCCGGACTTTCCGCCGATCCGGACTTTCCGGTGGGCATGGTGGTTGATTGGGGTAGTGGCAGGGGCTCCGCCCCATATCGGTAGCCCCCCGTAGTCGCTGAGTTTCCCACCGAGTTCCCCCTGGGCAAATTCCCGAATTTGA
>JAUXGL010000041.1 GCA_030622135.1 Deltaproteobacteria bacterium
CTCTCGCCGGCAAGCGCCTGGGATGCAAACACCATCATCCAGATAGACAACCCAAAAACCCTCATCTCACTCTCCCTTCAACACCCGTACGAACACCGGGCTGGCCCAGGCCATGTCCACTTCCCCGCCCCGGCTCTCCTGGACCGCCCGCAGATAATAGACGTGCGGTCCGGGCAAAACGTTCTCGTCCTTCCACTTTCCCACGGCCGCCTCCCCCTGCGGCTCCGCACGGAAAACCACCTCTCCGTCGCGCACCACCTCTAAACCGGCCAGCGGTCGCGTGCCGTATACTCCGTAGTGAACTTCCACGGGTGAGCGCAATTCTTCCTCGCCTCCCATGGCCACGTCACCCACCCGCAGCAGGACCCACAGGTTTGCTCCCGAGGTCGCGAACGTCCTGCGCGCGTACATGGCCTCGAACAGGTCCCGGCGGCGGTTGTCCCCGGCCACCACGCCGGTCAATCCGCAACTCCAGGGATCCCGCCGGCGCCCGATCCCGTGGTGCCACAGCAACCCATGGGCATCGGAGCCGCCCACGAAGCCGAACTTCAATCCCGACTCCAGACCGTCCCGGGCAAACATCCCCGGCATGTGTCCTCGTGATTGTATCGGCTGGTCGCCGGGGTGCTCGTTCGCACCGTGGACGGATACCATCTCGAACAAGCGCTGGATCTTTGGGTCGGCGTTATTCCAGTCCGTTCCGGTCCAGCTGGTGTGGTGGGGCACGACGATGGCTCGTTCTTTTTTCAAGGCCCGGTTGAGTCTTCTGGTGTCGGGGCACCGGTCCTTGGATCCGCAGATCCGACGCGGAGCGTGAGAGCGGAAGTAGACGTTGCGGTGGCCGCTGCCCCGGGGCAACGCCTGAGTGGTCCACTCGTAGGCATGCAGGGTGCTGAAATTTTCCTTGGCGTTGAAGACGTCGGTCACCCAGGCGATCTCGTCGTGCAGGGACGGAAACAACCGCCGGCCCACGATGACGTCGTGATCGGTCAGCGCGGCGAAGTCATGTCCCCGCACCCAGGCCCGCGCGTAGATCTCGTCCGGAGGCCCGGTCCCGTCGGTGGCGGCGGAGTGCATGTGAATGTCGCCGAGAAACACGCGCATTCCCGACCAGATCTCCGGCTGCTTGAGCTTGGGCGCCGAAGCGGATTTAGTTGGGGTGACCTTCTTATCATCGACCACCGGCCGGAAGTCCGGGAACCCAGAGCCGGCCTCCTCGAAAGTGAAACGCCGAAGAACGCTTTCGTCGCGGGCCCGGCGAACCACCACCAGGGAGCCGTCCGGCGCCGAGACCGCCCGCGCGCGCATACCGCGGGCGCCCCAGCCGTGGCGGCTCAGGTTGCGCACCGGGGATATGCCCGCTTTGTCCACCGTCTGGAGGTAAGCCCCCTGGGAGGGGCGCGAAACCACCGCCAGGCGATCCGGCAGCACCACCAGGGCGGGAAATTCGGCGCCCTGCATCTCACCCGACGGATCCTTCACATCGGAAAGATCTTCGGCCGCCGGCTCCTCGATCCTGCCGTCCTCGACGCGCCGGAGGGTCCACCATTTCACCAGAGGATGTCCGTGGCTGGCGTGATAGGCCACCAGCACGCCCCCGCCCGGCGCACAGGCCAGATCGGGCGCGGCCTGGATGGCCGCGCGGCGGTCCACCGTCACCGCCCGGCCGAAGCGGTCCTGCGTCCGGCTACGCAGAAACACGTCGTAGTCCGGATCCGCAGCGCCGCTGGGTTTCGTGTCCACCAGACTGTCCCAGGCCACGTGGATGTCTTCTCTGCATACGCAAACGTCCGGCCGGCGACTGAAGGGACCCGCGGACAGAATCTCAACGCCGGTAGCGATTCGCCCCCGCGGTGATAGCATCCGGTAGGCAATGTGAATCTCCTTGGGCTTATCGGCGGTCCACTCCTCCCAGACCACGTGCGCCCGGCCAGCCCCGTCGACGGCCAGCTCCGGATTGCCGGACCAGGTGCCCTTTCTCGAAACCCGCACTACCGGCCCGAGCCTCGGCGAGACCCTCCGCACCATCACGTCCCGGCGGTGGGTTCCCCGCTTCGAGAGCTTCCGGCTTCCACACCATGCCAGCCAGACGTCCCCGGTCGGGGACGCCGCCAACACGGGATGCCAGGCCCGCACTCCGGGCGTCACCGGACGGGCCCGCTCGAGGGGTTTTCCGGGCCCGTCGGCCCAGCGCAGCCAGACCCGCTCCCGGCTTTTCTCCCAAACCACCGCGGCCACCACCACCCGACCGTCCGGCATAACCGCCACGGCCGGAGAGGCGTTCTCCGTCTTCTGCATCACCGCCACGGGCGAAGCCGCCAAAAACAGGGGAACCAGGATATGTACAAGCGAACTCAACACGACGACAGTCTACTGCCTTTCGTGCCGAGCATACAACATAAGATGGGGGTCAGGTAATACCACATGACACATAGGTTCTCTCGGCTTCATTTGCATAACACGTTAGAAACATGACACTTTAAGTGTCAAGTGGTATTACCCGACCCCCTCTTTTCCCTCTTTTCCCTTTTCCGGGCATACAAACTGATCTGCGCCCACATCCACATTAGCTCGGTGCGTATCCGCTTGAAGGTCTCGCAGAGGACTCCGGTGCGCCGCTTGTCGTAGTCGAACCCATGCGCCAGAAGTTTCTCGATCCAGTAGCGCTTGGGCTGCTCGTTCTTGTGGTGGTGACCGCCCTGCCCCGGGGGCGCGCAGGAAAGCAGCAACCGGTCGCTGAATTGGGTAATGTTTTGAAGGAACGGCTCGCAGAGCTCCTCGGAAATGTGCTCGCCCACCTCCAGGCACAGGGCCAGGTCGAACTTGCCCCAGACGTTTTCGAACCGCACGGTCATGTCCTGTTTGGCGATCTGTACGGGAAAAACATGCGCTTCGGGCGGTTGCACGCCATCGATGCAAACAACCTCCACGCCCTTCTCCCTGAAGAAGTGGCTGTACACGCCGCAGCCGCAACCCAGATCCACCAGACGCCCGGGCTTGAAGTTATCGTACAGCACATCCACGATCACCCTGGCCGAGTTCACGTAGGCATCGTTCATGCGCCCCCACTCCGCGAAGAAGGCATCGTCGTAGATCTCATCCAGGTTCGGCATCGACATGGCTCACCATCCCTGACTACGGAGCTTGCAGAGCGGCTTTTCGCAAAGCGTCGGGACACCCTCTGAGGGCCGAGTACCAGGCTCCCTCGATGCCGGCTATCATGCGCTCGCGGGTGTAGCGCTCTTTCATCAAGCGGCGCCCGGCCAAGCCGTATGAGCGCGCCCGCTCCGGATCCCGCAGGAGTTTCACCAGGGCGTCGGCCAGGGCGTCCGGGTCTCGATTGGGAACCGTTAGGCCGGTGCGGCCGGGTTCGAAACCGAAGGCGGAGCCCTGGCAGGCTACCACGGGAAGTCCGGCGGCCTGGGCGTTGAGGTTCTTGATAGGAAATCCGGAAAACGAGGAGCGGGGGCTGACCGCCACGCGGGCGCGCTGGAGGATTTTGCGGGTGTCCTCGGCATGCGGAGTTATGACCACGTCGGTGACCGCCATGGCGCCGCGGGCTCGGGCCAACCGGCGGGCCTCTTCTGGATCGTTCATGGTAGCCACCCTGAGCCGCGCGCCGGGTACCCGGGCGGCTACCTTCGGCATGGCCGAAAAGAGAACCGTCAGGTCCTGGTAGGCGTCCAGGTTGCCGGTGTAGACCACGACGGGCTCGCGCTCGGCCGGCGGGTCTCCATCCCAGAAACGCACGTTGATGCCCGGCTCCACCACCCGGACGCGCGCCGCGGAAACGCCCCGCCGCAAAAGCGCCGCGGCCAGCCGGTCGTGTAGAGCGATCACCAGCCCGGCCGAACGGGGCACCGTGCGATCCAGGCCAATCCCGGCCAGCCGGGCCAGCCGCACGGCCGCCCGGTTCTTGAAGTAACGAGGCAGCTCGTCCTCCATCAAGTTGTGGGCGTGGTAGACGCAAGGAACTCCGCAAATCCCGGCGGCCGGCACGCCGGCCAGGGCGCCTTCGTAGTTGTGAGCGTGAATCAGCCGGCAACCGAAGCGCCTGACGACCTGGATGGTTCGGGCCAGAACGAGCGCGTCCAGAAAGGGCTTGAAAAAATCCGGACCCGACCGCAGGCGGCGGTAAAGCGGGATCCTGGGAATACGGTGGACAAAGAAGGGCTCTTCCCGCCGGAAGGCGGCGTGGTGGTAGCAAACCAGGTGCACCCGGTGCCCGCGCGACGACAGTCCCCGGCACAACTCGGACAGCAGCGACTGGGTGCCCTGCCCGGTGGGATAGGGCATGGCGGCGACCATGGCGACGTTGAGAGGATTCTTCACAGATACCCCAGGCCTTGAAGCCTCTTTTTGATGATGGCTTCCTCTTCCGGCGTGTAGACGGCGGGTTCCTGCCGCGCCACCGCCCGCCCGTCCAGGCCCTTCGGGATCGAAAGATTGAGCAGGGAAGCCGCCAGGGGAAAAACATCCACCAGCCGCATTTTGTCCAGGCCCGCTCCGGTCTGGAGGGTGGGGCCGGCGGCGACCAGGATCCCCTCCCGCCGGTGAACCCCGCTGACTCCCACGCCCTTGGAACCGATCAGCTCGGAGGAAGCCAACCGGCGAACCACCCGCCCCCTCCGTCCCGCGCTCGGCGCGGCGAGAAGCTTGTAGCCGTCCCAGGACGAAAGCTCCACCAGGAGATCCGGAGCCCGGTCCGCGTACGGCCCCGGAACTACCTCCTCCCGTTTCATAACCCGATTGACCAGGGGTCTTCCGCTCCGCGGATCGCAAAAGGCCTCGAGCCTTTCGATGATCTCGTCGCGCAGATCCTGGTACTCCGCGCCCGGCTCCACCAACCCGTGCGGATCCCGGCCGCGCAGGTTGATCCAGATGCCCGGGTTCTGGGGCAGCTCGTCGGAGTATGCCCGAGTTTGCGACAGGTCCAGGCTTCCGAAACGGGAGCAGGCGTCCGCCCGCATGACCATGCCGGCCAGGGGAGAGCGGAGCAGGGCCGCCTTGACATCGGCCGGAAGAACCCGGGCGGCGTACCCCGAGACCCGGGCGGCCAGGCGACCGGGCAACCCGGAAAGGCCCAAGAAGCGCAACCACCCCTCCGACGCCAGCCAGCGGTTTATGCAAAAAACGAAATCGCTCGCCCCGCCGGCGCCGTGGTCGGACAAGACCAGCACGGTGGCTTGCTCGTCCAGACCGGAAAGCATTCTGCCCAGCGCCCGGTCCAGCGCGACGTACACTTCCTCCAGGGTACCGCCCAGTTCGGGATCGCTCCGGTGCCGGGGAGAATCGCCGTCGTGATAGGCCCAGAAGTGGTGGCTGGCCGTATCGATCTCCGAGAAAACCACGGTGAACAGATCGAACCAGTCGCCGTGGAGGATCTCCTCCACTACCCGGGTCTTTTGTTCGACGGATTCCAGCAGGGTCTTTTTGGCCGCCCGGTGCCAACCCGGTCCCACGGCCAGCTCGTCCATGCCGCCGTAAGGCCAGTACAGGTTCTTCTCCGCCAGTTTCCTGTGGAGAAACCCGGGTGAAAAAGCCCGCCCGGAGGCCCTTCTCGCCAGCGGCGAGTCGAAGCCGGCGATACAGACGTCCACATCCGGGTCCGGCGGGTAGGTTCCCGGCACACCCAGGCAGGCCACGCGGAGCCCGGCCCGGTGGGCCAGCGAAAAAAGGGTTTCCGCCCGGCGGTCCTTGGAGGTTACCAGGCGCAGCCGGTAGGCCGCGGGATCCTTTTGAACATACTCGGTCAACCCGTGCCGGCCCGGCCCCACCCCGGTGAAGGCCGATGTCCAGGCGGGCAGCGAGCTCGGCGGAATCGTAGACGCGACCGGAACATGAACTCCCCGGTCCCGCAGAGCCGCAAGGTGCGGCAGCCGGCCGCGTTCGCACAGGGAGTCGGTCAGATCCGGATCGGCGCAGTCCCAGCCGACGATCAGCAGACGGCGAATGCCCATCCTCAACTACTCCGTGTAACCCAGGGAGCGAAGCTGCTCCTCGGTGGCGGAGTCCAACTCGACCTTTTCCCTTCCCCTCGGCGCGGGTGTCGTAGCCGGCCCGGCTTCGAGAACGCGAAGCAGCTCGTCGCGCAGGTCGGTTTCGGTCGCCGCGAGATCGTTCTTCTCGGCCGGATCCGCGCCGAGGTCGAACAGCTGGATCTCGGGAAGGTTACGGGGATTGCCGGGGTTCGCCCGGATCAGCTTCCAGGGGCCGGCGCGGACCGCCGAGAGAATGCACCCCTGGTGATCCTCCTGTGCGAACAGGACGCGCCGATCCGTTTTAGGTTCCGGCGACAAGACCCGGCCGGGAAGGCCACCGGGAAGCTCGACGCCGGCCGCGCTCAGGGCCGTGGGCATCAAATCCAGGAGGGAAACCGGTTCGCTTTGAACCGTTCCCGCGCCGGCTCCGGCGGGGAAGCGAATGAACAACGGCACGCGGACCAGCTCCCGGTACAGGGTGGTCCCGTGCCAAAATCCGCCGTGGTCGGCGAACTCCTCGCCGTGATCGGAGGTGAAAATAATGAGCGAGCGCCGGTAAAGGTTGTTCTCCTTCAGATAGACGACCAGATCTCCGAAGATCTCGTCGAAGTGCTTTACTTCCTGGCGGTATAGATCCAGATACTCCTCCGCCTTGGAAACCGGAGGGCTGGGGTTTTCGACCCGCGCCACCGCCCGGCCATCGTAGGGGTGGGCGAAGTAGGGATCGTGAGGTTCCATGAAATGCAAGTAGGCGAAGAACGGCCGCGGCTTCTCCGTGTACGGATTCATGAGCGCCCGCCCCCGCTCCAGAACCCGCTCCCCCTTGGCATAGTAGCGAAAGACCTCCCGTTGCCCGGGGAAGAAACGAAGCCGCAGCAACCGGTAGATCTCCACCAGAAGCAGCCGGCTGGCCGAAACCGGAGCGCCCAGAAACGGCCGGGGTGCGTGGTAGGAGTACGTCTCGAATCCGCGGCCCAGGCCAAAGACCGGAGCCAGGTTCACGTTGGTGACCGAGGCCACCGTCCGGTACCCCCGTTGCGAAAGCAAACCGGCCAGGGTAGGCACCTCCCCGGGCAGCCGGTCGGTCTTGTGCACCGCCCGGTGAACGGAGGGATATTGCCCGGTCAGGATGGAAGCCACCGCCGGCCGCGTCCAGGTGGCGGTTGACCAGGCTTCCGGGAAGACGACCGCGTCTTGGGAGAACGCATGCAGGTTAGGAGTGAGCTTGGGTCCGACGGCATCGGCCCGCAGTGCATCCGCCACTACCAAAAGAATGGGCGGGCGAGGATCGGGTTTCTCCTCGACCGCTAAATCTCCCTGGCTCCAGGCGTCCAGTGTCGATCCCAGGATGGTCGCCAGGACCACCAAAAACAGGACGGCCGCCGCCGCTGCCTTGGCTCGACCCGCCAAGGCGCGGCCGATGGCGCGGGCCACGAAAGCGTACCCCCCGGCCCCGACCGGCACGAGGGCCATAACCACCCACCCAAACAGTCCCGCCTGAGAGACCGATTCCCCCCACAGGTCGCGCCAGACCAAAAACCCGCCCACCAAAAGGACCAGCAAGACAGCCGGAATCGCCGCCACCACTCCGGCCATTTTAGCGACGGCCCGCTCGCTCCCCCGGGCACGGCTACCAACCAACAGGGTCAACGCCAACCCGGCAACGACGCCCAACAATCCGTATAGGCCAAACCCGTACATCAGGACCAGGCCGTTCGAGAGCCCGCCCCCAGGCAGGTAATAGAGCGCCTCGGCAAAACCCAGAATCCCCAGGGATAGCCCCGCGGCGGCGATGCCGGCGGCCAGTATGCGGCCCACTCCTATGTATCCCCTAAAGCTCAACTTCAAATCTCCTCCTCGGGCTGTTTGCCGCCGCCCCGCACCCAGGCGGCCGCCCTTTTTATCACCTCGACCAGGCCGTGGCCCTCCTCGGGCCGCGCGGCGGGAGTGATGGCCCAGACCGCCCCACCGAGCAGGCTGTAGATCTCACCGGCCAGGTAGCCCAGGAAAGCCAGCAGCGCCGCCTGCTCGGTGGGCACGCCCACGGAAGCCAGGAAGAAAACGTAGGTTCCCTCCCGCACGCCGATCCCGGCTATGGAGATGGGGACCAGCGTTGCCGCGATCATCAGCGGGCCGATGAATAGGATCTCGGTAGCCGGCACGGTGACTCCCACCGCCCGGGCGGTGGCGATGTACATGGCGCTGGTGCCCCCGTGAACCACGAATCCCAACAGTAGCGCCAGGAGCAGGCGGCCGCGCTGGGCGCCAAACCGGCCCACCGCCTCGCTCCACTTGGCGATCCCCTCGCTCCAGCGCTTTTGCAGGCGATGGAAAAGGTTGGCGATTTTGACAAACAGCCCCGGATAGAAGAGCAAGAGTGCCGCCACCGCGATGGGAGCACAGAGCACCACCCCCAGCATCCACAGGGCCTTCTCATTCAGCAACCGCAGGCCGAAGGGCAGGGCCACCAGAGCCAGGGTCGACAGGGCCAAAAGGCCGATCACCTTCTCGACCACGGTCACGGCCACGGTCTGGGCCACCTCGCGGGTCCGCACCGCGGCATAGTAGGTCCGGTAGGCGTCCAGGCCGATGGTGCTGGGCAAAAAAGAACCGAAGAAGCGCCCCACCAGGTAGGCCCCCCCCAGGTTGGAAAGCGGCAACTCGAGATCCTGGCCGCGCAAGAGCAGCCGCCAGCGCACCACCCCGGCGCAGATCCCGGCGCCCTTGATGAGCAACGCCAAGAGAAACCACCCGGGATTCAGGTTAAAAAAACTCTCAACCAGCTTGTTCATGTCGACGTGCATCAAGAGCAGAAAGATCAGCCCGGCACTCACACCGACCCGGATGAACCACCGCAGGTATCTTTTTACTTCCGGTTTCACAATATTGACCCTCTCAGCGGGTGGCACTATAACATGACCGAAAGGGATGTGAAATGAACCGGAGACAATTTATTCAGGCTTCTCTGACGGGTGTTTTAGCCACCGCCTGCAAATCGGCCCCCAAGCAAGAATCCAAGGGCGACCGGCCCGACGTGGTGGTGCTCGGCTTCGACGGCGTGGATCCCCGCCTGCTGGGGCGCTGGATGGACGCGGGCGATCTTCCCAACCTGCAGATCCTGGCCAAGGAAGGCGGCCTGCATGCGCTGGGCTCCACCAGCCCGCCCAACTCGCCGGTGGCCTGGTCCACCTTCGCCACCGGCCTGCACCCGTCCCAGCACGGCGTCTTCGGCTTTCTGCGCCGCGATCCCAAAACCTACCTGCCGGGCACCGCGCCGTATACAATCAAGCCGCCCAGATTCGGGCCGGACGGCTACCGCGAGCCCACGGCCGTGTCCAACCGCCGGGGCGACGCTTTCTGGGAAACGCTGGACTCGCGCGGCGTCCCCACCACCCTCCTGTTCATGCCCTACGCCTACCCGCCCCCGGAGCTGAAGCACGGCCGGGTGCTCTCCGGCCTGGGCACCCCGGATCTTCGCTTCACCAACAGCTCGTTCACTCTGTTTACGACCGAAAGATCCGGGGGATCCGACCGCGTGGCCGGCGGCCGCATCGTCCACCTGAACCCCCGGGGCAGCAAGATCGAAACCCGGCTGGAGGGTTCGCGGGGACCGGGCGGCAAGTACCTGCGGGTGCCCTTGCGGCTCGAGCTGGATCGAAAAGGCGGATCCGTCCGGATCCACCTATCCGGCAAGAGCGAGACCCTGAAAGAAGGCAAGCGCAGCGGCTGGTTTCCGATCCGCTTCGAAGCCGGCGACGTGGTTCTGCAGGGAAGGGTCCGCTTTCACCTGCTTGCGGTCAAAAAGGAGATCTCGCTCTACGCCACACCCATCCAGATGGATCCCAACATGCCCGCCCTGCCGCTGGGCGCGCCTTCCGACTGGGTGCAAAAGGCCGTCGAGGTTCACGGGGGCCTACCCACGCTGGGCTGGGTTCACGACACCGCCGCGGTCAACGCCGGGGTTCTTCCAAAAAATGTCTTTCTGGGTGAG
This sequence comes from Deltaproteobacteria bacterium, assembly GCA_030622135.1. Lineage (GTDB taxonomy): Bacteria > Myxococcota > B64-G9 > B64-G9 > B64-G9 > JAUXGL01. The sequence continues at coordinate 9,973 of JAUXGL010000041.1, forward strand.
GTCCTCGACACCATGGAGGCCCGGGCGGACCTGCTGCTGCGGGAGCTGGAAAGCCGCTTCGCCCGGCTGCTCATGTGCGTCTTTACCGGAACCGACCGGGCCGCTCACATCTTCCACCGGCAGACCCGGCAGCCCGACGGCGGTCCACTCCGCACGGTGTACCGGGCCATGGACCGGATCGTAGGCGCGGCCCGGAAAAAAATGCGCCCGGGAACGCGCCTGTTGGTGCTCTCGGATCACGGCTTCCACGCGTTCGACCGCATGCTGCACGTCAATACCTGGCTGGAATCCCACCAATGGCTCCAAAGGGAGAAACCCGGCGGCCAAGTGAAGTTCCTGCGCGGCATCGACTGGAAGAAAACCAAGGCCTACGGCCTGGGCAACGGCCAACTCTACGTAAACATGAAAGGCCGCGAGTCCGTAGGCGTAGTTCCCCGGGGGCCGGAGCACAAAGCCCTGCTCGAATCCATCCGCGAACGGCTCCTGGCCCAAAAGGACCCCGCGACCGGCCAACGCGTGGTCAGCGCGGTCTACGCCGTGGCCGACCGGGCCGAAGAGTCGGTGCGCCAGTGGGCCCCGGACCTCCAGATCGCCTTCGCCCCCGGGTACCGCAGCTCATGGGAAACCTCTTTAGGCGGCGCGCCCGCGGGCGAAGCGCTGGCCGACAATCCCAAGGCCTGGTGCGGAGACCACTCCGCCTCCGACGTGAAGGAGACCCCGGGAGCCCTGCTTTCCAACGCCAAGATCCGCCACGAAGATCCCGCCCTGGTCGACCTGGCCTCCACCATCCTGGGACTCTTCGACGCCCCCATCTCCGGCCCGGGAAGACCCCTTTTGGGATGAACTTCGACTTCCCAAACGCCGGCGAAGTCTACTCCGCCCTGTGCGCGTTCTTGTGGGCGATCGCGGTAATCTTTTACAGAAAGAGCGGCGAGAAGGTCACCCCGGTGGTGTTGAACCTCTTCAAGAACGTCACCGGCCTGATTCTCCTGTGCGGCACCATGCTGATCCTCTCCGTCGAGTTCTTTCCCGAAAACCAGACGGCGCAAGACTGGATCATCCTGCTGATTTCCGGCGTCATCGGCATCGGCATCGCCGATACCATCTTCTTCGCCAGCCTCAACCGCCTGGGCGCGGGCCGCGTGGCCATCGTCGACTGCCTGTACAGCCCCTTCGTAATCCTGTGCTCCCTGGCCCACCTGGACGAATCCCTCGGACCGCTGCTGGTGGTGGCGCTGGTCCTGATGGTCAGCGCCATCTTCGTCGGAACCTGGCGGCCCGAGCACCGAGACAAACCCGAGGACGTCAAGCAAATCCGTATCGGCATCGTCCTGGGTATCGTCTCCATGGCCTGCATGGCCGTAGGAATATCCATGATCAAGCCGGTCCTGGATCGCTCCGACCCCTGGTGGGTTTCCACCGTACGCATGGTCTCCGGAACCGCCTTCCTGGCCGTGATCGTCGCCTGCACCAGCCGCCGCAGAGAGTTTGTGAAAGTTTTCCGCCCCAGCTCGCTATGGAAGGTCACCATCCCCGCCGCCGTGTTCGGCGCCTACCTGGCCATCTTCTTCTGGATCGCCGGCATGAAGTACACCGAAACCACCACCGCCTCCATCCTGAACCAGTCGTCCAACGTCTTCGTAATCTTCTTAGCCGCCATCTTCTTAAAGGAACGCCTTACCACGCGCAAGCTGCTGGCCATCTGCATGGGCTTCGCCGGCGGCGTCATCGCGACGTTCTAGGCCATGAGACAATTTCAGGAACTACTTCAAGGCTCGAATAAAAACATCGTTGAGAATCCTATATTGAAAAAAGGAGGCTGAAAATGACAAACCAAAAAGCACACTCCACCGGCAAAACTGTATTCGCGTGTATGACACTCTGCTTTTCCATGTTGTGCCTACTCGCACCGACTGAATATGCCCGGGCGGCAGATCCCATTGTGTACGTCGCAACCGACGGAAGCGGCGACTACAACTGCGATGGCGTTGACGATCAGGTTGAAATAAACCGGGCAATTAATTATATCGACAGCATGGGCGGAGGCACGGTCCACCTAAAAAGCGGTACATACATAATTGACGCTTTTGACAGTCCTATAATAATGAAGAGTCATATCACCCTGGAAGGAGAAAACCGTTCTTCAACAATAGTCAAATTAGCGGATAATATAGCCGAGCCGGACGATCCAGTAAAAGGATTTTACATGATTTACGGCGGCCAAATTACAAATATAATAATTCAAGATATTCAGTTAGACGCAAATAAAAGAAACAATCCAACGCATATCCCTCATTGGGGTGTTCGCACACGCTGTATCCGCGTAGAATCCGATCAATCAACATACAGAAACATTTTGCTACGTGATTTTTCCCATGACGGTATAATTCTTCATGGACACGTAGGGGGCCTTCGTAATGATATTATTGGCTGCCGCGCCGAGCTTGTCGGTCATGACGCTATTGTAGTGGACGGCAATACAGACAGCAACATTATCGATTTCGTATCAGGTGAGAATGGAAATAATCTCATACGACTTCGTAATTCTCAACACTGCACCTTGGATAACATACGGGGCCCTGGAGGTGATAATGCAATCCAGCTACAGACTATGGGCTCTGGACAGTGTAATTACAACACAATAAAAAACAGCATTCTTACAACAGATGTAGGTTCTGCGGAGAATGCCATTGTATTAAATCAAGACGATTCGGGGTCTTTAACGGGCAACAAAATAATCAATACTATTATTTACAATACCGACTGGGATGGAATAAGGATAAATGGTGCAGACAATACAGAAATCGAAAACTGCGTAATCTATAAATCGGGACATAGGACTGGAAGCGGAAGCGGTATAAAAGTCTCCAGAGGCGCTGGAACAACAGTTAAAAACAGTATTATATCAAATTGCGGGGAATATGGTATTGACGGTGATGCGATATCGCAATACAACGACATGTGGAGCAACGCTGACGGTAATTATCGGGGTACCTCTGCGGGTACAGGAGACATATCAGTAGATCCATTACTTGAAGACCCGGAAAATAGAGACTTCCACCTGAAGTCCCAGGCGGGCAGATGGACTGAAAGCAGATGGGTTACTGATTCTGAGACCAGCCCATGCATCGACGCGGGCGACCCGGCCTCCGAGTATTCCAACGAACTCGATCCCAACGGCGGCAGGATAAACATGGGTACCTATGGAAATACCAAATACGCGTCCATGACGCCGGGCGGCCACACGGGCATTATCTCCGGCATGGTCACGGACGCGGATACCAACGCCGGCATACAGGGCGCAAGCGTCTCCGCGGGTACGCTGTCCGCAACGAGCGGCTCTGACGGCTCGTACACGATTGAAGACGCACCCGTTGGAAACTGTTTTCTCACCTGTGTAAAAACCGGGTATAACCCCGCAACCCAAACGGTCACGGTCTCCGAGAACACGACAGCTACGGCAGATTTCCAGCTCACCCAGGCAACAGATATCATTGCTATATGGCATTTTGACAAGGGAAGCGAAACCACTGCCGAGGATTCGTCCGGCAATGAGAACCACGGAATCATCTCCGGCGCAACTTGGACAACCGGCCTGCTCGGCTCCGCCCTGGAGTTCGACGGCACGGACGATTATATCGAGGTCGCAAACTCGGCAAGCCTGGACAGTATCACGGATGAAATCACGCTCATCGCCTGGGTCAAGACGCCGGTAAGCGAGCGGCACACGATACTCGATAGATGGCTCTATGATACCGGCGTTGATGAGAGGTCTTTTGAGCTTGACATCAGTTCTGATGGAAAAATCAGTTTTGGGCTCAGTGTTGATGGAAGTTCCAGTGCCTGGCTCGAATCCGCCGGGACTGTCACTGCTGATGTCTGGACGCATGTTGCGGCTACATCGAACGGCACGACCATGCGGATATACATCAACGGCCAAGCGGACATGAATACTGCATCCGCACCTTCGGGAATATACGCCGCTGCCGCGAATCTCCACATTGGCAGGTGGTGGTGTGAAGGCACCTGGTCGGATGCATTTGATGGCGTAATCGACGAGGCTAAGATTTTCAAGCGTGCCTTGATTCCAGAGGAAATCGAGGCGGATTTCAAGGCCGGAGACACCACGCCGCCGGTCGTAACACTCAAGACAATCAAGGTAAGCGGCAGCGTGAACGACGCCACGGTAACACAGGTCAACATAAACGGCACCACCGTTACAGTCACCGCGGGCGCATACTCGCACGAGGTGGACATAGCTTCTACGGACACGATAACCGTCATTGCCTCAAACGGTGACAACAAAACCGTAACAAGGACAATTACAATAAAATAAACCAGGGTTCAATAGATGCCCCAATCTCCCATTGGTGCCCCTACGTTTCGACAGGAGATCCTGGAGGGACAGGAGGCTTCGGCGCAGTCTGCCGTCGTCTGCTTGCGGCGAAGCAAAGCGTAGCCGTGCCCGCGGGTATGCCCAGCCGTCTTTTGGCGAGGCGCTAGAAGTCCACCACACAGAGCTTTTCACCAAACGATTTCAGGTGGCAGGTTTCGTTGGAGAAGATCAGGTTGAACTTTTTGTTGTTGTAGTCCAGGGCGCTGATGGAGGCGGTGTCGATCTGGATCTGCCAGAAGGCGGCGTCGGAAAGGCCCAGGGCCGTGCACAAGAGGATCTTGATGGGGACCCGGTGGCTGGCCAGGGCGATGGTCTGATCGGGGTGCCGCTCGGCCAGCTTTCTCAGGCCGGGTTCGACCCGGGCGCGGACGCTGGGTAGGCCCTCGCCGCCGGGGAACAACACCGTCTCGGGGGATTGCTTCCACTGCCGGTACAAATCGGGAAACTTCTCGGCCACTTCGGCGTCGGGGCGCCTGGTCCAGTCGCCGTAGTCGATGTCGATGAGAAATTCGTCCTTCTCGGGCTCGACGGCTTGCCGGGCGGCGACGGCTTCGGCGGTCTGCGCGGCACGGAGCAGCGGGCTTGCGTAGATGGCGTCCAGGTGGACCGCCCGCAGGGCTTCACCGGCTCTTTTCACCTGGGCCTTTCCGTTCTGGTTGAGCGGAAGGTCCCAGTGGCCGCGGTAGATCTTCTTCTGGTTTCCGTCGGTCTCGCCGTGGCGAACCAAAAAGATTCTGGTCATGACTGCCGCTCTCGCGACTGGATCATGACCAGATAACCCTGGGACACCGGGGGCAGCTCGGCGGCGTTGGCTTCATCGGTATCGATGTGCATCTCCAGCTTGTAGGCGGGATTCACCCGCACCAGGACGTCGCCGAAGATCAGCTCGCGCTCGCCCTCCAACTTGACCATCACCAGGTCCCGGTCCTTTACTCCGTACATCTCCGCGTCCTCGGGGGTCATGTGGATGTGGCGCATGGCGCAGATGACGCCTTCGGGCAGCTGCACCTGACCCCGGGAGCCCTCCAGGGTGATCCCGGGAGTGTCATCCAGGTCTCCGGAGGCGCGAATGGGCGCGTCGATGCCCAGCTTGAACTCCTCGGTTCTCGATATTTCCACCTGGGTGCGGGAGCGCTCGGGCCCCAGGACGCGGACGCGGTCCACCCGGCCGCGCGGACCTACCAGGTTCACGGTTTCCTCGCAGGCGAACTGGCTCTCGATGAACAACGGCACCTTCTTGGTGAGTTGGTGGCCCGCGCCGAAGAGAGCCTCCACGTCGCGGCGGCACAGATGCACGTGGTGAGCGGAGACGGCCACGCGCAGGGGACGGCGATCGGTGGAAAAAACATCCCGCTGGATGGAGCGCTGGTAATCCAGGGCCTGGGCGCAGTGGCGGGCGATCATGATCTCTTCGTCGGTGGCCACGGCCAACACGGTCACCCGCGAGTGCCGGGCGGTGATGTCGAAGACCGGATTATCGTAGTCCACCTCCACCCGGTCGTTGCGCAGGTGGTCGATGGCGATCCCCAGCTTCTCCATCCCCTGCACGCAGCGCGCCCGCACTCCCCGGCTGTTCTGGCCGATCCCGCCGGTGAACACCAGCACGTCGAGACCACCCATGGCGCCGGTGTAAGCGCCGATGTACAGCTTGACCCGGTAGCAGAAGGCCTTGAGCGAAAGCAGCGCGCGGGGGTTCCCCTCGTTGGCCGCGGCCAGGATCTCCCGCATGTCCGAGCTGACGCCCGAGATGCCCAGCAGACCCCCCTTTTTGTGCAACAGCTCCTCGATCTCCTCGACCGACAGCCCCTCCGTCCGGATCAGGTAGGGAATGATCCCGGGGTCCAGGTCCCCCACCCGGGTTCCCATGATCAGCCCTTGCAGCGGGCTGAAGCCGAGAGAAGTGTCGATGGACTCGCCCCGCTGTACCGCGCAAACGCTGGCGCCGTTGCCCAGATGGCAGGTGACGATGTTCAGCCTTTTTAAAGGAGTCTCCAGGAAGCTCGCCGAAATTTCGGCCGCATACTCGTGCGAGTTTCCGTGAAAGCCGAACTTGCGGATCCCCTTCTGGAACATCTCGTAGGGTAACCCGTAGATGCTGGCTTCGTCGGGAATGGAGTGATGGAAGGCGGTGTCGAAGACCGCCACGTGGGGCACATCCGGCAATATCTTCCGGCAGGCTTCGATCCCGGCCAACATGGCCGGGTGATGCAAGGGAAGCAAGGGAATGAGCCTGCGAATCTCGTCCAAGACCGCCTGGTCGATCACCGCCGGCGCGCGGTAGCGCAAGCCGCCGTGGCCGATCCGGTGGGCCACGGCCCCGATCGAGCTCCGGTCACCCAGAGGCCCCGCAAGCAGCGCGTCCAGCACGATCTTCAATGCGGCGATCGGATCCCCGGCCTCGACCGGCTCGGATTTCTTCTCGGACCCGTGCCGGAAACTGTGCGTGCTCCCCTCCAGCCCGATCCGGCCCACCCGACCCTCGAACAAAGTCTTCTCGGTGTTCAGATCGATGAGATCGTACTTGAGCGACGAGCTGCCGCAGTTGATCACCAGAACGTGCATGGCATCTCCTGCTTGAAAAACATCCCAAACATCGCCGCGTACCAGTTATCGCGAAGATCGCGCCAGGCGTCCATCTGGGTGACCGTGTTCTCCGCCGCCTGTCGCTCGGCACGGACATACGGGTTATCGCCGTCCGCCTGGCTGCGCTGAGACTTCACCAGGTCGGCCATGGCGGCAAACGGAAGCATCCAGGGATTTAACCGCTCGGAGTAGAAGATGCGGGAGATCCGGTCCGGATGCATCCACTTGAGGGTTTCGGCCGCGGCCGCGTTGACAAAGGGACGCACCCACGGCCGGACGAACCGGCAGTACATCCCGCCCAGCCTCCTCGAAACCGCGTCGACCTTCTGGAAGGCTTCCCGGTCCATGGGGAAATCGACGTCCTCCACCCGGCGCTCCTCGAACTTGACCTCGAACTGGTCCTTCTTCGGATCGGTCTCGCCGGTCTCGCGCACGATGATCATCTGGTATAGCCCCGGATCGAGCTCGGGAAACTTTTTTAAATTTTCGATAATGGCGCGGTGCTCTTTTCCGGCCACCTTGGCGGAGACGAAGATGCCCAGATGCCCCACGTGGGGATTGAGCAGGTACACGATCCGCTGGCCGTGCTTCTTCAGATCCGCGGTGGTGGGATAAACCTCGGCGATCCAGTTGAGGGCCTGGGCCGGCGGGGTGATGTTGTCCCCCCCGGAGGCGAACACCACGATGGGATCCCGGACCTGGCGCAGGTCGATCTGGTGACCCTCGGAAAGCCGCAGCTTCCCCTGCTCCAGGCAGTTGCCGATAAACAGGTTCTGGACGATCCAGACAATCTCCGCCTCGGTGAGCTGGTAAAAGCCCGTCCACCACTGCTCGAAATCCAGAAAGCGCCGCTCGGTGGTGTCGATGTCCCGGAACAGATCGTAGATTTTCGTGAAGTAGGTCCGCGAGGGGTTGAGCTGCTCAAAGCCGTGCACCAGCCAGGCCCCGTCGAACGTTCCCGCGCCCAGATCGGAGATCAGCCGGGCGGTCCATTCGCCCCCTAAAAGCCCCCCGGAGGCGCGCATGGGATTGGCTCCGGCCTCCCCGGCCCAGTAGGACATGGGAGCGCCGTTGAGGATGATGGGTCCGCACACGTCCGGGCGGTCGGCGCCCAGCATGGCCACCGCCCAGCCGGCCTGACAGTTGCCGTAGACCACCGGCCGGCCCACGTCGGGATGCCGCCGGTGCACTTCCTCCAGGAAACGGATCTCGGCCTGCTCCACGTCCTCGATGGTCTGGCCCGCGCAGGGATCGGGGAAGAAGATCACGAAGTAGGTGGGAAAACCCTCCCGCAGGGCCATGCCCACCTCGGAATCCTCCTTGAACCCACCGATCCCCGGCCCGTGCCCGGCGCGGGGATCGAAGATCACCACCGGGGGCTTGTCCGCATCGATCTCCACGTCGTCGGGCGGAACGATCCGCACCAGGGCGTAGTTGGCCGGCTGCTCGAACTCCCGGGCATCTTGGATCACCTCGTAGTCGAACTTCAAAACCGGGGGCATGCCCCGGGCGTAGTGATCCAGCATGAGGTTGGCGCGCTTGCGCAGGACCTCCATGGTGAGAACCCAGCGCTGACCCGCGTCGACCCAATAAGAAATCCAGTCATGGAAACCAGACGGCATAGCACTCCTCCAGAAAAGATCCATGTACACCAAGCCCCCTCCCAGCGCAAGCCATATGGGTTTTTTGACAACTTGGCTAGGGATATGCTACCCGGGAGGTGGACTCTTTTGGGAGAACTGCAATGCTTCGAAAAGTGCTGCTAGTCGGCGCATTTGTACTCATGCTTCCCGCCCTGGCTCACGCTCAGGGGCCCCAGAACAAGCCCTTCGGACTCGGCCTGGCCCTGGGCGAACCGACCGGAGTCACCGGCAAGTACTGGTTCAACCAGAAGAACGCCCTGCAGTTCGCCGTGGGCTGGGGTTACTACCCCCACGGCGGGGGGGCAATTTACTGCGACTACCTGTACAATGTCTTCACCCTGGTGCGGGCCGGAAAAGCTCCCTTCAACCTCCTGTTCTACATGGGCCTGGGCGGCAAGCTGGGAGTCTGGGATTACCACTATCGCGATCGCGACTACGACGACACCGGCGCCAGCCTGGGTGTACGCATCCCCTTCGGCATCACCATGGTGTTCGTCAAGGGCCCCTTCGAGGTCTTTTTAGAGATCGTCCCCGGCCTGGCATTCATCCACCCACATCCCTTCTGGTTCGACCTGGATGCCTGCATCGGTGGACGCTTCTACTTCTGATAGTTGGATTTAGTCCGTCCCTTTACTCTCGATTGCCACTGCCGGTTGTTTCGGCTACCATCCCCGCCATGGAGCAGCAGGCGGGATTCACGCCGGAGAACCAGCGGCGACTCGATGAGTTCATCGAGCAGAAGTATGAACCGGGTTCGGTGGCCACGTTCGATCTGGACGGGACCATCGTGCACAACGACACCGGCGAGGCGGTGTTCTACCACATGGCCCGCCAGGGAATGATGGACCCGCAGACGCTCCTGGAGAGCCCCAACGTCTGGGAGCCCTTCGAGAAACATCCCGACGTTCCCAATCCGAAACCGGCGCTGGTCGATCTAATCGGTAATCCGGCCACCCGGCCGGCGTTTGCCAACGCCTTCATCCGGGCCTACCGCCTGTTGATCCGCCGGGCGGGCAAGCTGGTCGCCTATCCCTGGGCGGCCTTCCTGCTGGCGGGCCGGAGACCCGATGAGATCCGGCAAATCAGCGCAGAGGTCATCGAGGTCGAGCTGAAGCGGTCGCTGCGCAGCACCTGGATAAAGGGCGGTCCACCCGACAACCGTCCCATCGAGCTGCGGTCGGGCCTGCGCCCCTACGAAGCCATGAGCCGGCTGATCGCCCGCATGCAGGCGGTCGGTATCGACGTCTGGATCGTCACGGCCTCCAACCGCTGGACCGCCGCGGCCTACGCGGAGCGCTTCCTAAACCTGCCGCCGCAGCGGGTCATCGGCATAACTCCCCGGGTCGTAAACGGCGTGATCGCGGCCGAGCTCGACCCGGATATCCCGGTGACCTTCGGCAAGGGGAAAACCAACGCCATCAGGAAACTAATCGGCCCCCGGCCGGTCTTCGCCGCCGGGGACACCATCAACCAGTGCGAGATGCTGTGCATGGCAAGCTCACTGCGCCTGGTTATCCACAAGGGCGATCGGGAGCTCTTGAAACGGGTAGCCGACTACCAGGCCGCCGGCGAGACCAACTGGCTGATCCAGCCCCGGTTCATTGAAACACAGTAACCGTTCAGGTACCAAGCCAATGATTTCAGGCACGCATTGCGGATCGGCCCATCTGGCAAGGAAAAGGCCGAGGTCCGCAGCGGAGCGACCTTGTGGTCGTGAGCATCGGACCGCGGTCTTTGACGCCGTCCAGATGGGTCGAGGCGCGATGCCCTCGTTATGCCCTGAACGCTTACGAAACGCAGTAGACGGCAAAGGCAAGATGTCCGGAAAAAAGCGCACATTCATCGCGGTCCGGTTCTCCGACGAAGTGATCTCCGCCCTTTACAATCTTCAAACTCGCCTCAAAACCGCGGTAGATTCGCGAGCCAAGGTCAAGTGGGTGGAGCCCAAGAACATACACCTGACCCTGCAGTTCCTCGGTGACGTGGGCATCGAGGTGTTCGAAGAGATGACCGAATTCCTCAAGGAGGCCTTTTGGGACAACCCGCCCTTCGAGGTCAAGCTCTTTGGCCTGGGGGCCTTCCCCTCGCCCAAAAAGCCGCGGGTGGTCTTCTTGGGTATCCAGGCCGGCTTCGAGGAAATGCAGGCCGTCTCCAACGCTTTGCACCAGGTCACGGAGGACTTCGGGTTCAGGCGGGAGAAGCGCCCCTTCAAGCCCCATGTGACCCTGGGCCGGATCCGCAATCCGAAAAAATCAGTAGATATATCAGCGGCTTTAGAGAAGATGCAGGAGACCGGAGCGGGAAGCTGTCAGATCGACGTGGTACACCTAGTGGCAAGTGAGTTGAGGCCGACCGGGCCGATATACACAACGCTTGACAGCTTCCCCCTGGGTCGGTAAGATACTGAACATCTGAACAGGTACTTAAACCAACCGGAGGAACCATGGCCAAGGGCAATGATCGAGACAAGGACAACGATCGGGACAAGGCTTTAGACCTTGCCATCGGAACCATCGTCAAGCAGTTCGGCAAGGGCTCTATCATGCGACTGAAGGACGGCGGGTCAGTCGATAGCGAACGGGAGGTCATTCCCACCAGCGCCTTGTCTTTAGACATCGCCCTGGGGATCGGCGGCGTTCCACGCGGGCGCGTGGTGGAGATCTACGGCCCGGAGTCCTCGGGGAAAACCACCCTGGCGCTGCACATCATCGCCGAGGCCAACCGGACCGGGGGCCTGGCCGCCTTCATCGACGCCGAGCACGCCCTGGACGTCAAGTATGCCCACAATCTCGGCGTGAACACCGACGAGCTGCTGGTCTCCCAACCGGACACCGGCGAGCAAGCCCTGGAGATCGCCGACATGCTGGTGCACTCGGGGGCGCTGGATGTCCTGGTGGTCGACTCGGTCGCGGCCCTGGTCCCCCGGGCCGAGCTCGAAGGGGAGATGGGCGACAGCCACATGGGACTGCAGGCCCGGCTGATGAGCCAGGCGCTGCGGAAGCTGACCGCCAGCATCTCAAAGAGCCGCACCTGCGTCATCTTCATCAACCAGCTCCGGATGAAAATCGGCGTCATGTTCGGCAACCCGGAGACCACCTCGGGCGGCAACGCATTGAAGTTCTACTCCTCCGTCCGCCTGGACATCCGGCGCATTGGAGCCATCAAGAAAGGCAACGAGGTGATCGGCAACCGCACCCGGGTCAAGGTGGTCAAGAACAAGCTGGCCCCACCCTTCAGGGTCTGCGAGTTCGACATCATCTTCAACGAAGGCATCAGCAAGATCGGCGACCTGCTCGACCTGGCCGTCGAAGCCCAGATCGTCGATAAGAGCGGCTCCTGGTTTTCCTACAACGACGACCGCATCGGCCAGGGCCGCGAGAACGTCCGCGACTTCTTCCTGGAAAATAACGATCTAAAAGCGGAGCTCGAAGCGCGAGTCCGCGGGCACTACGATCTGCCGCCCATCAAGGAAGCCCCCACGAAGAAGCCCACAGAGAAGCCCACGGATAAACCCGAAGAAAAGCCGGCAGAAAAGAAAAACGGCGACAACGGAAAAGATCCCAAAGGCATGGCCTCGGCCGCCGCCCCGCTTCGCAAGAAACCCCGGGCCCGCTTGTAATCAACCCTCGAGCATGGCGCTGACGTCGTCCGGGTCGAAACCGCGGCCGAGGAGGAACCGCTGGACCTTGCCTCTCGCCTTCCGGTCGGCCTTCTGGGTCAGTGCGTTTTCGCCAAAGCGCTTCTTCACCAGGCGCTTCATGACCTGGTCAGGGGACTGGGTTCCGTAAGCCTGGGAGACGGCCTCGTCGATGGTTTCGGCGGCGATCCCCCGTTGGAGCAGGTCCGCGCGTAACTTACGGGGACCCCAGCCCTTGCCCTTCCCCATGGCCCGCGCCCGGTCGATGGCGAATTTCCGGTCGTCGATCAGCCTGGTATCGGCCAGGCGATCCAGGACGCGCTCGGCCACCCGGTCGGAATACCGCTCCGCCACCAGCCGCTGCTTGAGCTCCTTCCGCGAGCGGCCGCGCACGGTCAGCAGGCGCAGCGCCTTCTCGTAAGCCCGGTCTTCGTAATCGGCCCGAGCAATCATCTGAATGTTAAAACCGCTCGACGGGCATGCCGCCTTCGTTTTCCGAGGAAGACTTGTCTCCCGAATCCTCGCTGGTCTGCTCGAACTGGTCCCACTTCGCGTCCGAGGTTCCAGAAACGCCCGAGACCCGCAGGGCGAAGTCATCGGGATTGGTGCACTGGCGCAAGGCCTCCTCGTAGGTGATGAGTTTCCGATTCAACAGATCCATGAGGGCCTGGTCGAAAGTCTGCATGCCGTAGGAGATGTGGCCCTGGGCGATGGCGTCGTGGACCTCCTTGGTGCGGTCTTTGTCCTCGATCAGCTCACGGACACGCGAGGTGGCGATCAGGACTTCCAGGGCCGCCACCCGGCCGCGTCCGTCGGAGCGGGGCATCAGACGCTGGCTGATGACCGCCCGGAGCACGGCGCCGAGTTGCATGCGGATCTGCTTCTGCTGGTAGGGCGGAAACACGGCGATGATACGGTTGATCGTCTCGGTGGCATCCAGGGTATGCAGGGTGCTCATGACCAGGTGGCCGGTCTCGGCGGCCAGAAGCGCCGTCTCAATGGTTTCCAGGTCGCGCATCTCGCCCACCAGGATCACGTCGGGATCCTGCCGCAGAGCGCTCTTGAGCGCCTGGGGGAAGGAGAGCGTGTCCACCCCCACTTCCCGCTGGTTGATGATGCTGCGCTTGTCGCGGATGAGAAACTCGATGGGATCCTCGATGGTCATGGCGTGGACGGTCTTGTGGGTGTTTATGTGATCGACCATCGCCGCCAAGGTGGTGGATTTTCCCGACCCGGTCGTCCCGGTCACCAGGATCATCCCGCGCTCCTCCATGGCGATCTTCTCGAGCACCTTGGGCAGTAACAGTTGCTCGATGGAGTTGATCTTGGATGGAATCACCCTAAAGACGATCCCGATGGTGCCGCGTTGCTGAAACACGTTGACCCGGAAACGACCCAAACCGGGAACGCCGTAGGCCAGATCCAGCTCGTTTAACTCCTTGAAACGCTCCTTCTGGTAGTTGTTCATGATGCCGAAGGCCATCCGGCTGATTTCCTCGGGAGGCAAACGCCGGGCATCCTTCAGCGGCACCAGACTGCCGTCGACGCGAAACATGGGCGGCAAGCCCGCCTTGATGTGAATGTCGGAAGCCCCGCCTTTCATGGCCACTTTCAGAATGTCGTTCAGCTCCATCGGATTCCCTCCGGACGATTACTGGATCAGCCCAGGAAACGTATCACACCGACCTCAAAAGGGGCAAGCCCGATCAGGTCATCCCAATACGCCACCGGTGCCCTTGAGATCCGGTTAACCCGTTGACTACGTAAGGGAACCACTGGTGCCCGGCGTCATCCTCAAGAAACGAGGACTGCTTCGCTGTAGATACGATGAGTGAAGGAAACTCTCTGGCCTCTGGTAAGGTGCCCATTTTACTCGGCATATTGGGATCGCCGCGAAATTTAAGTGAGAGATTATGGGGTCAACGCAGGGTCCTGAAACCGATCTCCAGCCCGTATTCCAGCGGATTTTCGTACAAGTCGGTCACCTCGGTGGTAACGGCCAGTCGGTAGGTTACCCCGGGAATCAGAGGATGCAGGGGGTGGAACAGCACCAGCCCCTCCAAGTCCACTTCGAACCGGCCTTCGGCCGGGTCATCACCCGAGATCAGGGTGATACTGCCCCGGTTAACGCTTACGGGATCCACCGGTTCCGAGAACCAGATCCTGATGTCGACCTTGGTGGGAACCTCTTCCCGGCCGTCCTCTGGAAAGGTTCCGACCACCCGCGGCGGCACGGCGTCGAAAACGCCGAACAGATCCTCGTCTCCCGTCAGCATGCAGCCGCAACACCAGCACCACCCGGCCAGGAGGAGCGCGTTTTTCAGGGACATTTCGCCCTCAAGTCGGACAGCCGGTGGCATTTCAAACAAGGCCTTTGATTGCGGCTCATCAAGAGCCCGCACCGTTTCGAAAAACCGGACGGGTGGGGGCTGAACCCCGCCCCGATCCCGGCCGCGCCGTGACACTGGATACAGTCGCCCTCGGTGTGGCAAGCGGTGCAGGCACGAAGGTTGCGCTTGGCGTCGGAGGCATGCCGGCCGGCTCCGTAGTCCTCCGGATGCACGCGCAAGTTCTTTGACCGGTCGGAGGCGGACTCGGCCACCCGGACCCGGCGGTGGCAACCGAGGCACTTCGACTGGGAGCGATGGCACTGGTCACAGTCTGAAAGCCCGGCCCGGGCGGCGCCGGGATGGGACAGCTCCCAGTCCTCCGGGTGAATGCGCAGGCGCCTGAACACTCCGCGATGGCAAACATCGCAGCTACGCACGGGGTGACACGCCCGGCAGGACCGCTCGCGCAATCGGGCCACCTTCTTGTGACCCTGGCTCCAGCCGGCACCGTGATCGTCGCCCCCGTGCCCACCGGTGGGGATGAGCTTGCCGCGGTCGAGTTCCACCCGCAGCCTCCCGTCCGCATGCGCCGGGTGACAAGTATCGCAGCTTCCCTGATTCCAGCGGGAGGCGTGGCACTGCGCGCACCTCCCCGCGCCCGGAAACATGCCCGTGGGCCCGTCTTCACGTTCGGGAACGTGGCAAGTCACGCAGCTTTCCGGCACTCCCCGGTGAAGCTTGTGGCTGAACTTCAAAGAAGCTACACCCCGCTCGGCGCCGGCGGGAGTGCCCAGATGACAACGGGCACAGGCCGCGGACTTGCCCAATCCAATATCGGCTTCCGCATGGCACCCGGAGCAAACCTCGTGCCCGGGGATCACGGCCGCCACCGGACCGGACCTGGACAGGCTGCCCGGATGGCAGGTGTCGCAGGCGGTATCTTCGTGCTGGAGGTGAGAGAAACGCAGGCGGCTTTCGGACGGAGGATAAACGGGATGCGGACGAGTCAACGTACCGGCGACTCCCGCCGCGGCGCATAGCGCCAGCACAATCACAATCAGGCCGGATCTCATCGGTAACCCCCCGAACCGAAGTGAAACGCCAGATCCAGCATACCGAAGAGACGCAACTGGAAGGGATGAATACGGTTGCCGTTCGCCTCGGCCATGATCACCAGCGCATGCTCTTTTGAAAATCGCCAGGTCAAGGCCCCCGAGCCCCCCACGCTCAGCGCGTGCTGGTTTTCCTGCAGGGGATCCTCGAAGGAGCTGATCACCCCGCGCCCTTCGAGCAGGAGAGTTCCTTCGCGGAATTCCCAGATTACCCGGGGAGCCGCGATCCAGCGCCGGCCCACGGCGCCGTCCTCGAATCCCGCCGTCAACAGAACCCACCGTCCTCTTTTCAGAAACAGGCGCGAGTCCAGATCCACGCCGTCCACGCTCCAGCCGGCGCCACCCCGGTAGCGCCGGTGGGTGTAGGCCAGGCGCACCGAGAAGATCCTGGAGTAGTCCCAGCGCGCCCCGCCGTGGAACTCAGAAAATGGCGCGGGCGAGAAGAAGTTGAAGATGGAATCCAGGGAAAAATGGGGCCGGCTTTGCAAGTAACCGGCCTCCACACGAAACTGCCGCAACGGGCCGGGCAGGCGATAGGAACCGTCGGCCCGGATCCGGTCCCATTGATCCAGGAGCAGGTTGAACGCCGCCCCGGCGTCCAGGCCCAGCGTTCGCCCAAACGGGCGCAGCGACACCGAAGCGCCCATGCGCTCGTCGTCTTCCGGCCAGCCGTCCTCCCACAAAACCACGCGACGATAGTCCAGCCCAACCCAAACCGACTTATGCTGGAAACGAAGGCCGGCGCTCACGACCGGGGCGGGAACCGAGCCAGCCTCCACCCCGTCCAGTTCCAGCTCCGCTCCCCCCAGAAAACTCTTGTCGCGCACGGCAAAACCGCCCAGCAGGCGCAGGACCAGGTGGGCAGGCAGGCGAACTTCGGCCGTCAGGCCGTCGAAAATCAAAAAGTCCAGCTCGTCGAGGATCAGCTGGCGCCCCAGCACCAGGTCGATGGGCCGGGCCACCTTGCGCCAGCGCATCTGGGCCAGCATGAGGTCCGCCCGGCTCGAAGAATCGTCGAACATACCCCCGAACCCCAACTCGGCGTCAAAGCGAAAGTTGACTTGGAGGCTCAGATCGTCGACATCCAGCAGACGGCCGGCCCGCAGATCCACCCATTGGGTAACCCGGCGCCGATCGAGCAGGTCTCCCGCAACGGTGCGGGTCTGGTAACCCTGCCCCACCACGGTCAGGTCCAGATCCACATCCGCCGCACGAACGCTGACGCGGAACATCAGCAACGCAAATACAAATGCCAGAAGTTTACTTCTGCTCGCCACCCTGTGGTCCGTCTCCTGGGGCCGCTCCCTCCGGAGGTCCGGTTTGGTCATCGGTGATCGGCTCTTCCAGATCGTCTAGGGCCCGGCGGATGTGTCCGCGGACATCCACCATCTGCTTCAACTCGGCCACCTCCGGGTTACCGGCAATGTCGGTGATCTCCGCCGACAAGCCACCCAGATCGAGCTCCTTCTTCACCTCGTCGGCCGACTTGCGCAGACTAGCCAGCCCCTTACCGATGGACTTGGCCACCTCGGGCAACTTGGCCGGTCCCAGCAGGATCAAGGCCAGGGCCAGTATGACCATAAGTTCCCAGGTACCGATACCGAACATATTTCACCGGGAGTTATCTGCGATCCAGGGTGGCTTCCGCGCCGGCGCTTTCTTTGGATTCGGTGGAAGTTTCTCCCACGGGCAGCTGCCCGCGAGACTCGCCCTCTTCGACCCGCCGGGCTTCTCCTTGGATCTCTTTAGGTTTTTCCTTGAAACCCCCCTTGAAGTTGCGGATGGCCTTACCGAGGGATTCGCCCAGCAGAGGAAGCTTGCCCGCTCCGAAGATCACCACCACGATCAGGAGAATGAGAACCAGCTCCCAGATCCCAAAGGTCGCGAGTTGCCACTCCATGGTTAACTCCTACCTTTAGGAAGGAATGGTTATAAAGCGCAGGTCCAACCCGCCTTCCGCCAGGCGGACGGGGAACACGACCGCCACCGAACCCTGGGGTACTTCCGGAACCGAAGGCAGGGGTTCCGGAGGGGCGATGTCCGCCTGGACGCCCATCTGGGCGAGCTTGGCGATGGCGTTGCCGCAAACGATGTTGCAGAATTCCTTCACCGCGTCTTCAACCACGGCCTCGGACTCCCGGGTTGCGTCCTCCTTCAGAATGCGAGAAGCAATGGACACGGCCACGTCGCTGGACACGCTCAATACGTACTTGACGGGCTTGGGGACTTTAAAAGAAACCGACACCGAGAGGTGGTAGTCGGCCTTGGAGGCCTCATCGGTCTTGTGTACGACCGTCCCCACGCCCACCTTGATGATGATGCCGACCACCCGGTGGAACATCTTGCGGGTGAGATCGACACTAACCCGGATGACATCCGCTCCCTGGATCTCGGCGGGAACCGCAACGTCTTCCAGGACGTAGCGGGACTGCTCTTTTTCAAAGATGGCCAGCTCCTGCTGCAAGACGTCCTCGGTAACGTGGCCCAGCTCCAGTAAAGCTTCGCCCAGGAAAAGATGGTTGTTTTTTTGGTAGGTGAGAAGTTCCTGGGCCCGCTCCTGGTTGAGCAGTTTCATATGCACCGCCAGGTCCGCAAAGGGCATGTCTTCGGACTTCTGGCGCTCGTTGATCTGCCCCACCTGCTTTTCATCCAGGTATTTCTTCTGCACCGCAATCTCGCCGAACCTGAGGTTGCGGTAATCCTGCAACTCCAGGGCCTCGATCAGCTGTCCCCGGGTGATTACCCAACGGTCGATGAGAAACTCTCCGAAAAACTGGATGCTCATCTAATCCTGCTCCTGCTCGACAACCCGCTTCAGTATGGACTTTACCTTTTCTTCCTCGAACGGCTTCGGAATCACGCTGCGGGCACCCAGCCGAATCGCCTCTTCCACCTTCTGACCCACCCCTCCCACGGACGAAATCACAATCACCTTGGCCTCGGGATTCAGCCGCATGATGGCCCGTAAAGACTGCAATCCATCCATCATCGGCATGACGATGTCCAGCAACACGATATCGGGGCCGAGCGTCTTGAACAGCTTGATCGCCTCCGCTCCGTTCTTGGCATGCCCCACCACCTCGTATTCGCCAAAACCCTCCACCATTTTAGTCAATTGGCGGGCAATGGCGATACTATCATCAACAACCAAAACCTTGCGAATCATCTAAAACCCCTCCGACCGCAGGTACGACCCAAACAGCACGGGTAGGATGGTATGTTATCACTTCAGGATAGTCAAGTAATTCTACAAAAAACAGGCGACTACCCATTCCGGTTCCAGAACCAAAGCCCGGTGATAATTTCCTTGCCCCAGCTCAACCGGGGCAGATCTTTTTTCTCTTCGGACCGAGCGGATGAGGTCGAAGTCGAGGATTGTTATGTACTACTATGCTAGACTGCAAGAGTGAAGCTTTCCGTGGCAAACTACGGGGCATCTTTGTGAAAACATGCGAAACTCACCATAGCGAGGTGTGTCATGTCACAGCGAATATCGTTGGCATTCATGCTGTTTTTATTCGCCCCGGGCGTTTCGTCGCCCGGGACTAAACCGGACCTCGCCCCGGGCGTTTCGTCGCCCGGGACTAAACCGGACCTCGC
>JAUXGL010000110.1 GCA_030622135.1 Deltaproteobacteria bacterium
AAGCTGCATGACTTGGACGCTTGTGACTCGTTGTCGTTGTCTCTGCCGAACACCGATACTTGATGTCTGTCTTGCTCGCTGTGTGCATGATGGAGGATAAAGTAAGCACGGGTATGCATCTGTCAAGCGGAGAGCTTAAAATTCTGAAAAACTTTGGCCGTGAGAAGCTGGTGGATCTCTAAACCGGTGGAAGTGGATCCCTCTTTGACCGGTGGTAGCACCCTTGGGGCCAGGAGTGAGAGTTGCTCCTCTCGCTTTTCCTCTTCTTCTTGATGCCTGATGTAGTCCCTTATCGTTTGCTCGTCCAACCCCACCGTACTGACACAATAGCCCCTTGCCCAGAAATGAAACCCCGTAAAATTCCTTCGCCTTCCCAAATACTCCCGGTGTATCCGGATGGCCGACTTCCCCTTGACGAAGCCAATCGTGTTCGCAACGCTGTACTTCGGCGGTATGCTCAGGCACAGGTGCACGTGGTCGATCATCGCGTGGCCCTCGATGATCTCTATCTTGTTCTGTTGACACAGTTGCCTTATGATTCCCCCTAGCTCGCGCCGTAGCTTGCCGTAGATCACCTTCTTGCGGTACTTCGGCGCAAACACAACGTGGTATCGGCAGTACCATTTCACATGTGACTGTCGTGCCCATTCTCTCATCTTCGATCTCCTTTCAGTGAACTTGGCGGTTCTTGAAAGGAGATCGCCTATCACCTCTCGCCGGAACGGCAGAGCCTATTTGAGTCGCGCCGCCAGAGGCGGCGGTTTACCGGACTGCTAATTATAAAATCCTGCCGAAGGGCAGTTTGTTCAAGGAATGGCAGTGAGGTTCTGGTCAGAAGCACCCCAGTTTCCAAGTTTTCTCTGATTGGAACAATCGGAGGCCGCCTTGCGGCCTCTTGTTAGCCATAAGCCTTGACAGGTGCAGACAGACGAGGCAATAGGATCACAAGAAATACAAGTCGGCGCCCCCTCTCTGCCAACATGAGTGAGACACTTGCCGTCTGCGCTCGTTTCACTACGGGAGCGAAGCTCTTGGGGGGAGCTGCGCCCGCCCCCGCGAAAGGTGGCCTCGCAAACGCTGTTGTAGCCTGGCTTTGCGGGTTCGTGCCTTCGTCTGACGCCGGAAACCGGCCAGCAGTATGGTTTTCCCGCCCGCACCAACGGGCCTCGATCAAACCCAGCGGCAGCTTAAAGCTTTGTTCCCGACTCGCCCGTGTGCTAGAATCTATGAAAGCCGTCGGGAAAAAATATCGAGTAGAGAGGTGCTCATCATGTTCGTGTCAAATCCGAAAGAGCGTTTGTCGCTGGTAGCTGTTTTTATCGGGCTGTTTTGCCTATGGGCCTGCTCGGATAGCACGGCGCCGGGCACCAGGTTCTGCCATACCGACGATGACTGCGAAGCCGACGAAGTCTGTCACGAGGGCGCTTGCAGGACCGTCTGCGTGACCTCGGTCGACTGCCTGGACGGACGGGTGTGCGTCTCGGGAGTCTGCCTGACACCCTGCACCGATGACGGGGACTGCCCGTCTGGCGAGGAGTGCCGGTCCGGCTACTGCCATCCGATCCAGTACGATGAGGACGGCGGCATCGACGGCGACGGGGGTATCGACGGCGAAGACGGGCAGTGCGTCGATCGGGACGGCGACGGCTTCGGGGAGAACTGTCCGGCCGGTCCCGACTGCAACGACAACGATGCGACCATAAACCCGGATGCCGAGGAAATATGCGGCGATCGCAAGGACAACAACTGCGACGGAAACACTGACGAGACCTGCCCGTGCAGCCTGGGTTCGCTGCGGCTGTGCTCCAGCGCCGGAGACCCGATGGAGCTCACCGACGAGATGATCTGCAGGCCGGGCTTCCAGATCTGCATCGACGGCAACTGGGGCAAGGAGTGCCTGGGCGAGATCGGGCCCAGGGTAGAGGAGTGCAACGGCCTCGACGACAACTGCGACGGCCAAGTCGACGAAGGCCTGCTGAACGCCGTGGGCGAGTGCGAAGGCGAGGTGCCTCCCGAGGACTGCGGCCCGACCGGGGAGGGCAACGGGCTGGACGACAACGGCGACGGCCAGGTGGACGAGGGTTGCTCCTGCGCAGTGCCCGACTACGATCCCGAGCTTCCGCGAGAGAACCAGCCTTGTTACAGCGGCCCCATCTTCACGCTGGGCGTCGGGGTCTGCCACGGCGGCACCATGGACTGCGGGCCCGATGGGGAGTGGGGCCCATGCGAGGGAGAGCAAACTCCGTCCGACGAGATCTGCGGAGACCTGCTGGACGACGACTGCGATGGCTTCATCGACGAGAACTGTCCGGACTGCACGGATCCGACCGATGAGGTCTGCGACGGCGAGGACAACAACTGCGACGGTATTATCGACGAGGGCGTGCGCAACGCCTGCGGCGGCTGCGGCGAGGTCGCAGACCAGGAGACCTGCGGGGATGGCCTGGACAACAACTGCAACGGCCAGATCGATGAGGGTTGCGGGGGTTGCTCCGGCACCGAGAGCCAACCGTGCTATCCCGGGCCGCCCGAGACCGCCGGCGAGGGCGCATGTGCCATGGGCACCCGGGAGTGCGACGGCGAGTTCTGGGGTGAATGTCACGACTACGTCCTGCCCACGATCGAGCTGTGCGGCGAAGACGGCCTCGGCAACTCCGTCGACGACGACTGCGACGGGATTACCGACGAGCACTGCGGCTGCGATGACGGAGACCAGCGTCCCTGCGGGGACGCTGCCGGGCAGTGCGAGTACGGCGCCCAGTTATGCGAGAACAGCCAGTGGGGCGAGTGCGTCGGCGGCGTGGGTCCCGATACCGAGGAGTGCGACGGGATCGACAACGACTGCGACGGACTGGTGGACGAGGGGCTGTTGAACGCCTGCGGGACCTGCGGGGAGTCCTGCTATCTGTTGCCCGTGGACCCGACCAACGAGGGCACCCCGGACGAGGGCGTGGACGTGATCGAGGCCGACGACCCCGAGAATCCCACGGGACGGGACGGGATCTCCCTGACCAAGTCGTCTTTCATCCCTCCATACCTGTGGGCGGCCAATCACGATCACGATTCGGTGACCAAGTTCAACACCGACGTGGAAGAGGAAGAGGGCATTTACTGGGTGGGCGATAATCCGAGCAGAACGGCCGTGGATCTGGACGGCAACATGTGGGTCGGCAGCCGCAACGACGGCCGGCTCACCAAGGTACTGTGGGACACGGAGTCCTGCCCCGATCGTAGCGGGAACGGACAGATTGAAACCTCGCGGAATGTGGGCGGCATAGTCACCCAGCTAAACAGTGCCGCCGACCCATTTGCGGACGAGTGCGTCGTATACAGCGAGGTTCCCGATCCCTCCCTGCCAAGCATCCGGGGCGTGGCCGCCGCGCCCGACGGGAAGATGTGGTTCGGGTACAGCGACGGCGGAGTCCAGTCAATCGATCCGGTCACCTTCGAACTGGGCCCGTATTATCGCGGCGACAGCGTCCAGCGCTGGACCCCGGACGCCAACGGCGTACTCCAGCTCATGCCCGGTCAGACCTACGACTCGGGCGGGGTATACGGTCTGGTTGTGGACTCGCGGGGGCAACTGTATACCAGCTCATACAACCGCGACACCCTGGCCAGCTTCGACACCAACACCGAGCAGTGGGTAGCCGTATACGACAGCCTGGGCTGCGGTTCTTACGGAATCGCGGTCGACGCCCACAACCGGGTTTGGCTGGGCGGCTGGCCACAGTGCGGTGGCATCGGCATGTTCGACCCGGAGGCTCCCCGCTTCCACTCCTTCGTGGTCCCCTCGTCGGTGACGCCGACTCCCGGCGAGATCTCGGGCGTGGTCATGCCAGCCAACGGCGCACCCGGGGGCGAGGATCGTTTCAGGGTCACGGGTGTGGGCGTGGAGCCGGCCACGGGCAATGTGTGGTGCTCGTTTTATCCGATCGGTTACACCGGCCGCTTGCTCGTGAACGAGGGCGACTTTACCCAGAGCACATGGACCTTCATCGGCACGACCCGCAACGATGACAACAGCTACCTCGATGGCGTGGGCCCCGACCTGCGCGGCGTGGGCTTCGACCGCAACGGCTACGCCTGGACCTTGGGCCTGGGCAGCGACCGGGTATTCAAGCTCGATTTCCAAACCAACGCCCGGGCGGCCTCCTTGCCAGTAGGGAAATCCATCGGCGTGGGCAGCCACTACACCTACTCGGACTTCACCGGCTCGACAGCCCTGTCCTTCACCGCTCCGCGGGGTTATTGGGCCTACTACTTCCAGACCCAGTTCGATGGTGCCCAGGTGGACGCCATCGTATGGGAAGCCTACGTGCCGGAAGGCACCAGTGCGGGTATCCGCATCCGCGCCCTGGATTCAGGCGGTACGCCCATCTCCGACTGGCTGCCGCCCGATAACATGGGTGTGCCCGACTACTTCGAATACCCCCAGGACGAGGCCCAGGACCGCATCGTACTGGCCGACCACGGCGGTTCGCTGGTCGGCTCCGGTTTCGAGGTCGAGATCCGCCTGACCACCAATGACCGCGACATCCGCCCCATCGTCCACGACGTACGGCTCGAATGGCAGCGACCCTGACGAAGGGTAGCAGGGGACTACACTTTTTGGCCTTCCTCTTGAATTTCTGCCGGCTTTCGAGTAAAAGCGGCAGGAGATGAAGTGGATTGCCTGCATGGCTGTTTCTGGGTTCCTGGCGGTTTCCTGCCAGTCGGCGGTGTTCTACAAGGTGCGTTCGCAGGCGCAGGAGGACCTGGGGTGCGAGGAAGTGGAGATCCACGACGTGACTGCCCGGGTGGCGGGTGAGCGGCCCAACCTGGAGTACGAGCAGCGCTTCATGCTGGTCAAGGGGTGCGAGAGACAGAAGGTGTACGAGTGCCGGGGGAGGGAGGGGGAGGCATACCCCAGTGTGCCGAGGGGGCATGCCAGCAGCCCGCGGGGGGTGACCACCGGGCCGTGGAAATGCTGGTCGATTGGAGATACTTTGCCGGATGAGCGAAGCGTGGGGGAGGAGAGGATTCCGAGGCCATGATGAGACGAGCGATATTGACGGTCGGGTTGGGTGTAGTGCTTGTTCTGTTGGCGGAGCCTGCTTTCCCCTGCACCAATTTCCTAATCACCAAGGGTGCCACCACGGACGGATCGACGATGATATCGTATGCGGCGGACTCCCATATTTTGTACGGCGAGATGTACTACACGCCCGGGGGGCTCCACCCGGAGGGGGCCATGTTGGACGTGTACGAGTGGGATACCGGCAAGTACCTGGGGCAGATTAG
The DNA here is from genome assembly GCA_030622135.1 of Deltaproteobacteria bacterium. Classification (GTDB taxonomy): domain Bacteria; phylum Myxococcota; class B64-G9; order B64-G9; family B64-G9; genus JAUXGL01. The sequence goes on from JAUXGL010000110.1 coordinate 5,284, forward strand.
GCAGGTCAAGCGGACCTACACGGTCATTGGCAACATGAATGAGCACCAGGTATCCATCGGCGAGACCACCTACGGCGGGCGCGGGGAGCTTTCTGGTGGGAAGGGGGAGATGGATTACGGTAGTCTGATGTACATCACCCTGCAGCGGGCCAAAACGGCGCGCGAGGCCGTTATTATCATGGGGCGGCTGGTGGAAAAGCACGGGTATGTCAGCGTGGGGGAGTCCTTCTCCGTTGCCGATCCCAAGGAAGTCTGGTTCATGGATATGATTGGCAAGGGGCCGGAAGAGAAGGGGGCCGTGTGGGTAGCCCGGAAGATCCCCGACGGTTACGTCTCCGCCCATGCCAACCAGGCACGCATTCGCCAGTTTCCCAGAAACGATCCCAAGAACTGCCTGTACGCCAAAGACGTCGTGTCCTTCGCCAGAAAGAAGGGCTACTTCAAGGGCAAGGACCGGGATTTCTCCTTCACCGACGCCTACGCACCCATGGACTACTCCGGCCTGCGCATCTGCGAGGCGCGGGTGTGGAGCTTTTTCCGCCGAGTGGCTCCGTCTCTGAAGCTCAAGCCCGACTACGTAATGGGCAAAGAGAGGGCCAAGCCCTTGCCGTTGTGGATCCGGCCGGACAAGAGGCTCTCGAACCGCGACGTGATGGAGCTGATGCGGGACCATTTCGAGGACTCGCCCATGGATCTCTCGAAGGGCCTGGGCGCGGGTCCCTACAAGTTGCCTTACCGCTGGCGGCCGCTGTTCTGGGAGATGGACGACGTGAAGTACTTCAACGAACGTTCCACCGCCACCCAGCAGACCGGTTTCTCCTTCATCGCCCAGATGCGCTCGTCGCTGCCCGATCCCATCGGCGGCCTGGTTTGGTTCAGCGTCGATGACACCAGTTCGACCGTCTACGTGCCCATGTACTCGGGCATTCGCAAGGTGCCCAAACCCTACGCCGTGGGCACCGGCTCATTCTACGACTTTACCTGGAAGTCGGCTTTCTGGACATTCAACGCGGTTTCCAACTTCGCCTACCTGCGCTACGGCGACATGATCAAGGACATCCAGAAGGCCCAGCGGAAGTTGGAGGACAGCTTCGTCTCCATGCAGCCGGAGGTAGACCAGACGGCCTTGAAGCTCTACCGGCAGGCACCTGGGCTGGCCCGGGATTACCTGACCCGTTACTCGGCTCGCCAGGCCAAGAAGACCATGACCCGCTGGCGGACGCTGTGGGAGGAGCTCCTGCTCAGGTACCTGGACGGGAACGTGAGGGACGAACTGGGCAAGGTCACTCACCCGGGCTATCCCAAGGAATGGTACCGGCGGATCATAAAGGAGAGCGGTGACAAATTTCTTGTAAAAAAGATAAAGGGCGAGTCCGAGGCCCACGACAAGCCGACCGAGGTGCCGGTCCGGGGCGGCTACTTCCACTCGCGCAAGGAGTTGGGCCTCTGGATCTCCCAGGTGCCTACCACCTTGAGCTTTCAGAAAGAGAAGCTCTTGTTGCTCCCCGGCACCGCCCGTTGTGGCCAGCCGCCCCGGTGTTGTCTGAAGCCCGAGCTGGATAAGAAGACCAAAAAACTCACCGTGACGGTGCCGGCGCCGGTAATGGGCCACGGTCACGGGGCCGGAAAAAAGAAGCAGTGCGGCGAGCCCGGCTGGCTGGTGCGGGTGCCCCAGAGGGAAAAACGACCGATTGTGCTCAAGTACCAGAAGGCAAAAGGTCATTAAGATGCCCCGGGACTTACCGCTTTGAATTTCCCCCCTAGAAAATCCCCCGGATAATGTATAATGGACTCCTTTACAATCGGGAGGGCTGCATGGAAAAACTGAAAGTCAAGGATATCATGAGCACCGACCTGGTGACGCTGAAGGAGGACGACGATCTGGGTCTGGCCGAAAACGCGATGCGCTTCGGGCGGATTCGTCACCTGCCGGTGGTGAACACTGGCAAGTTGGTGGGCCTGGTTACCCACCGGGACATCCTGCGGGCCCAGATCAGCTCCCTGGTCGATATACCCATGGATGAGCGCGACCAGATCAAGCTCTCCATCCCCGCCAGCGAGATCATGAAAAAAGACGTTGAAACCGTCAGCGCGGACGAGACCGTACTGGACGCCGCCAAGATCCTGAAGAAACACAAGTACGGCTGTTTGCCCGTAGTCAACAACCACGAGCTCATCGGCATCATCACCGAAGCGGACTTCATCGACCTGGTTATTCGTGCACTCGTAAACCAGTAAAACCCGACGTAGCCTCGGCGAAGTCGGGAACTCGAGATGAAAGTCAAGAAGACTGGGCCAGGACGACGTCCAACTGCGACTGGATGCTCAAGAACGTCTTGACCACCATGGGGTCCAGTTGGGTGCCGGCGACCTCGCGGATTTCTTTCAGCGCTTCGTTGGGGGTGCGCGTCCTACGATAGGGACGCTCGGAGGTCATGGCGTCGAAGGCGTCCGCCACGGAGATAATGCGGGCCTGCAGGGGGATGCTCTTGCCCACCAGACCGTCCGGGTAGCCCATCCCGTCGAAACGCTCATGGTGGTGCCGCACCATGGATACCAGGTGGCGGTAGGCTTCCATCTTGCCGATGATGTCGGCTCCGATGCTTGGGTGGGTCTTGATGTGGGCATACTCTTCGTTGGTGAGTGCCGAGGTTTTGTGCAGGACCGTTTCGCGAATGCCGATCTTTCCTAGATCGTGCAGCCGAGCCCCATCGACCAGGTTGTTGAAAGATTCGCCGGTGATGCCCATGGCCCTTCCGATCATTGCGGTGTAGTCGGCTACCCGGTCCGAGTGGCCGCGGGTGTAGGCGTCCCGCGCCTCCAGCGCGGTGATCATGGAAGAGAGCGTCTGGATGTAGCTCTTCTTCAGGCGGTCGTGAGCGAAACGCAACTTCTTATTGGTAGCCATGACCTGTTCGTTCAACTCCCGACGCTCCCGAGCCATGTCCTTCTTTTCACCGGCGCGGCGAACCTTCTCCACGATGATCTCGATGTCGTCGAAAGGCTTGATCAGGTAGTCGTAGGCACCCAGGCGCAGCGCCTCGATGGAACTGCCCAGCGAGGCGTATCCGGTGATGACGATCACCTCGCTCTCCGGCCGCAGGGCCTTGGATTGGCGCAGCAAGTCGATACCGGACATGCCGGGCAGGTTCTTGTCCACCAGCAAAACGTCGGGGGGATGGTGGACCAGGTAGGGAGCGGCGTCCTCGGCCGAATCGACCATGGCGATGGCAAAGTCGGTCGAAAGGGCGTCGTGTATCAGGAGGCGGATCACCTCCTCGTCGTCTACGACCAGGACTCTGAGGGTTCCCGCCGGCCCCTTGTATGGATTGGCGGTTCCCTGTGCGGATGACTCCACGCCTTTCACCTCGTCAGACACCAATATAACACAACTGCGGAGCCTAGTACCTCGTTAAAAAAGTTTCGCGGCCAGTAGCGGCAATTCAAAGATGCCCGCCGGCGCCTTAAAAAGCGGTTGCCACCATAGTTTTAAGCAGTTGCCCACAAAAGACACGTTGTCAAATCGGTCGGTTTATGCAATAGTTAGGGCGTCCAGAGTTAACTGCTCAAAAATGGTGGCAACCGCTTACAGCGTGTCATTCCGAGGAGCCGATAGGCGACGAGGAATCTGCATTGCTTCAATGAGTTGCACATCTAGATTCCTCGGCCTGCGGCCTCGGAATGACATGTTTGCCACCACTTTTTGAGCAGTTACGTCCAGAGGCATGTCTTTGGCATGGCCGGATTGTAGAAAATGGATCGATTCTTGCGGTGGAACTGGATTGAGGAGGTGCGAGATGAAGATGGCGCTTTCAAGCTCACTGATGGGTTTGGTGCTTGTGTGGGTCGTGTCCTGTTCAAGCGGCGGGGGCCGCCACGATGGGCCGACCAAGGAGGAGGTTGCCTCCGGGAAGGCGGACGACGGGGTGGACTGGTGCGAGGAGATGGGTTGGTACAAGGACGGGATCTGCGACACGTTCTGCCACCGGCCGGATCCCGCTTGTTTTGACGGTGGTGACGGGGCGGCGGACGGTGGTGACGGGGCGGTGGACGGTGGCGACGGGGCTGACGCGACTTGCATGTGCCCTCCTTCGGACTACCCCATTCAGGTCTCGGTGGACGACGATCGACTGGAGGCGGCCATGCAGCAGGTCGAGCAACTCTCGGCTCAGTATGGGCCGGTGACCGTTCGCTTCAGCAAGTCTACAGGCACGGTGAGGAACCTGGATGGTCGCATACCTCTGGACCTGGATGGACAGGGGAGCCTTTGCGACCAGCAACTCCGGGCGGTTGACACCTTCATTGACGACTGGGTTGAATTGTTCCAGGTGGACATTAGTCAGTTTGAGGTTTACAGGTGTGTGCCCCAACCCGAGCTGGACACCTACACCTTGGTGCTTCGTAGGTATCAGTATTCCGGTTTGGAGTTATTCGCTGGTAATCAGCGAATCAGTGCTACCTTCAAGGAGGGTGGTGCGACTCTGACCCAAGCGCAGGGCAAGTACCTTCCAATGCCCGACCTTTCGCTTGGCGATTGTGTGTGCCTGGACGAATCGGCTGCTGCGCTGGTGCCGGTGGGTGTTTCAGTGGAGTATCTGGTGTTCCAGAGCTGCACGATCGTGGGTAGGGGCGAGTACACCATTGCTGATAGCGATGTTGTGGAGATCACCGGATTGGGAGTTGATATGACCCACGACGTTCACAGCGAGTTACCGGCCGAGCTACGACTGGTTTGGAAGGCCGAAGTCTATGTGGCGCCGGCCAACTGGACTCCGGATCTCCAGGCCAGCGGCGCCTATTGCCCGACAGAGAGAGGGCAGATCGGCTGGAGCCTGCTCATCGATGCAATGACCGGTGAGGTGGTCGGTCTGGTGCCCCGCTGCATCGTATGTTGAAGCGTACAGTGCACAGCGCGGCTCCACACCCAAGGCACGGCAAACAACGCCGCCGCTTTTTTCGAAGGCATCAGCCTTTGGATTCTTTGAACTCCGCGTCGATTACGTCGCCGTCGCTGGGCGGGGTGGTGTTGGAATCGCTCGGGGGAGGGGGAGGAGTGGCCGATGGATCGCCAGATCCGGCGGCCTCGCGGTACAGGACTTCGCCCATCTTCTGGGACACCTGCATGAGCTCATCGGAGGCCCGCTTTATAGACTCGGCCTCGCCCTTTTTAATGGCGTCCTTGAGTTCTTTCAGTTTGGACTCTATGCCGGAAGCCACATCGGCGGGCAGCTTATCCTTATATTCTCCCAGGGTTTTCTCGGTCTGGTAGGCGAGCTGGTCACCGTGGTTGCGGATCTCCACATCCCCGCGGCGCTTCTTGTCGTCTTCGGCGTGGGTGTCGGCCTCATTGACTTTCCGATCGATATCTTCCTTGGAGAGTCCCGAGGAGGCTGTAATGGTGATGTGCTGCTCGTGGCCGGTGGCCTTGTCCTTGGCGTTGACGTTCACGATCCCGTTGGCGTCGATGTCGAAGGTTACCTCGACCTGGGGTATCCCTCTGGGTGACGGCGGGATACCGTCCAGCATGAACTTGCCCAGGGTTCGGTTGTCCTGGGCCATATCCCGTTCGCCTTGCAGCACGTGAACATCCACGGAGGTTTGCCCGTCGGCGGCGGTGGAAAAGACTTCGCTCTTGCGGGTGGGAATGGTGGTGTTGCGGTCGATCAAGCGGGTCATCACGCCGCCCAGGGTCTCGATTCCCAGAGAAAGCGGGGTGACGTCGAGAAGCAGCAGGTCCGTGACCGCGCCGGTCAGAACGCCCGCTTGCAGTGCGGCGCCTACGGCCACCACCTCATCCGGGTTGACCGTACGGTTGGGCTCGCGCCCGAAGAACTTCTTCACTTCTTCTTGCACCCGGGGGATCCGGGTGGATCCTCCCACCAGGATGACCTCGTCGATGTCCGCGGGCTTTCTCTCCGCGTCGTCCAAAGCCCGCTGGCACGGCCCGAACGAGCGCATGATCAGGTCTTCGCAGAGTGACTCGACCTTGGCGCGGGTCAGCTTGATGTTCATGTGCTTGGGACCGTTCTGGTCGGCGGTAAGAAACGGCAGGTTTATATCCGTCTCCAGCGCCGAGCTCAGCTCGATCTTGGCCTTCTCCGCCGCCTCCTTCAGCCGCTGGATGACCATCTTGTCCCCGGACACGTCGATCCCCTGGTCTTTCTTGAACTCGGCCACCAGGTAGTCGATGATGCGCCGATCGAGGTTGTCGCCGCCCAGGTGGGTGTCGCCGTTGGTGGAGATGACCTCCACGACGTTCTCGCCTACTTCGAGAATGGAAATGTCGAAGGTCCCGCCGCCAAAGTCGTACACCGCGATCACCTGATCCTTCTTCTTGTCCATACCGTATGCCAGCGCCGCCGCAGTGGGCTCGTTGACGATGCGCTTGACCTCCAACCCGGCGATGGTCCCCGAATCCTTGGTGGCCTGCCTCTGGCTGTCGTTGAAATACGCCGGAACGGTTATGACCGCCTCCTTGACCTCCTCGCCCAGATAAGCCTCGGCGGCCCGCTTCATCTTCTGAAGGGTTTTCGCCGAGATCTCCGGCGGCGTCAGTAGCTTTCCCTCGATCTCCACCTGGGCGTCCCCGTTGGAGACCTGAACCACCTTGAAAGGTACCAGGGTAATCTCTTCCGAGACCTCCGAGAACTTGCGCCCCATGAATCGCTTGATCGAGGAAACCGTGTTCTCCGGGTTGGTAATCGCCTGCCGCCGGGCCACCTGTCCCACCAGGATTTCCCCATCCTTCTGGTAGGCCACCACCGAAGGCGTGGTCCGGGTGCCTTCCTCGTTGGTGATGATCTTGGGCTGATCACCCTCCAGCACCGCCACGACGGAATTGGTAGTTCCCAGATCGATTCCGATACACTTACCCATCTTGAAACCTCCAAAATATCAAGGAGTTACAAAAAAGCCGACAAAACACCCATAGCAGGTAAAAAATAATCACCGCTCACCCTATGTCAAGTACCGCAAAATAAGTTTTTGTGAAGTGATTTCAGATAAATAAAATGGATAAAAAAAAGGTGCCCTGTCTCCGTTCGAGTTGCAAAGAAGAACCTGCGCGAGGACAGCGCCACGCCCGCGATGAGCGGACGCCTAACAACCCGTAAATTCACGACTGAGGAGTGGGTGGTGTGGACTCGTCGTCTAACCAGGAGGGTTGGCCACGTGCCAGAATCCAGATGCCGCAGACCGCGAGAACAAGGGCCCAGATTCCGAGGGCCAAGGCGATAACGGCAACCGGAGCCGGAGCGTCTTTAACCAAGCCCACGACTCCCACTGGTAAGAAAAAGAGTGCTTGGGGAGACATCAGGATGATTTGAGCGCAGGCGAACCGCCTGCTTGCCGTCCGGAACTTCGTGGCTATGTTGTAACACGTGAAGAAGAGATTGAGCAGAGTGCAGGCACCGACCAGGACTAACGCTATTCCAAAGATAGCGACCGCCCTGCCCATGTCACCCACTGAATCACCGGCGCCAGCGCACACGGGGAACGCAACAATCGCAGGTACCACCGGCCAAGCCCTGAGAATCGAGATTACAGCGGGTCGTTGGCCGCTTCCGGAGGAATCGCCCGACATTGGGTGATCGGTTCCTGGTCGCTTCAATCTCATAGGAAGCTTTCCATCCGCACCGGAACCGGGCGATGGCAACAAGTGCTCATCGAGGCACGATGCTCCCAAGATGCCCAAAACGGTTAGTAATTCCTACAAAGCCGCGCTGGGAGGCAGAGAAGTCTTCGGCTTGGGGGGCTCGATTTTCTTGGCTTCCTTGCGGGGTTCCTTCTTTTCACCTAAAGCCAGCTTCAGGACATCGTCCATGTTCTCTACGAAGAGAACCTGTAACTTCTCCATCACTTCCGGAGGGATGTCCTCCAGATCTTTCTCGTTGCGGGCGGGAAGCACCACCCGGGAGATACCCACTCTGGCTGCGGCCAGGACTTTTTCCTTGATGCCACCCACCGGCAAAATCTTGCCCCTCAGGGTGATCTCACCGGTCATGGCCAGGTCTGAGACCACCGGTTTTTCGGTGAGCAGGGAAGCGATGGCCGTGGCCAGAGTGATGCCGGCCGAGGGTCCGTCCTTGGGAATGGCGCCGGCGGGAACGTGGACGTGTATGTCGTACTTGTCGAAGAAATTCTCCCTGATCCCCAGATCCGTTGCCCGGGAGCGGATGAAGCTGAATGCGGCGTGGGCGGACTCATTCATGACGTCGCCGAGCTTGCCGGTGATGTTGAGCTTCTTACCGCCGAACATCTTGGTGGCCTCGATGAAGAGGACCTCGCCGCCCACCGCCGTCCAGGCCAGGCCGATGGCCACGCCGGGGATGTCGGTGCGTTCGGCCAACTCCGAGAAAAACTTCTGGGCGCCCAGGAATTTGTGCAGTTCCTCGGGCTTCACCGTGACCTTGCCTTCCTCGCCGGTGGCCACCCGCATGGCGATCTTGCGGCAGACGTTGGCGATCTCGCGCTCCAATTGGCGGACTCCCGCTTCGCGGGTGTACTCCTCGACTATGGTGGTGATGGCCTTGTCGGTGAATTCGATGTGATCGGCGGTGATTCCGTGGGCATCCAGTTGCTTGTGGATCAGGTGACGCTTGGCGATCTCCAGCTTCTCCTCGACGATGTATCCGGGCAGCTCCAGCACCTCCATCCGGTCGCGCAGTGGGCCGGGGATGGGATCGAGCAGGTTGGCGGTGGTGATGAACAGCACCTTGGATAGATCGAAGGGCAGATCCAGGTAATGATCGGTGAAGCTGTAGTTTTGCTCCGGGTCCAGCACCTCCAGAAGCGCGCTGGTGGGATCGCCTCGAAAGTCGGCGCCCAGCTTGTCCACCTCATCGAGCATGATCAGCGGATTGTTGGACCCGGTCTTGCGCAGGGCCCGGATGATCCGGCCGGGCAGGGCGCCCACGTAGGTGCGGCGGTGGCCACGAATCTCGGCTTCGTCGCGGACTCCACCCAGGCTCATGCGCTCGAACTTGCGCCCCATGGCTCGGGCGATGGAGCGGCCCAGTGATGTTTTGCCCACGCCCGGCGGGCCCACGAACGAGAGTATGGGACCCTTCATGTCTTCTTTGAGCTTGCGTACCGCCAAGTACTCGAGGATGCGCTCTTTGGGCTTGTCCAAACCGTAGTGATCCTCGTCGAGGATGTCCCGAGCCCCCTGGATGTCCAGGTTGTCTTTGGTGCTCTTCGACCAGGGCAGCTCGCACAGCCAGTCCAGGTACGTGCGTGCCACCGTATACTCGGCGCTCTCCGGATGCATGCGCGACAGCCGGTCCAACTCCTTCCTGGCCTCCTTCATGGACTCGTCGGGCATGCCCGACTCGGTGATTCGTTTCTGCATCTCCTCGATTTCCCGCGAGGATGCGTCGTCCTCACCCAACTCCTTCTTGATGGCCTTCATCTGCTGGCGGAGGTAATACTCGCGCTGGCTCTGGTCGATCTGGCTCTTGATCTCGTCTTGGATCTTGGAGCCCAATTCCAGGACCTGGATCTCGCGGTTCAGCAGTTGGGCCACTTTTTCCAGGCGCTGGTTGACATCCAGCATTTCGAGCATTGTCTGCATGTCTTTGAGTTTCAGGTTCAGGTTGGTAGCCACGAAATCCGCCAGCATGCCGGGATCGTCGATGTTCTGCGCCGCGACCTGGGTCTCGCGGGGCAGGATGGGCGAGTTCTCGATGAGTTTCGAGAACTGCCGGCGGATGTTCTGCACCAGGGCTTCCACCTCGACGCTCGGACCGGGTCGGCTCTCCATCACTTCCACCTTAGCGTGGAAGTACGGCTCTTTGCTCAGGACCTCCTTGATTTGAATGCGTCGCATGCCCCGGACGAGGACCCGTATGCTTTCATCCGGGAATTTGAGCATCTTCAAGATGATCCCGGCGGATCCGTATTGGTAGAGATCCTTGGCCTCGGGATCCTCGATGGCCGGATCGCGCTGGGCTACGACTCCGAGCAGCCGGTTGCCGTTGAGCACGTTGTCCACCAGCTTTACCGAACGTCCCCGGGCCACCATCAATGGCAGAACCATGGAGGGGTACAGGACCGTGTTCCGCACGGGGAGAATTGGCAACTCCTCGGGGATCTCGGTCAAGTCCCGATCGGGTGGGGCCACCTGAATAACTTCCTCGTGAATCTCGCCGGCGTCTTGTTTTTTTTCGGTCATTCTGCCACCTCGGGAGACACTAATTCCACACCTACAATACGGCCGGCGTGTGCCGGTGCGCAAGATCTATCGCAAAAAAAACCGGGAGGACCGGTGGCTATTTACCGGTCCTCCCGGAAAAAACTAACATTTCCGGCGGATCGATCAGTAGTCCATGCCGCCCATGCCACCCATGCCGGGTGCTCCCGCGGGCATGGGATCCTTCTTCTCGGGTTTTTCGGTGATCATCACGTCCGTGGTGATCATCATCCCGGCCACCGAGGCTGCGTTCTGAATCGCCGTCCGGACCACCTTGGTAGGATCGAGCACGCCCGCCTTGATCAGGTCCTCGTATTTCTCGTTGGCGGCGTTGAAGCCGATGTCGCCCTTTTCCTCGCGGACCTTCTCAAGAACCACCGAGCCGTCCCAGCCGGTGTTGTTGGCAATCTGCCTCAGCGGTTCCTCCAGGGCCTTGGCCAGGAGATTAACGCCAATCTTGCGGCTTTCGGTGGGGATTTCCAGTTTCCTCAGCTTCGCCTGGGCCCGCAGCAGCGCCACGCCGCCACCGACCAATACGCCTTCCTCCACCGCGGCTCGGGTCGCGTTCAGCGCGTCTTCTACCCGGGCCTTCTTCTCCTTCATCTCGGCCTCGCTCGCCGCGCCGACGCGGATGACCGCCACCCCGCCGGCCAGCTTGGCCAGACGCTCCTGAAGCTTCTCGCGGTCGTAGTCCGAGGTGGTGTCGTCGATCTGCGTGCGAATCTGCTTGATGCGGGAGGCGATTTCCGTCCGCTTGCCTCCGCCGCTGACGATGATGGTGTTGTCCTTGTCGATGGTGATCCGCTTGCAGGTGCCCAAATCCTTGAGGGCAATGTTTTCCAGCTTGATGCCTAGTTCCTCGGCGATCATGCGGCCGCCGGTGAGAATAGCGATATCCTCCAGCATGGCCTTGCGGCGGTCACCGAAACCCGGCGCCTTGACGGCCGCGCAGGTCAGCGTGCCGCGGAGCTTGTTGACCACCAGCGTTGCCAGGGCCTCGCCCTCGATGTCCTCGGCGATAATCAGGAGGGGCTTGCCGGCTCTGGCTACCTGCTCCAGTAGCGGCAGCATGTCCTTCATGTTGGAGAGCTTCTTCTCGTGGATGAACACGATCGGATCTTCCATCTCCACCAGCATCTTCTCCGGATTGGTCACGAAGTAGGGAGAGAGGAAACCGCGGTCGAACTGCATGCCCTCTACCAGTTCCAGGCTGGTTTCCAGGACCTTGGCCTCTTCCACGGTGATCACGCCTTCCTTGCCCACCTTGTCCATGGCCTCGGCGATGATCTCACCGATGGTCTCGTCGCCGTTGGCGGAGATGGTTCCCACCTGGGCGATCTCCGCGGGGTCCTGGATTTTCTTGGATGACTTCTTGAGCGAATCCACGACGGCCAAAATGCCGTCATCGATGCCCCGCTTCAGCTCCATGGGATCATGCCCGGCGGCGATTAGCCGGCAGCCCTCACGGAATATGGCCTGGGCGATTACCGTGGCGGTGGTGGTGCCGTCACCGGCCACGTCCGAGGTCTTCGAAGCTACCTCGCGCACCATCTGTGCGCCCATGTTCTCGAGCGGGTCGGGGAGCTCGATCT
>JAUXGL010000063.1 GCA_030622135.1 Deltaproteobacteria bacterium
CCGCATGTTGATCTGCCAAGCCATCGATCACGGCCTGACCATCGTAACACCGGATTCTGCCATCCATTCCTATCCAGTCAAGGTCCTCTGGGGAGCGTGAGGCGGACAGCGCACCCAATTTCTCTCTTCCCAAAAGCGCCAGGAGGACGGCCCAAGACCCGGCAGTACCGATGCTTCTTGCTGGCGTGTACCTGTTCGAACTAGGATTCGATTAACCCGCCCAGGTTATTTCCGCTGGCAGGCCGGGCAAAAGTGGGTGCCGCGCTGGCCGACGAGGATGCGGGCGATCTTCCTCCCGCATCTTCTGCAGGGCTCGCCGGTCCGGCCGTAGGCCAAAAGCTGGTTCTGCATATGTCCACCGGGGTAAGCCCAGTCGAAGGAGGTGCCCGAGAGGCGGATGGCTTTTTTCAAAGTCTGCACGATGGCCTGGTGCAGGCGGTTGATTTGGGTTTTTGAGAGCGAGTTCGAGAGCGCCAGCGGGTGCAGCCGTGCACGGTAGAGGGCCTCGTCCGTGTAGATGTTTCCCAAGCCGCAGACGACCGTCTGCTCCAGAAGCAGCGGCTTGAGCTGCCGGGAGCGTGATTGCAGCGCGCTCTGGAAGGCCTGGACGGTGAAGCGCCGGGATAGCGGCTCCAGGCCAAGCTTGCCGAGGGACGCGTCCAGGTCTTTCACCGCTCGGATGCGCCCGAACTTCCGCGCGTCGCAAAAGAGCAGCCGGCTGCCGCCGTCCAGATCCCAAACCGCTCGGATGTGGGCGGGCGGGTCGCCGCCTTCGTGGAAGTAGAGCATTCCGCTCATGCCCAGATGGACCAGCAAAAAGGATCCGTCATCCAGGTGGAAGACGATGTACTTGCCCCGCCGGCCGAGTTTTTCGATTTTCCGCCCGGCCACGGCCCGCCGGACCTTGGCGATGCCGGGGATAACCTGGCGGGGCCAGGAGGCGTGAAAGCCTTCAACGATCCGGCCGCGGATCTTTCTACGCAGCTTGCGGACCGTGATTTCCACTTCGGGTAGCTCGGGCATTAAGGATAATATAGCGCCGAGTGGCGTGACGGGAAACACATAAAGTTGCTATGGTGGCATATGTAAATGGTAAAATTTGAATCTTTTTACGGTTTGGCTCGTCTTGCCTGTTTCGGGCACGTGGGTGCTATTTTGTAAATGATGTGAATGCGAATGATGCGAAAAAAAATTCTGGCAATTAATATTATATTTGTTTTCTTTTCAGGCCTTGTTGACGGTTGCTCACTCAAGGTTAGTCAGATTCGTCAGTTGGGTGTTGACGGGGAGATGAAAGAACTGTTTAAGTATCTCGCGGATGAGCGAAGCTGGGTGCGTGAAGAAGCGGCCCGGGCGCTCGGCGATATTCCAACCGATCGAGCGGCCCGTAGACTTGAGACAGTGGTTGTTGAAGACAGTGAGCGTCTCTACGTGCGTGCCGCGGCGGCCGATGCGCTCGGCCGGATTCGAAATCCCCTGTCGTTTGATGTACTTACCGGTCTTATTGCCACTGCCGGTTTGGCTTCGGAGTTGAAGATTTCGCTTATCCATGCCATCTGTGCCTATTCCAATAAAGAAGCACTACAGGCAATCACTCCTCTTGTCGGCGACGGCGATATCATCGTCTCTGCGGTTGCCGAAACCCAGGTACGTACGAAATGTGGAAGATAGCGACACAATGGGTGTTGACACTGCCGTTGTGGTGCGTATGCTGCGCGACTCCAGGCTCTATCTTCGAGCTGATGGACGCCAGGAGCGATCGAGAAGTTGAAGAGGCTGTCGAAGAAGCCTCAGCCTTCCTGGCCGGCCGTGGGCGTAGCCTGGCGGTTCGTATGGCCGCGGCAAAAACACTTGGGCGACTCGGGAGGCCGGCCCCCAATGCCATCGATCGACTGCGGGAAGTCCTTGAATCCACAAGTGAACCGGATCAACTCCGGGCATATGCCGCCTGGGCACTCGGCGAAATGCGCCACGAGCGGTCCCTGGTTGCCTTGCAATCGGCGCTTCGAAGGCCGATGGGTGCTGTTACTGGACATTATCTTCTCGAGGCCCTGGCCAAGCATTTCGCCAACATGTCTAGCGATCGCGACATTCTGGTCGATGTGGTCGAGGCAATGGTCTTTTTTGCCGGCAACCAAAAGAAGACACCGCCGGCCATCTACGACGTTCTTGATGCTAAAACTAAAACAACACCAGTGAACGTGAGAATCCTGGCTCGAACGCTTCAGGCACGGTCTCCTTCTGCTACCAAGGAGCAGAAAGCCGCCGTATACAACGCTGCTTTTGAACTTCTGGCAAAGTTAGATCTAATCCGAGACGAAATTATCGCAGGCCGTGGGGCGTGGCTCACGAGAGTAAAGGAAGCAATTCGAGAAAGTCATCGCGCCTATTCGACGGCCGATCTGCGCACCAGGCTTCTAGTGGTCTGGTATTTGGGCAAGCTCGCGGGAGTTGAAGAACTGGCCAGGCCCGCGGCAGAAGCTCTGGTTGGTAGCCGAGGAGACTTGCGGGGTCGTCCGACTCAATCACCGCGGCCAGGCTTGCGTCTCGTGGCCGCCTGGACGCTTGCGCGTATGCAGCTTCATGCACCTGGCCCACGGCAGGCGCTGCTGGCCGATCTTTTGGCCAAGGAAGTAGAATCGTCGATTATCGATCTAATAGGAGATGTATCATCGCGGCCGGAAGAACACGATCAGCTTCAAAAGATTTTCGAAAGCGCGCTTGTAGAACCAGGCACGACATCGGGAGAGTAAAGACCATGAATTTTTCACAAATCATCGTGATGGTCTTGATGCCTCTGCTGGGGATGTCGTGTGTGCACGAGAGGCCACGGCTTCCGCCGGTAGCCGACATCGGCGGGCTATATGAGAGCAGACGTGTGCCCGCCGATCTCACCGGAGTTTCCCTCAGGGCCATCTATGTGCTCCCCAAGAAATCCCAGTCGGGCAAGGTGCTTGGTATTGCCAGTGAGTTCAGCAATATCGCCTTGATCGAGTTCACGGCAGTGCTCGCCGACGATGGCAATCTCTACATTAATGATGTGTTGCATGTCGAGAAGCCGGCCGTGTACGAGTACGGCAAGATCGCACGCAAGGACATAGTCCTAAACTCTCGACAGGGTGTTTTTCGTGGCCCCCACAAGCTTTTTACCCCGAAAAGCGACGTGCTCGCCGCACTCGATACGGGTTATCAAGTCGATGTGCAGATTGGCAATGTCTCTGAGAAGATTGTGTTCAGGCCGCTTTACGATACAGATCTGTATGCACCGTATGCACGCAATGGAGCGGCAGGAACGGCCGGCGATTTTGGGGCAACCGGAGATAGCGGCACCAACGGCAAGATGAGCACCGACGGAACCGATGGTTCAGATGGTTGTGCCGGATCGGACGGCGCTGACGGCGCTGACGGCGGGGATGGCTGCAATGGCGGTGTCGGCAGCAACGGAAGAGCAGGAAGCCATGGGCAGCCCGGAGAACCGGGTCCGGCACTTAATGTTTTGATCAAACCGATCTACTCAAAGTTTTATCCAAACGAAGAACTGGTATTTATGCAAGTCAAGGCAGCCTACTTTGGTCTTTGGTCACGGCAGCCCTACAAAACCGAATTGAAGAACTACATTTTTCATCGCAAGCAGGCTTTTCGTGTTAGTTCGATAGGCGGCCGAGGAGGCAACGGTGGGGACGGGGGAAGTGGTGGTAGCGGTGGTAGGGGTGGTGGCGGAGGAGATGGTGGTGACGGAGGGAAAGGTGGAGATGGTGCCGATTCCAATTCCGGTCCCGGTGGAGATGGTGGTGACGGTGGGGATGGCGGAGACGGTGGTGACGGTGGGGATGGTGGCAAAGGTGGAAATGGTGGCCCAGGAGGGAGTGGCGGAGACGGCGGTAACGGAGGCAAGATTGGGGCTACACTGTTCGGCTCCGCGGATTTACAAAGAGACGTTCGCGCTTACATCCTTTTCGCGAGCATTCCTGGAGTTGGTGGCAGCAGTGGTTCTGGTGGTTACAGTGGTTCTGGAGGGGGTGCCGGGACAGGAGGAAGCGGAGGAAAAGGCGGCAGAGCTGGCCAAGGTGGTAGGGGCGAGCCGAACGGAAGCGACGGCACATCCGGAAATGATGGATCGGGGGGCAAAGACGGATCCAGCGGCTCCAGCGGATCGTTGGGAAATCCGAGACCATCAGGCCGTTCGGGACGATCACGGACAATACCCTGGTGAGAAATTGTATAATGTGTTTTGAAAGACGTTAAGCGTAAGCGAGGTGGAAGTGTAATGCAACCTTTACCAAGATCGAAGCCTTTGCTAATAGTGTGTTGCTTGGCGCTTATGGCTGGGTGCGCTACGACAACTGCACACGACATCCGCCAGATGGGACAACGCGGTGATATGGATGGTTTAATGAAGGCCTGGGAGAAGGCCGAGGGGGATTCGATTAGAATTGCGGTCATCGATGCCTTTGCGGAGAATGCCGAAGATCCCCGGGGGAGAGCGCTAATAATCCGGCAGGCGACTTCTGGTGCCTCCCGAAGCGTTCGCCTTGAAGCAGTTCGGGCACTGGGAAGACACCAGGGAGTGGAGGTGGTCGAAGCGCTAATCCTGGCACTTGCAGACTCTTATCCCTCAGTACGGGAGGCAGCCCGTTCATTTTTATCGCAGAAGGGAAGTGCGGCGTACCAACCTCTTCTGACCGCAGCGGTATCTAATCCAAACAATCTGGTGCGCTCTTGTGCGGTCCGGCTGCTGACAACGGCAGCACTTGCACAGGCAGCCGTTCGTCCGCAGGTGGCGGAGCTTTTAGAAGGCTGTGCTCGTAGAGATGATGCCCCCAAAGTGCGTGAAGTGGCGGTGAACGGTTTGGGAAAGCTCGGCGTGTCGGCTGCCCGAAAGTTGCTGGTTGAGCTGAAGCGCACTGACGCCGATGCCGGTGTGCGAATGGCCGCGGAGCGAGCCATCTCAAAGTTGGGTCAACCTACAAAAGAACTAAAAGTCATAGTGGCTGTTCTTCCGCTCAAGAACGACACCGGACAGAAGGATCCGGAGATATCACGGCTGGGAACACAGATCGCAGACTACGTCACCGCGCGGCTTTCAGCGTCCAGGTTATGCCAGGTCGTCGATCGTGCCAAGATAAAGCAAGCCTTGGCGGAGATGAAGAAGATCGGCATACTGCTCTACGACGGAGATGCACCCAACGCGCCGGAACTTGGTCGTTTCAAGATGGCTAATCAGTTTGTGTATGGAGCGATCCAGCGACAAGGCTTGGTCTATACCATTGTACTTAATCGTATGGATGTCTCAACGCTCAAGCTAATCCCGGGTGCCGCAGCCACGGCGACTGGTTACCGGGCCGATCTGGAGCAGCTCAAGGTGAAGGTGACCGATCGATTTGTCGCAAACTTTCAGTAGTGAAGCTCCCAGTGGCAAGCCACGGGGCGTCTTGGGGCATTTTGGCGAAGGCGAGTAAATGCGCAGGGAAGACACCGTGAAACTTTATCTGGCGATCGCAGTTGCCTGGTTGGGTTGTTGGGGGAGTGCTACGGTCAAAGCTCAGGGCAACCTTGGTGCTTTCCTGGGCAAACTCGATCTCGGGGCCAAGCCGGACAAGATGAGCCAAGTGCTTCAGAGTACCGGGGTAAAGACGGTCACTTGGCTTGAGCAGAACAAGCCGCAATCTCTTCGTCTCGGTTTGATAAAAAGCAAGCTTCTAGAAACCCTGAATCGCTTCAGAATTTCTCCCACCCGGTGTAATGGAGGCCTCGACGAATCCGCCTTTTGGATCGTTCTGACTGCTCGGCGAGGCGATTGGCGCTATACATTGGCATTCGGGGGACCAAACACACGCAAGCGGCCGGCGAGTAGGTCGCTACGGCTTCGGTTTGCGATGATTCGCATTCCGGTGCCCTTGGACAAATCGGTCGATCCGAAAGACGGCTGGTCGAGAGCGCGCCTTCATCGTTTGAAGGATACACTAAGAGAGCTTGTGTCTTACCGCCTCTCCTCCATAGAGAGGGACAAGTACGGAAACATTTTTGTTTGGCGAGGCAAGCATCCAAGGAGAGGGGTGGTCTTGGTGTGGTACCTTCCCGAACTTGACGAACTTCGCATTCTGCTTCACCCTCCTTCGCAGAAAGTCGAGGGAGAGATCCTTTCTGGGTGAGTGAGGCCCCGGACCGTAAAATTCTTGACGAAGAGCCGGTTGGTTGCGCAGAATCCGATCCGACATGAGCCTGCCCGCCGACTATAAACTGGTCGAGTACCTTCGAGACGCTAGCCGGATCCTGATCTTCACCGGTGCCGGTATTTCAACCGGATCGGGAATTCCCGACTACCGGGGGCCCCAGGGAGTTTGGAAGCGCCGCCAGCCGGTGTACTACCAGGATTTCATGGCCTCCGCGGAAAAGCGGCTGGAATACTGGGACTTCGCCCTGGAGGGCTGGGAGGGGTACCGGGACGCCAAGCCCAACGCCATTCACCACGCTTGTGTCAAGCTGGAGCGGGCGGGTAAGATCGAGATGGTGGTTACCCAAAACATCGACGGGCTGCACTTCAAAGCGGGTACTTCCGCGGAGAAGCTGGTTGAGATCCACGGCACCAACTTGGAGGTGGAGTGTCAGAGTTGCCACAAGCGGGACCATCCGCAACCGCATTTCGAGTACTTCAAGAAGGAGCAGCAGGCTCCGGTGTGCGAATGCGGGGGGTTGATCAAGCCGGCCACCATCAGCTTCGGCCAGAGCCTGCGGCCGGAGGATTTGCACGAGTCGTCGCTGGCCGCCAACCGGGCCGATCTGGCCGTGTCGTTGGGTTCGACGCTTTCGGTGTACCCCGCCGCCGCCGTGCCCCTGGCCGCGGTGCAGCGGGGGGTCCCCTACATCGTCATCAACCGGGGGGACACCGAGCACGACGGGCATCCGGGACTTTCCCTGCGGCTGGAGGGGGATGCTCTGGATCTCTTTCCGCCGGCGGTGGATGCCGCCTGTCCGGAGATCGACTGATGCAAGAGACAGAAACCACCGAGAAGGCGTACCTGGAGGACGAGTCCGTTCGTTCCGTTATCGGCGGGATGGTTCCCGTCTTGGTTCTCGAGCCATGAGTCTAAAAGAGTTAGACCGCATCATCGAGGACGCGGCCAAAAAGATCCGGATCTTCCATCACGTCAATCCCGTTAACGCGAAGGAACAGAAGAAGCGTTTCTTGAAGAAACCGTCTCCCGGGACGGAGCCGGAATTCGTATATCCGCCTTTAGAATTTTCGCCGCCAGAGCTTCTGGATTCGCTTCAGGGCACGCCGATTTCCGGGATCGACGATGAGAGACTCCGTCGCCTGTATGCAGGTCGGCGCGAGGAGCTGATCAAGACCATTCAATTGCTCCAGGCGCGGGGAACCGGGGAGTTTTTCCACCGGTCGCTTACCTTGTACGGGCGGCCGCCGAGGGACATGGTCCAGGACGCGGAGGAGATCCTGGCCCGGCCGCGGGAGGCGGAAAAGCGGGAACTCGACGCGGAGGAGGTCAAGGGCCGGCTCGATCGGTACTTGGATCTCTACCGGGAGAGTTACCCCGGATTCGAATGCGAGGTTGTCGTGGCGCCGCATCTGGGCTCCAGCGTGTACGTGCACGAGAACCGCGTTCATATCCAGGCCGGGGCGCGGTACTCCGGGATGGCGGCCGAGGGTTACAAGCACCACGAGATCGAGGCGCACATACTCACCTATCTCAACGGGCTTCGGCAGCCGCTGGGATTGTTGCGGGCGGGGTTGCGGGGGACCATGGCGTTTAGGGAGAGCCTGGGGGTGTTTTCCGAGATCGCCTCCGGGGTGATGGCGGCAGAACGGGCGGCCGCGTTGTGCTCGCGGGTGGTGGCGGTGGACTGGATGGTGCGCGGGCTGGAGTTCTTCGAGGTGTTCGAGAAGCTGGTATACGAGTTCGGGTTCGACGAGGACTTCGCCTACTCGGTCTGCCAGCGGATCTTTCGGGCCGGGGGGTTCACCCAGGACTGGGTGTGCCTGGCGGATGTGGGGGGAATCTTGCGCTACTGGGCTACGGGCGGCGATCTCTCCGTTCTGTTTCCGGGTAAGGCGTCCCTGGACGAGTTGAATACGGTAAAGGAGCTTCTGGACGAAGGGGTACTGGTGCCGCCGAAGTTCCTACCGTTGTATCTGGAGAGCATCAAGCGGCCCGAGTTGCCGTCTTCCCGGATCAGTTTGCCCTACTTGTTCTTGCTGGATTTATCCCAGGATTGACCACAAGATTCCGGCGGCCATGGCGGAGCCGATGACGCCGGCTACGTTGGGGCCCATGGCGTGCATGAGCAGGAAGTTCTGGTGATCTTCCTCCTGGCCGACCATCTGGGCTACCCGGGCGGAGTCGGGCACCGCGCTCACTCCGGCGGCGCCGATTAAGGGGTTCACCTTGTTCTTGGAGAACAGGTTCATGATCTTGGCGAAGATGACGCCGGAGGCGGTGGCGATGGCGAAGGAGCAAGCGCCCAGGCCGAAGATCATCAAGGACTTTGGGGTGAGGAACGTGTCGGCGGAGGCGGAGCAGCCCACGCTCAGGCCCACCAGGATGGTGATGATGTCCACGAAGGAGGTCCGGGCCGTCTGGGCCAGGCGCTCGGTGACGCCGGACTCCTTTAGTATGTTTCCGGCGAAGAAGCAGCCGATCAGGATGGCGGAGCCGGGGGCAATCAGGGTGCAGATTAAAAATCCGCCGATGGGGAAGATGATCTTTTCGGTCTTGGACACCGGGCGGGGGTCCTGCATGCGGATTCGGCGCTCTTTTTTGCTGGTGAGCAGCTTCATGATCGGCGGCTGGATCACCGGGACCAGGGCCATGTAGGAGTAAGCGGCGATGGCGATGGGGGCGAGGAGATCGGGGGCCAGGATGGAAGACAGGAATATGGCCGTGGGCCCGTCGGCCCCCCCGATGATTCCGATGGCCCCGGCGTCCGAGGGGATGAAGCCCAGGGCCAGCGCGCCCGTGTAGGTGGTGAAGATGCCGAACTGGGCGGCGGCGCCTAAAAGCACCAGCTTGGGGTTGGAGATCAGGTACGAAAAATCGGTCATGGCCCCGACGCCCAAGAAGATCAGCGCCGGGTAGATTCCGGTGCGGACGCCGAAGTACAGGTAGTACATCACGCTGTACTGGCCGGAGCCCTTGGCGATCTCCCCGTCGACTAACATGTAGAAGACCTGGTTGCCGGCGATAGTGACGGGGGCCACGTTTCCCATGAGGATGCCGATGCCGATGGGGATGAGCAGCAGTGGCTCGTAGTGTTTCTTGATGGCCAGGTAGATGAAGATGACACCGATGGCGTCCATCAACAGGTTGCCCCAGCTGAGGTTCCAAAAAGCGGTGACTTTCAAAAACTGGATGAGGGGTTCCATGGATCAGTCTCTCTTCGGCTGGGCGAACGGTCGTGTCATTGAGAGCCGGCCGGCCGTTTTCCAGGGGGAGAGTTCTTCCTCCGCCGGGCCGGGTTTTATGGAAACGCCCGTGCGGCGGCTCTTGCCGGAAAGGGCCAGCGCCACCGCCAGGGCCGCGGCCGTCTCACCGCCGGATGGGTTTTGCTCGACCGGCGGTTGGGCCGGATTGTGCGCGGTTGGGTTCGGGCTTCGTCCGCGTAGCTTCTTGAAGCGATATGCTTTTCCCAGCACGGTGATGAACAGGATCAGGAACAAAAGGGCCATGAACACGCCACCCACTCCCATGACGGTTACGTAGCCCGCCTGGCCGTTTTCGATCAGTTCGAGGACGCGTTCCATGCGGGGCGCAGCATAGCGATAAGCATAAGCATTTGCAAGTTGCATTTCCGCCGCCTTTGGGCTAAAGGTGCATACTTGCGTCAGTATCAAGACAATGTCACAAGACAAGGAGGTTTGGTCATGAGCCTTGATTGGGTACCCAGGGACAACGAGATCAAGAACCACATTTTGTTCAAGGGCGAGTACTGGGGAACGGAGCCGCCCTGCGTCGTGTTCGAGAAGAAGCCGCTTCTGGACGCGGAAGGCCGGGAGGTCAAGGGGCTGTACACCGCCTGGATCCGGCTGAACAACCCCAAGCAGTACAACTCTTACACCACCGATATGGTCAAGGGAGTGATCGCCGGGTTTCGCGCGGCCTCGGGGGATCGTAGCGTGGTGGCCGCCGTGTTCACCGGCACGGGCGAGAAGGCTTTCTGCTCCGGCGGGAACACCAGGGAGTATGCCGAGTACTACGCCAATCGTCCCAACGAGTACGGCGAGTACATGGACCTGTTCAACGCCATGGTGGATTCCATTCTGGAATGCCGCAAGCCGGTCATCTGTCGGGTTAACGGCATGCGGGTGGCCGGCGGCCAGGAGATCGGCATGGCCTGCGACCTGGCGGTTGCCTCGGACCTGGCCATCTTCGGCCAGGCGGGCACCCGGCACGGATCGGCCCCGGTGGGCGGCTCGTCGGACTTCTTGCCCTGGTTTCTATCCGCGGAAGACGCCATGTGGAACTGCGTATCCTGCGAGCTGTGGTCGGCCTACAAGATGCGGCTGAAAAATCTGATCACCAAGGTAGTGCCGGTCTTAAAAAAAGGCGGGGAGTTCATCCGCAACCCCCAGGTGTTCACCGACGCCTACCTGAAAGACGGCGAGGTAGTGTACGGAGAGCTCAAGACCGGCGAGGAAGCCAAGGCGGCCAAGGCGTTGATGCGGGAGTGCGAGATCGATTTCTATATGCTGGATGACGAAGTCAACAAGATGGTCTGGCACTTCGCCAACCTGTTCCCGGGGTGCCTGCAGATGTCCATCGACAGCATACGGACCAAGAAGAAGTATTTCTGGGACCAGGCCAAGATCTCAAGCCGGCACTGGCTGGCGGCCAACATGATGGGCGAGGCCTACCTGGGGTTCAATGCTTTCAATACCAAGAAGATCACCGGGGTGGACACCATCGACTTCATCAAGTACCGGCAGGCGATTGCCGAGGGCCGGCTAATGGACGAATCTCTCTTCGAGGCGGTTTTGGGCAAGCCCGCTAAATGACCCCAGACGTCATCCTGAACATCGGCCTGGTCGTCGTCTCCATCGTGCTCTTGTGGAAGGGCTCCGGATGGCTCGTCGGCAGCGCCTCGCGGATCGGTCGCAAGTTCAAGATGTCCGACCTGACCATCGGCTTGACCATCTGCGCCTTCGGGACCTCGGCCCCCGAGTTCGCCGTGACCATCTCGGCCGCCATCTCCGGAAAGCCCGACATTTCGGTGGGCAACGTCGTTGGCTCCAACATCTTCAACCTGGGCTTCATTCTGGGGGGCTGCGCCCTCTTTCGGGCCCTGAAGGCCACCCGGGAGATCGTCTACCGGGACGGGGCCATTCTCATCGGCACCTCCGTGTTGCTGCTGTTTTTTCTCCACGACCAGTACTTCGCTCGGTACGAGGGCATCATTCTCTTCGCCGGACTGTTCGGCTACCTGATCCTGCTGTTTGCCCGCAAGAAGCCGCTGGAGTCCGGGGTGCCCGCGGGGACGGCTACCTGGAAGGACTACCCCTGGCTGCTCTTTGGTGTCGGGTGCGTGGTGGGTGGGGGGCACCTGCTGGTCTACTCCGCCTCCGAGGTGGCCCGCTTTTGGGGAGTGAGCGAGTGGGTCATCGCCGTGACCATCGTGGCCGCGGGGACGTCCGCGCCCGAGCTCGCCACCTCGCTGATGGCCGCGGCCAAGGGACGCTACGGAATGTCCCTGGGAAACCTGATCGGCTCGGACCTTTTCAATCTCCTGGGTGTCCTGGGCCTGGCCGGAACCATCCGCAGCATGCACGTGGCCGACGGAGCCGTCTCCAGCATCGCCATGCTGATGGGCATGTGTATGATCGTGGTGATCTTCCTGCGCACCGGCTGGGTCATCTCCCGCCGGGAGGGCGCCATCCTGGTCCTGATCGGCATCGCCAGGTGGATAATGGATTTCGTAGGGCGTTAACCTCTCCCCCCCCCCTCTCTCTCTGTCCGAAGGAAACTATGGTCCCCTCTCCCCGACTCGGGGAGAGGGGTTTGGTGGGTTGTGGCCTCAAGGACACGCGTAAACGTGTCAGCATGCACCCGGAACCGGGCAGCGGGCATCTGTAACCCATTGTATTTACATTAGAGTCTAAAAAGCTCCCTGGTGGCACGTGGGTTGCTTTCTCTTTCGGTGTTACCCGGAAGAAAAGGAGACCGTCATGCGCGCAAGAGGAATTTTGAGCTGGATTGCTGTCTGGTTGTCTTTCGGTTTGCCGTTCTCGGCATGGGGCCAGGAGGACGAGTCTCTCTTTGGCCTGTACATGTCCGGTAAGGAGAGGCTGATACCGCTGCCCCTGGCCGAGACGCGGGTGCGGGGGATTGTCTCGGGGTTCGTGGCCCGGGTGAAGGTTACCCAGGTTTACGTGAACCCGTACGACGCGGTCATCGAGGCCACTTACGTCTTTCCGCTGCCGGAACGGGCGGCGGTCACGTCTATGATCATGCACCTGTCCGATCGGGACGTGGTGGCGGAGATCAAGGAGAAGAAGGAGGCGGAGGAGATCTACAAAGAGGCCGTGGAGGCGGGGCACACTGCCGCGCTGATGACCCAACAGCGGCCCAATATCTTTACCCAGAAGGTGGGCAACATCCCCGCGGGTGACAAGATCGAGGTGGAGATCGAGTACGTGGACGTGCTCGGGTATACCGAGGGTGTCTCCGCGTTCGTGTTTCCCACCGTGGTGGGCCCGCGCTACATCCCGGGCCAGCCGCTGCCGCGGCCCGATCTCGAGAGGCGTGCCGGCGCTCGCTGCGCGGACACCGACCGGGTTTTGGACGCCGGCGCAATTAGTCCCCCGGTGCTGCGGTCGAACGAGACCAGCGCCCACCGGATCGACCTGGAGCTGGAGGTGGCGCCGGGGCTTCCCATCGCCTCGCTCACCTCCCCTTCGCACGATCTCGCAATCGATCGCCGGGGAGACGACCGGGCGATGGTGCGCATCGCCAAGGGCGATCGGATCCCCAACAAGGACTTCATTCTGAGAATCGATCTGCGCGCGAAGCGGCCGGCCGTCACCGTCCTGGCCCACAAGAACGGCGGCGGCAACGGGTACTTGACCCTGTCGGTCCAGCCGCCGGCTTTCCCCAAGTCGACCGAGATCGCGCCCAAGGATCTTTTCTTCGTGGTAGACAACTCGGGTTCCATGCACGGCAAGCCCATCGAGGCCTGCAAGGAGCTCATGCGGGTGGCGTTGCGCGGGATGAACCCCGACGACCGCTTCAGCATCATGCGGTTTTCCAACCATGTCTCGGCGCTTTCCCGGTCGCCGCTCGAGAACACGCCCGGGAACGTCGAGCGCGGAATCGGGTTCATCGACGAGATGAGCGGCATGGGTGGAACCGAGATGCTCTCCGGCATCCGCCGGGCGATCGAGGGAAGCGTCGACGCCGGCCGGGTGCGGATCGTGTTTTTCCTCACCGATGGGTATATCGGCAACGAACAAGAGATCCTGAAAGCCATTTCGGAAGAAAACGAGGCGCAGGCGCGGTTGTTCTCCCTGGGGGTGGGTTCCTCGGTCAACCGGTATCTTTTGACCGGCATGGCCCGCATCGGGCGCGGGCAAGCCCAGATCATGCGCTACGACGAGGATCCCGGGCCTTTCGTGGAGCGGTTCTACCGGATGGTGCGTAACCCGGTGCTGACCGACGTGCAACTCTCCTGGGGCGACCTGGACGTCTTCGACCAGACGCCCGGGGTGATTCCCGATCTTTTCGACAATCGCCCGCTTCTGGTCCATGCCCGCTACGGCCGGGCGCAGAGCGGGACCGTCACCATGGGCGGCCGCGTCGGCAACCAAACGTTTTCCTACGAGATCCCCGTGGATCTGCCCGACCGGAACCAGCGCCCCGAGATCGCCAGCCTCTGGGCACGGGCGCGCATCGGCGAGTGGATGGACGAGGACACCCGGTTTCCCGAAAAGCGCAAGGAGGAGATCACCGAGCTGGCGCTCGATCACTCCCTGATGAGCAAATACACCGCCTTCGTGGCCGTCGACCGTGAGGTGATAAACCGCAAACCCAAAGAGCCGCTGATCCCGGTGAGCCAACGCCTGCCGCTTCCCGACGGGGTCACCGCGCGCGCCCTGGGGTGCCTCTCCCGGCAGTTGATCCCGCCCGGGGATCCGATTCTCTCGGTCGGAGCGCCGGAGGACGCGGCCCGAGTGACCGCCTACTTCCCCTTCGGCCTGGTCTTGGATCTTGCCTACGACCAGAAGCGCGAAGTCTGGCGCGGGCGCTTCCTGGTGCCGGCGGGCATCCCCGACGGGATCTACACGGTGCTGATCGTGGTCGAGATGGAGGACGGGCAGGTGGTCTACGACCGGATTTCCTACGTCCTCGACAGCCGGGCGGAGGAGTTCGTCGTGGAGTTCTCAAAAGAGGTGCTCGGTGTTGGAGCGGGCGTGGATGTTTTCGTAGATGCGGTGGAGCCGGCCTTTGAAGTCTACGTCCACTGCCCGGAGCTCGGCTGGGAGCGCATCCAGCTCGAGGCCGAGGACGACGGACGTATCGACTGGACGGCCGAGCTGGAGGTACCCGAAGACGCCATCACCGGCCGGTTTGAGGTAATGGTGGTGGTGCGGGACGCGGCCGGCAACCGCCTGGAGCAGACCGTGACCATCCACGTTCAGAGGGAGTCACTCTGATGAGATGGATTTGGCCGGCACTCGCGGTTTTGGCGGGGACGATCGGAATCGTCCGCCCCGCGGAGAGTGCCGGCCTCGATCATAAGAAGCAGTATACCAACACATCCGATGTCCGCAGCATCGCGTTGAGCAAGAGCCGAGTGTGGGCGGCCACCGGCGGGGGGCTTTCGGTGCACAGCCGCAAGGACGGCCGCTTCCTCTTCAAGCTGACTGCGGCGGACGGCCTGCCCGGAAACAGTCTACGCTTGGTGGCGGAGCTTTCCGGCGATCGGATGTTGGTGGGTGGTGATTTCGGTGCCGTCGTCTTGCGTCACGCCGATCATGGCCGTCCGGGAACAAGCCTCGAGGTTCTCCCGATCCGGAACTCGTCGAGGCCGGACACATACGGCCCGGTGTCCGCGCTCCTGGAAAGACCTCCCCTGGCACAGGACGGCGGCACCTTTTTGATAGCCTACCAGCGCGGCTTGCTGCGACTGGTGTACGAAAAGAAAAAGGGGTATCGCGTAACCGATGAAGCCGGCCCGAAGGGCTGGTGGCACAGAGCGGCGGTTTCGGGTCCGGTCCTGGCATTGGGAGACATGGCCGGCACCGTGCTGCTTCGTTGGTCGAAGGGAAAAAAGGCAATCTTTCTTGACGGGCCCGTGCTGGATATAGCGGCAAGCCGGAATGGCTTCGTGGCGGCGACGGGGGAGGGGCTTTTCGGGATCGAGAACGACCGGGTGCGCCCCCTTTTTGCAAGACACAAAAACTCCGAAAAAGCGGTTGCTGCCACGGTTTTGGCCGGGGTTTTGGAGGGCATGCTGGTAGGCACCGTGGATGGGACCATCTACCACCTGAAGGGGTCGGAGTTGAAACCCGTGCCCGTGTCGTTCGACGGCAGGGTGACGGCCCTGGTGGCCGAAAATAAGCGCCTCTGGGTGGGCGTGGGTGGGAAGGGCCTCCACCTCTTCGATGGTGGCGAGACGAAGTGCCTCAGGCCCGCGGGGGAGATCTGCGGCAATCACGTGACCAAGCTGACCCGCCACCGCAAGTTGTTGGTGGCGGGTACGTTTGATCGGGGCGCCTGCGTGCTCACCAAGAATGGCTGGCGGTCCCTGCCGCTCGAATCGCCGATGGTGCACGGCCTGGCCGGCGACGGGCGCTACCTGTACGTGGCCACATCCGGCGGCATATCCCGCTTCGGACCCCGCTTCGAACCGGTACCCATCGGGCACCGGGACGCGCGCCTGCTGCGGTGGTTCGCCACCGGGGGCGGCATCGCCGCAACCAGGATCGAGCCGGGTCTGGTGGCACTGGCCAACAAGTTCGGGGTGGTGCGGATCTGGACCCGGCGGGGGAACCGAACCAAGGTGCGATTCAAGAACCACGAAAAGGGAGTGCCCTTCAAGATGACCGCCATGGACTCGGCCGGCGGCAAGGTCTTCGCGGCTTCCGAGACCGAGGGAGTCAAGCGGCTGTCCTTCGGCGGCGAAGACGCCCGGCATCTGCAGGACCACCGTGAGCTTCCCGAAAACTGGGTGACCGGAATCTCGGCGGTCGGGGCCGACGAGATCTGGGTGGCCACCTGCCAGCGGGGCGCGGCCCACGTGCGCGGCGCGCAGGTTCGCCGGTTCGGAAAAGAAGAGGGTCTGCCCGACGAGCGCCTTACCGCGGTGGCCGCCGGAAAGCACGGAGCGTTTCTGGGCACGCTGTACGGCGTGGCCTGGGTAGGCGCAAACAAAGACCGGGTGCGAATCTTCGGCCCGGACGACGGGATTCCCGATCCCCGATCCGCCTCGCTCTTGCGGGAGGGCCAAAACCTCTGGGTGGGAACCGAAGCCGGCCTGGCCCGATTCCGCATTGAATAGGTGGGTGAGAAACACTCCACCGGTCGGATGCGACTCTCCCGGTTGTCTCGTATTCCAGCGGTTTAAAGGCTGTTTTGCTGTCGCCCGTTGGGGCACGGATCCTGCATAAACAGGGAGTGCGGGGAGAGGTGGTTGGGCATGAGTATTGTTGGATCTGCCAGAGGTCAGGCCGTTGCATCGGTTCTCAGGGGCAACGAGAACGACGGCTCGCAGGTACGCCGGCACCACTGTGTGCGTTGCGTGAGGTGGTGGCGATGAATCCTGGGTCTCCTTGCTGCGAGCGCCGCCGCCACCGTCGTCTGGATATCCATGCGGCGGCCTTCGTGTTTAAGAACGGCCAGCACTATGCTTCCTACAGAACCGTGAACATCTCGGCCGGTGGCGTCATGTTGACCGGACGTGCTCCCATTCGTAGGGAGGAGTCGGTGGATGTGCTGCTGCAGTTTTCCGGGTATCCCTCCCTGCGGATCCGTGCGCGGGGAGTGCATTGCCGGGGGCCGGATCCGCACGAGTACATCATCGGCCTGGCCTTCGAGGTTTCCGGCCCCGGGGTGACGAAGACCCTCGATGATGTGGTGTCGGAGCTGGAACGCATACAGAATACCCCCTGAGAAAAGGGGATAAACTCTGCGTCTATTCATCACCCCATCTCGATGGTTTTTGTCGTTCCGCGGTCCGCGTATTTTGCCGCGGTTTGTGCGGTTAAAAGATCACGTTCGTGAACCACTCCGGAATCACCCGGCGTGCCCCCGCGTAACGTTTCTTGTAGTACTTGGATTCCAGGTTCGACCTTACCACGCCGCGCGAGGACGAGGCGTGGACGAACTCGTGGCTGGACGGCTGGGTCATTATGCCCACGTGGGAGATGGAATTGGCGATGGTGCGGAAGAAAACCAGATCGCCCCTGCGAAGCCGGTTGTACTTGACCGCCCGGCCGGTTTTCCACTGCTTGCGCGAGTTCCGCGGCAGCTCGAGACCCAGCTCGGCGAAGACGGACTGGGTGAAACCCGAACAGTCCGTGCCCCGGCGAGTCCGGCCGCCCCAGACGTAGGGTGTGCCCAGGAAAGAGGCGATGGATCCGTCCATTTTCGAGAAGAATCCCTTCCGGCCGAGCTTCTTTTCCTGCTTCGGGGGCGGAGGCGGAGTGGGGGTTTTCGGATCCGCCCTGGGGGGCTTCTTTTCTTTCTTTTTCTTCGCCCGCAGCTTCTTTAGCTGCGGCGGTGGCGCGCAGGGGCTCTGGTACTTGGGCATCTTGGGACGGGTCTTGGTTCTGGCGGCCTGGCGAAAGACCCGTAGGGTCTTGGCCACCATCCGGCCGGGGCCCACGCCGCCTTTCTTGAAGTTGCCCAGCAGGTACGCGTTGAAGTCTTCCATGTCGAGTTTTTCCCGGGCGGCCAGGATGAGGCCCCGCTTGAGCCGGTTGAACGTCTCGATGTCCCAGTTGCCGTAAGCGGCGTGGTAGATCAGGTCCTTGGCCACGTGGCGGGGGATGCCGGCTTTTCGGCATTCCCGGTAGCCGTTGGCCAGGGCCGCGATCACGTCGCCCTTCAGCTTTTGCTTGAATCCATACAGGGCTATGCCGAGGACGACGTCGGGATGTCCTCCCCGGCTTATGGCCACGTAGGCGCCGGTGGCCACGCTGACGATTCTTCTCACCGGGAGCTGGTCGAGTGATCCTTCCATGATGACGGTCAGGATCACGTCGACTCCCTTGGCCCGCTCGCCCTTCATAATGTCGAAGGCGTAGGCGCCCAGTTGTTGCCTAAACTCTTCGAGGTATGCCTGGCGCTCCTTGGCTGACAGTGCCTGGTCCTTCTTCAAGTCGGCCTCGAGTTTCTCGATGAGCGTGGCCCTGGGCCCGGCCCAGGCAACCTGGGTTAGAAAAAGCGAACAGAGTACGATGACGAATCTCTGCATGGTTCCTTCCTTACGGGTGGAGAAGCACCTTCAGGGCTCCGGGTTTCTGGGCGTGCTCGAAGGCGCGATCGCCCTGGCACAGGGGGTAGCGGGCCTCGATCAGCGGGAGGGGATCCACCAGGGACTTTTCCAGCAGGCGCAGTGCCGGGGCGAAAGGGCCGCAACGGGAACCCACCAGGGTGATCTCGTCGACCACCCAGGAGGACAGATCCAACTCCTTGGAGCCCGAGTAGGTGCTCTTGAGCACGATGGTGCCCCGGGACCGTACGGCCTGGCGGGCCAGGTCCAGGCCCGCGGGGGTTCCGGAGACTTCCACCACCAGGTCCGCGTAGCCGCGGCTCACCTGGGACGGCTCCATGGCGGCGATCCCGCAGTCGGCCAGGATCTGTTTCTGCCTTTGGTGCTTGGTCGCCACTTGCAGGGCGCAGCCGGTGAGTTGCAGCGTCCGGGCGACCAGTTGTCCCAGCTTGCCCGCCCCGATGACCAAAACCACGTCGGTGGTGCGGACGCGTACCTGATCGAGGATCTCGCAGGCGGCCGCCAGGGGCTCTGTGAATACCGCGGCCTCGTCGGGGATTGATTTTGGCACCTCGTGGAGGTTGCAGAGTGGGAGCGTGAAGGTTTCCGCGAAAACCCCGTCCCGGTCGACGATGCCCAGCACCGTGCGGATCTCGCAGTGGTTGGGCCGCCCCTTGCGGCAGTGGGCGCACTCTCCACAGGAGAGGTTGATCTCACCCACCACCCGCTGGCCCTCCCAGGAGGAGTCGCCGGGCGCGTGCATCACCTCGCCCACGAACTCGTGGCCGGGCACGCCCGAAAACGGGTGGTACCCGCGCAGCATCTCGATGTCCGTGCGGCAGATCCCGGCCAGCAGCAAGCGGATTATGGCTTCATCCTTGGCGGGAGTCGGGGGCGGAAAATTCTTGACGCCGAGCTTCCGGTCCTCAAGCCAGAGGCATTCCATGGGCTCACCCTTCGGTTTTTGTAACTTCGTCCGACTGCGACTACCATAGTAGTAATCGAACTTCGACCGGCAGGCAAGAAGCTATGGGGGGTCTGATCCCCCGAGCGTTTCTCTGAGCTTTTTCTTGTAGATCTTTCCCGAACCAGTCTTGGGGAGCGCCTTGAGGAAAACCACACTCTTGGGCGCCTTGTAGGCCGCCAGGTTCTCCCGGCAGAAGCCTTTGATCTCCTCCTCGGTGGCTGTCTGCCCGGGCTTGAGCACCACCGCGGCCCGGACCGCCTCGCCCCAGGTCTCGTCCGGCACTCCGAACACCGCCGCCTCCAGAATCGCCGGGTGCAGGTACAAGACGTTCTCTACCTCGGTGGAGTACACGTTCTCGCCGCCGGTGACGATCATGTCTTTCTGGCGGTCGACGATGTTGACGTACCCTTCTTGGTCCAAAACCGCCAGGTCGCCGGTGCGCAGCCAGCCGTCCTCGAAGGCGGCCCGGGTCTCCTCCGGGTTGTTCCAGTAGCCGGGAGTGACCGTCTCTCCCTTCACCCGGATCTCTCCCACCTGCTTTCCGTCCGGCGCGACTTTGGTTCCCTGCTCGTCCACCACCTCCAGCTTTACCGACTTGAACGGCCGGCCGGTCTTGGCTTTGAACAAAAGCTGCTCGTCGGGCGGCAGTCGCTTCAGGTGCTCCTCTAGAATGCTCAGGGTCAAAAACGGGCTGGTCTCGGTCATGCCGTAGGTCTGGATGTAGTCGCAGCCGAAGGTCTCCATGGTGCTCCTGACCACTTCGGGGGCAATGGACGCACCGCCGGAGAGCAGGACGCGCAGGCTGGAGAAGTCGAAGCTCAGGACGCGCTCGTGCTTGGTCATCAGGTTGAGCATGGTGGGGATCAGGTTGGAGATGGTGACACGCTTCTTTTCCAGTACCCGCAGCACCCCCTCCGGATCGAACCGCCGCACCATGACATGACACCCGCCCACCCGGGTGACCGCGAAGGTGGCCCAGGCGTCGGCCAGATGGAACATGGGTGCGATGTGCCCCCACACGTCGGAGCCGGTAAGGTCCAGCTCCTCGATGGTCGCCTGGGCATGCATGCAGACGTTCTTGTGGGTGAGCATGACCCCCTTGGGTCGCCCGGTGGTGCCCGAGGTGTAGTAGAGCTGGGCCACGTCGTCTGCTTTTACCGGGGAGGGCTCGAAGGTCTCCGAGCAGGAGCCGACGACTTGCTCGTATTGCTCGCCCGTGTAAAGGACCCCTTCGATCGGCGTGCTCCGGGACCGGACGTCCGACACCAACTCCGCAAACCGCTCGCCGGCAATCAACCACCGCGATCCCGCGTCCTCGATAATGACGGCGATCTCCCGGGCGGCCAGGCGGGTGTTCAGCGGATTGAGAATCGCCCCGAGCCCCGCGGCGGCGAAGTAAGCCTCGAAGTACGCAGGCGAGTTGTCCTCCAGAATCGAAACCCGGTCCCCCGGCCGGATTCTCCGGGATGCCAGAAACCCAGAGAGGGCGCGGGTACGTTCGAACTCCTGGGAGTACGTGAAGTGGCGATCGCCGTCCACCAGCGCGATCGCGTTCGGGTGCGAGGCCGCGGCTTTTTGCAGGATGGAAAAGATGTCCAAAACCATTCTCCCGGCCGAAATTATAGGTCCTTTTTCCGGTTCGCACAAACCGGTGCGCTGGTGTACAGTGGAGAAACCATGGACGAGTCGACCTGCAGCTTTACCTTCGATCTCCGATCGGTCCAAAAGGTCTTCCAACCGGTCGATCCGAAAAGAACGATCCTGGCCGTTTTGGCCACGTTGGTCCCCGAGCCCGGGTGGGAGGGCTGCCTGGTTTACACCGGCCCCGCTCTCGGGGAGCCCGGTAAAACCGGTTGCATCGGAACCCGCGGCTCCGGAGCCGGGGAGCTGCAGCGGCGGCTGGTAGAATCCTTAGAGAGGCTCGGGATCACCGTCTTGGAACTGTACGAAGGCGGCCCGGAGATCACCGATTCCATCGCCAGGGTGTCGGGAGGGCAGTGGGTAGCCGCAGAATTGTGAGGGGGGGCCGAGGAATTAAGCGAGGGTTTTCAGCAGAACTTCCAGGATTTGGTCGCCTATGTCGGCCAGCTTGACTGGGCCGATGCCTTTTATGGCCAGCAGGGAGGCTTGGTCGCGGGGGGCGTTTCGGGCGATTTCTTCTATGGTTTTGTTGTGGAGGATCTGGTAGGCGGGGACTTTGCGCTCCCGGGCCAGCCGGGTGCGCATGGAGCGCAAGGCATCCACCAGGCGGGTGTCCACCGTGGGGGTAGGCGCGCTGGGGGCGTCCGGCTGCTTGGTTTTTTGCGCTGGGGGTGGAGCGGGCCAGGGGAGGGTGATGAATTCCTTGCCTGAGAGCACGGAGTAGCCGCAGGGGGTCAGTTGCAGGGTGGGGTACTCGTCGCCTTTGACTTGTATGCAGTCCTCGTCGAGGAGAGCGTCGATGAGCTTCAACACGTAGCGCTGGGGGCGATTATTCAGGGTTGCGTAGACCGGGTTTTTGTCGAGGCGGAAGCGCAGGACTTGTTGGTCGCGGGAACCGCAGAGGGTCTGGCAGATTCGCGTCCGGCCGAAGCGGCCGTTTAGGCGAGAGATGCCGGTGAGAACCTTGTTGATCTCCTCGCGTTCTTCTGGTGTCGGGGGGCGGTGGGCTTCGGTTCGGGCGCCGGCCTTGCGCAGGCAGTTGTCGCACCTGTCGCAGCCCTGCATTTTTTCGCCGGCCGGATCGTCGAAGTAGCGTAGGATGGTTCTGTGGCGGCAGGAGCGCGAGTGGACGTAGGCGAGCAGGTGGCGCAGGCGGTTGCGGTCACGCTCGGTGGTTTTGGGGTCGCTTTCCTGGATGAAGAACTCCTGGGTGCGGACGTCGGCGTGGTTGAACAGGAGCTCGCAGCGGGCGGGTTGACCGTCGCGGCCCGCACGGCCGGCCTCCTGGTAGTAAGCCTCGATGCTGCCGGGCACGTCCCAGTGGATGACAGTGCGGAGATCCGGGCGGTCGATCCCCATGCCGAACGCGTTGGTGGCCACGGCGACCGGGACCTCGCCGTGGATGAAGAGTTCCTGGGCGCGCTTGCGCTCTTGGTCGTCCATGCCCCCGTGGTAGGCGATGCAACCCACGCCCTCGCATTTCAGCTTCCCGGCGACCCGGACTACGTTGGCGCGTGTGGCGCAGTAGACGATCCCGGTGGGATAATCCCGGAGGAGCTGTAACGTGTGCAAGAGCTTGTCGCTGTGGGTTCCCGTCCGCCGGACGGCCAGGGTGAGATTCTCCCGGGCGAACCCGCGCACGATCACGGTGGGGTCGCTCAGGCCGAGCTGGCGGGCGATGTCCTCGCGGACCTCCGAGGTGGCCGTGGCGGTGCAGGCCACCACTTGGGGGTGGCCGAGGAAACCCAGGACGGCTCTCAACTGCAGGTAGTCAGGCCGGAAATCGTGGCCCCACATGCTGATACAATGCGCCTCGTCGACGACGAAGAGGGAGACGTCCGTACGCAGGAGAGCGGAGCGGAACCACTCGCTCTTGAAACGCTCCGGCGCGATATAGACTAGGCGGTGCCGGCCCAAGTTCGCCAGGCGCCGGCGCATCTCCGTCCGGCCCAGCGATGAGTTGATGAAAGTTGCCGGGATACCGTTTTGCGACAAGGCGTCCACCTGGTCCTTCATCAGGGCGATCAGTGGCGAAACCACCAGGGTTAGGCCCGGCCGCAGCAGCGCGGGCAGTTGAAAGCACAGGGATTTGCCGCCACCGGTAGGCAAGACCGCCAGGGTGTTCTCGCCGCGCAAAACTGCCTGGATGATGGCCTCCTGGCCGGGGCGGAAGCTTTGGAAGTTGAAATGTGTCTTCAGGGCTTCTCGGCACATGACTTTGTTGTAAGCAGGAATGATGCCAACCAGCGCGCTGGCGCGGAAGTGGTTGAGAAACCAGAAAAGGCATTCATAAGCGGGTTCGGAAACCGAGCCGGGAGTGTCCGGAAACCGTGCCGGTGGGTGTCCGGAAACCGGACACTTTCCCTTGCCAAACGGCTGGGATTCGACATACCATGCTTACCTATAGCTGGGTATTGTCATTGTATACCCGATCGAGTACTCGGGGGTCTATCACGACAAGAGATTCTTCACGAAACCTAGGAGGTAGCTAAATGAGACGGTTGATTTCACTGATGGTGGTGGCCCTGCTGGCCATGCCGGTGATCGCGTTGGCGGGACCGGGTTTCAAGCACGGTTTCAAGCACGGTTGCGAACACGGTTGTGGGCATGGTTGTGAGTGCGGTTACGGGCACGGCGGCGGGCACAAGAACCCGGCGATTGTGAAGAAGGGTTTAAGGGCCGCCGGGTGCAGCGATCAGCAGATCCGGAGCATCGAGATTCTCTCGTCCGAGGCCGATCGCAAGCGGCTGGACATCCAGCACGAGGCGAAGAAGGCCCAGTTGAACATGCAGCAGTTGATGCAGGCCGACGACCCCGATCGGGCGGCGATCTTCCAGCAAATCGATGAGATCGGCGCGATCGAGCTGCGGCTGAAGAAGAACTGGGTGGGGCTGATCCTGGACATCCGCAAGGAGCTTACGCCCGCGCAGTGGGAGCAGGTGCACGTGCTGCGAGCCGAGCGTATGATGAAGCACCGCAAGCATATGCGCAACCAGCGCCACCAAACGAACCAGCCGTAGTTTCTCCCGACGTAGCCTTGGCGAAGTCGGGTTCTTGGCTACGGCGAGTTTCACATGTTCTTATAA